>NZ_JBVVPW010000017.1:0-149047 GCF_055811385.1 Mesorhizobium sp. WSM4849
CCCCCCCCCCCCCCCCCCCCCCCCCCCCCCCCCCCCCCCCCCCCCCCCCCCGCCGGGGGGGCGGCCCCCCCCCCCCCCCCCCCCCCGCGACCGGCAGAGAGATGGTCGGCATGAACATGCGTGTCGACGACGAAATGGATGCGCATGCCAGCGTCTTCGGCGGCACTCAGGTAGAACTCGATGTCGCCGGCCGGATCGACGACGGCGGCGGCTGCTTTGCCGCCGCAACCGAACAGGTAGGAGACGCCGACCGGATCGGTGTGAAGGAACTGGCGAAGGATCATGGTCTTGCGCTCCTCGTTGCAAAGGGCTAGAAACATTCAATCATTCCGCTGAATGTTTCACTGAGGAGAAGCCGTGTCAAGCACCGGACCGAAACAGGCGATCTACGCGAGCCTTGCCGAAGTGGCTCAGGCACTTGGCCATTCGCATCGGCTCGAGCTTCTGGAGCACCTGGCGCAAGGGGTGCGCAGTGTCGAGGACCTCTCCGCGCGAGCCCATCTGAGTTTCGCCAACACGTCGCGCCACCTGCAGATCCTGCGGCGGGCGCGCCTCGTCGAGACGGAGCGCCGCGGCAAGCACGTGCTCTATAGCCTCGCCGGCGATGTCGAGGTGGTGGCGCTGATCAAGGCGCTCGGCCGCGTCGGCGAGCGAAATATGGCCGAAATCGGCCGCGTCATGGCCGACTACTTCCGCGCTCGCGATGCGATGGAACCGGTGTCGCGAGACGACCTCGTCTCGAGGCTGCATGACGGCATGGTCACGGTTCTCGACGTGCGGCCAGAGGACGAGTTTGCGGTCGGACATCTTCCAGGCGCACTCAACATCCCGCTGGCCGAGCTGGAGCGTCGCTTGGGCGAGCTACCTGCGGATCGGGAAGTGATCGCCTATTGCCGCGGCCCCTATTGCGTCCTGTCGTTCGAAGCGGTCGCCGCCTTGCGAGAGCGGGGCTATCTCGTCCGTCGGCTCGAGGACGGCTATCCCGAATGGAAAGCCGCCGGCCTGCCTGTCGAAACGGCCGCCTGAAGCAGAACACTGGGGGAATCCGATGGATCAGAAGGCCGCATGGCTGATCGTGAACCACAAGGATCATGCTTCTCCTTCCGTGTTCCGGCCGGAGGCGCTGTTGCGCGAGGCGCGCCGGCAGAAGCAACTGCCGCTCGCCGCCGTCCCTCCGGTGTGTGTCCTCGATCCCGACGGCGACGTGGTGCGGCACCTCAAACTTGCAGGACAGAGCCGCGCACACGAGGGGTGGGCGTGTTACCACACCGAGCTTCTTGCCTTCGATCTCAACGGCGTCGGAGAGGTCGGCATCATCGGCTGCGCGGTGGGCGCCTCCTTTGCGGTGCTCGTTGCCGAGCAGCTTTTTGCGGCCGGCTGCCGGCTGCTCGTCAGCATCACTTCCGCAGGCCAGATCACCGACAACGGACTCACCCCATACTTTGTTCTGATCGACCGCGCTCTCCGGGACGAGGGGACGAGTTATCATTATCTGCCGCCGGCAACCTTCGCCGAGGCGCCAGACGCGAGGCTTATCGCTCGCATTGAAGACGCTTTGTCGCGGCTTTCCGGCATTGTCGCCCGCCGGGGCTCAACCTGGACGACCGATGCTCCTTATCGCGAAACCGAGACCGCGATCGCATCTGCGCGGGATCTGGGCGCCCTCGCCGTCGAGATGGAAGCCGCGGCTTTGTACGCGTTTGCCGCTGCAACACACCACCCCGTCGTGTGCTTTGCGCATGTGACGAATGCCATGGCGCAAACCGAGGGAGATTTTGAGAAGGGCGAGGCGAACGGAACAAAAGCGACGCTCACGGTCATCGCCGCAGTTGCACGGGTTTGGCTGTCCTCCATCGAAGCCGAACAGCACGCAGGAGCAAGCGGGATATAGCGAGTCTAGGGCGGTTCAGCTTTTGATAGAACCGCCGAACCGCTCTAAGTATTTGTTTTTACGCAATTCCGGACGGAAAACCGCTACGCACTTTTCCTGGAATTGCTCTAGCGACCACCCTTCTGAGGCGTATACGCCCTGACCAAACATCTATCCGCAGGTCCCGGTCGGCATGGTCATACCCCTGCCGTCGGCCGTGCCAAGGCGGCCTCGATCACTCCCTCGTAATCCCTGCCGAGGCTTGTCCTGATCAGTGCCGCCAAGAGACGCGGGAAGTCACGCCGATCGACCAGCCCCGCCAGAGCGCGAGCATCGTTTCCCAATCCCAGTTGCACCGCTGCAGCAAGCGCCTTCGTGTCGGCAAAAGGATAAAGCTCGGGCCATGCGACCTGTACCTCGCGGCAGAAGATGTCGGCCCCAACATCGCCGATGCCTTTGAATTCCTTCAGCAGTTGTTGCTCCGTCGCCGGATCGTTTCGCGCGAGCCCGCGCAACGCCCGAAGGTCGCCGCCGTATTTGCTCAGAAGCAGGTGCGCGGTGTCGCCTAGCATCCGCGACGTGCTCTCGTCGTAGCGGGCGTACCCTGCATGGTTCAGCACGCGCGTCCGATCGGCCCAGGTCGCCGCCGCCATTTTGCGCGGGGTGGTCCAGCCCTGATCGGACAGAGCTTTCGCCGCCTTGAGTGCAAGGTTCACGCTGATGCGGGCGCTGAAGAGAAGCGATGCGCAGAGCCAGCGGAAGAGCGGTGAAGGCGTGTTTTTCTGGATATCGATTCCCAGTTCCGAGCAGTAAGTGCGGCCCGAGCGGTCGAGCAACGCTGCCACGATCTGCTCTCTTGCCGGTTTTCGCGCCATGTTCGAGGTTCCGCGCAGCTCCGCCTTTTCCAGGCGAAACGCCCGTCGCCGATGGCGGTTCCGAGCTCCCGGCTCGGACAAGAACCTGCAGCACCCGCCGCACACAAGCCAGCGCGCGAGGTGAAGACCGGAACTTGCGTGGCTGAGAATGCGTTGGACCGGAAAACCCGGAGACAGTGGAGGCTGCCACCATGCGGCTATGGAGCGATGCCTTCGGTGAGAACGAGGCCGTTCCGGTGAAATTCACCAAGGACGGCTACAATATCTCGCCACCCTTCAGCTGGGGTGGTCTCCCGGACGGTACGCGCGAGCTCGCGCTCCTTTTTGAGGGGGTGACGCCAGCCACGCACGAGCCGTGGGTCCATTGGCTCGTCTATAAGATTCCGGCGGACGCCGAAGATCTGCCCAGCGGTTTCAAGCATGCACGCGAGCCAGAGGAGCCGATGCACGTGCTGCAAGGCAGCAACGGACTGGGCAATATCGGCTATGACGGGCCATCGGGCACCGTTGGCCGCACCTATCGCTACCGCATTCGGCTTTTCGCGCTTGACCGCGCCATGGATCTGGAGCCTGGACTCGACTGGAAGACGTTCGAGCGCGCGATCAAAGGGCACGTGCTGGACCAGACGGAGCTCCATGCCCGCTACGAGCGACCGGGATGATGCTGGCGGCGGCGTCAGTTCGACGACTACAGGGAGCAACCGCGGTCGAGCACGAGGCTCAGCCCTTGCCCGAGGCAAAACGCCCCGCAATAGAGATTGAGAGCACGGGAGATTGAGACCGCGCGCTCCTATATTGCGCGTAGACCAGACGGTTGCGTAACCGGCTCCTACTCCGCGGAAGTTGGGAAATGTTTTTCGAGCCAAGTTCGCCACCTTGGCTCCTCCCGTTTTGCAATGCTCGCTGCATCGTCGCCAAACAGGAAAAACCGCACAGACAGGTAAGTCATCCCGCCCATCGCCAAGGCGAAGAGGTGCGCTAAACCCGGCGCGGGCTGGTCCAGCCGCACCACCAGCTCGGGATGGTCTTGCGGCCCTGTTCGTTCGACAACGCCCTCGAATGCCTGCGCGTCCGAAGCCACGCGCCGTTGTTCAGTCGCATTCGCCAGTCCCAAGGGTTCAACCAGCTTTCGCCATGCATCAGCTAAAGGTTCAGAGGACGGGACCAAGAGCTGAAAAGCCGAGCTGTGCTGCCCGGGAAAATGCGTGAGGTAGAGGCGGAGCAGGCGGAAGAAGGAGATCCATCCGTAGCTGTGGGCCTCGAACTGATCATCCCAATCATCGGAAGTCGCGAACCAGCGATGGACAACGCGAACGGTGCAAAGCCCGCCGGACTTTGCCTCGACAATCCATTCCGTCGCTACCGTTCCCGGCTCACCCGGTGCTTCTGCGACAAACCGCCTGGGCGGCTCCCAAGCTGTGATGGTGGCGACCGCATCCATGCTTCCATCGGCGGCGAAATGCGAAACGGCGGTTCCTCCGATGCGGCCTTCCAGTTCGCTCGGCACGAACCATTGAGATATTCCAGGTCCCGTTGCGATCGCATTCCAGACGTCCTCCGGAGTACCGGGGACATCCACTTCGGCCTCGACCGAGCGATTGCCGGCCGTGTCTTTTTTTACTGGCATTGAACGTCCTTTCCTTGCGGATTGGCTGGTGAAGGATGTGCCGTCACGACAAGGCGATGGGACCGTCCCTGCGACGCGGTTTCGTCGTGATAGCGTGCCGCCAGCGTGGTGATGGCCTCGGTCAGTTCACGCGTGAACGAGGCGCGGTCGGCGGCGGAGCGGAAGCGGATTTCGGTGTCGATCGCCAAGGTCGCCAGGCGCTTGCCGGCATCCGAGGCGGCGCGCTGAAGGGCCCCGATCTCCCGCACCAGCCGAGCGCCGAGCGCGATGAGGTAGCTTGCCGACAGGCGGTCCGGGGTGCGATCCGGATCGGCGCCGACCGGACCCAGTGCGCTCGTCGAGACGACATAGCTTGTGGCGCTCGCCACCATGAGCCGCTCCGTCAGGCCACCCCACTTCCGCGTATCTGCAACTTGGACAAGCCCGTGCTCCTCCAGAGCATGCAGGTGGTAATTGATCTTCTGCCGCTTGAGACCGAGGCGTGTGGCGAGGGTGGCGGCCGAGGCGGGCTCCCGCAGTTCTGAGAGGAGTTGACTCCGCACGGGCTCCAACGCGGCGGCGGCCGCGCTTGGCCGATCTATGACTTCGATATCGAGCATGCAGCCCTCACATTGACAAGCTTTCCTGTCAATGCCGTTGACGAGTATATTTGTCAAGAGCGAAAGGATCACTTCGTCCCGAAAAGCCGACGCTCCCAAACGGCATGCGGCTGCAGCGAGCGACCTATCTCCCACTACCGAAGACGACGCATCCCCCCGCCCGCAGCCGGGCAATTGCAATCACAGTGCCCTTCGTTGTAGCCATTCCGACCGCTTGATTTTTCGAGGAGATGCAGCATGGACCGATTCACTGGCGGTTGCCTGTGCGGCAACGTCCGAATTGTGGCGTCGGGACTCCCATACCGGGTCGGCATTTGTCACTGTCTTGACTGCCGCAAGCATCATGGCGCGCTTTTTCACGCTTCCGCAGTGTTCCCCCAAGATGCGGTGACGATCGAAGGCGAGACGCGCGACTACGCCGGGCGGTTTTTCTGTCCCCGCTGCGGCTCGACCGTTTTCGGACGCACCGCAGACGAAATCGAAGTGAACCTGGGATCCCTGGACGCCCCTGACCAACTGATGCCAACCTACGAAAGCTGGATCATCCGTCGCGAGTCCTGGTTGCCGCCGTTTCCGCTCACGAGACGATACGAGCGCGATCGTGACGCAACGAGTCGCTTTGAGGAATAGTCGTACGAACGGTGCGAAAGCGTTGGGAGGTCACGCCGGCGATGTCACTCCGGAAGACCGGCCTTGCGGAAGCCATCAACGAAATGCTCGAGCGTCGCAGCGTCGCGGAATGGCTCCGTCGTGGCCCAGTGGCGGGTGGTGAAATGCGGGTTGCCGACGAGGAACAGTTCAGCCTCTGCGCGCGCCTCGTCGAGCCGGCCCAATTGGGCAAGGCTTGCCGCCAGGAAACGGCGTGAGCTCGTACGATAAGTCTCGTCCCTGCGCAGTGTCTCGACAGCGGCTTCGTATTCGCCGGCCGCATATTGCGCCTGGCCGAGCGCCAGATAGTACCAACTTGCCGGAAACGGGTTCAGCCGGAACGCCTTGCGAATGTGCTCAAGGCCCTCCTCGACCCGTCCGGCCAGGACCGCGATGTCGGATAATGCCGCCCAGGCATCGGCCTCGTTCGGGTCGAGCTCGATCGCCTTGGCGAATTCCGCATCCGCCTCGGCGAAGCTACGCTCATAGGCAAGCAGGTAAGCCAAAACCCAACGGCAGCCGGCATCGTCGGGGTCGATCGCCACGGCTTTGCGCGCCAGTTCCAAAGCAACGCTACGGGACGTTTCGGTTGGTCCGCCGGAATGCACCCATCCCATCCAGTGGTTCATGGCGAGCCAGCGGTAGGCTTCGGCATATTCCGGATCGAGCGAAATCGCGCGGGTGAGCATCAGATGCGCTTCGCGCGCCGTCTGCGGCGAATCATCCATCAGCTTGCGCGCCCGCACGCAGAGATCGTAAGCCTCGAGATTTTTGGGCCGATTGCGCGGCGGCGATGCGCGCAGCCTGCCGAGCAACGCCTCCACGATCTTGCCGGTGACCTCGTCCTGAACGGCAAAGATATCTTCCAGGCTGCGATCGAAGCGTTCCGCCCACAGATGGTCGCCACTCACCGTGTCGACCAGCTGTACGTTGATGCGCACGCGCCCCGCAGCGCGTCGTGCGCTCCCCTCCAGCAGGTAGTGCACGCCAAGGTCTTGTGCGATATCGCGCACGTCCATCGCCTTTCCTTTATGGGCAAAAGCCGAATTGCGTGCGATGACGAACAGGCCGGAGATCCTGGAGAGGTCGGTGATCAGGTCTTCGGTCAACCCATCCGCGAAGGATTCCTGCTCGGGATCGTTGCTGACATTGACGAAGGGCAGCACGGCTATCGATGGCTTGCCGGGCAGCGGCAAAGGTTTTCGTTTCGCGCCACCTAGCTGTTCGACGGCCCCCGTGAAGCGGTAACCGACGCGCGGAACCGTGGCGATCCATTCGCCGCCGTCGGCAGCCGGGCCAAGCAGCTTCCGCAGCAGCGCGATCTGGACCGTGAGGTTGCCTTCCTCGACGGCCGTGCCCGGCCACGCCGCGTCCATCAACTCGGCCTTCTCAAGGATTTCGCCGGGCCGTCCAACGAGCGCAGCAAGCAGCTTTATCCCGCGGTAGCCAACGGCAACGGGGACATCGTTGCGAAGCAGCGTTCCCGCACCGGAATCAAGCACGAACGGACCGAAGGCAAAGCGCGATCCCTGCATGCGGCGTATCTATAGCCCGTTTGGAAGTTTTGAGAACTATTTGGGAGAGCTTAATTACGACGCGGTTTGTATCCTGCAGAATTCAGCCTCTTTCAGGTCGAGGGTCCCCGGACCTTCAAACCTATGGAGGTTGCTATGAACGATATCCTTGCATCAGCCTCGCATCAGGCAGCGCGGCCGGGAACGCCCGTGCGGCCGGCGGAAATGTCGCGTCGGCACCTGACGACCCTGCGAAGCATTATCGCGGCCTGGGACGAGCGGAAACGCTTTCGCTGGGAACTTGAGCAAATGTCGAAGGACAATCCCCATTTGATCGACGATATCGGTCTGACGAGACGGCAGGTCGAGGCAGAGATCGCCAAGCCCTTCTGGCGACGATAATCCTCGTCGCCGCGAGCTCGCGAAGGCCGATACCGTCTTCCTCGTCCTTGGTGCGCCAAAAGCATCTCGGAACAGTACTCGCTCGCGCCGGTCGTCGCGTGGACACTGACAAATCGCCCGACCATTAGGAAAACCGGCCACAGCCTTCGGCAACATCCGGAACTCGCGCCGCTCGTTTGAGTTGAGCTCCATTCCAGACAGCAAAATGGAATCTTGACATGAGCCTGCCCGCCCAACGCCGAATGCGTCTTTCCGGTGGAACCGAGCTCGCCTACGTCACTGCGGGCGATCCATCCAACCCCGCTTTGCCCTCCTGCATGGGTTTCCCAGCTCATGTTTTCGACGGCGGGCATTTCCTGCTTTAGAGCACACCGAACCAGCGCTCTCCCTCATGATGGAGTTCATCAAGCGAACACAGGAGAGATCCACGCAGTTCCCGTCGCTTTAGGCCCAACCCAAGACCACGCTTCAGCGGCGATTCCATCCGGCGAGTCGCGAGATCAAGCAGGGACGTAGGTCAACCTGATCACGTCCTCGCCAATCCGATCATTGGTCATAAGGCGGAGTGGCGGCCGGGGGCCGGCGAAATATGGCTTGCCGTGGCCAAGCACGACGGGGTGCAGGTAGATTCGATACTCATCGATCAGGCCAAGTTCGGTGAGGCTTCGCGCCAAGTCCGGACCAGCAACTTCGATCTCCCCGCCGCGCTCGGACTTCAGCTCGCGGATCGCGCCTTCAAGATCATCCCCAACAAGCGTGGCGTTGGGGCCAACCGACTTCAACGAGCGCGAGACGACCCATTTCGGCTGGTTCCGCCACGCCGCCGCGAAGGCGTGTCGCTCTGCATCCCATTCAGGATGATCGTCGTCCCAGTAACGCATGACCTCATACATTTGGCGACCGTACACACTGCCCGCCTGCCTTTGAGCCTCCTCGATGAAGTGGCGGAAGAGCGTGGGGCTTGGCGCAAACGCCATATGATCGACGTAGCCGTCCAGGGACTGGTTCATTCCGAACACGAGCTTAGCCATACCCACCTCCTTTCCTTACCCGGCACATCCGCGCGGCCCTGATTGCGTTATGCAATCGGTTGTAAGCTAGATCGACTGATGGCCGATCGACAGAAGCGAGAAATCATGCCGGACCTCCTTCTGCACTACGATTGCACGGATTGCTGCTTCTTTGATCCAGTCAAGGTTCTTTCTTTCGCAAGTCCTTTACGACATCGAGAAAAGCCCGCAGTGCCGGCGGCACGGCTCGATGTCCGGGATAGTAGACCGCGACCCCTTCCGGAGCGGGCATCCATGCGGTCAGGACCTTACGCAGCCGGCCATCGGATATGGCCGCTTCGGCGGCCCAATCCGCCACATAGGCGATGCCCAGACCCCCTATTGCGGCTTCGACCATCAGTTCCTCGTCATCGAGGACGATGGAGCCGTTTGCCTCGATCACGAGTTCCTGGCCGGCGCGTTCGAACTCCCATCGATAGAATTTGCCGCTGGGCATACGATGGCCGATGCTATGGTGGCGTTGCAATTCCTCGGGCGTTCCCGGGTCGCCGAAGCGATCGAGATAGGCGTGCGAGGCGACACAGATGAACGTCAACGGGCGTGCAAACGGCACGGCGATCATGTCCTTGGGGACAGATCCGAGGAGGCGCACGCCGGCATCGAACCCGCTGGACACGATATCGATGAGCCGCCCCTCGACGACGATGTCCACGATCACGTCCGGATGGCGCTCCGCCATCTGCGGAAGAACCCAGCGAACGAGAAGCCCGGCCACCAATCGCGGTGCGTTGATGCGGACCGTGCCCGCGACATTGCCCCGGAACCCCGCGACGCTGTCGAGCGCCTCGTCCAGCGAGGCGAGCGCCGGCTGAAGGCGATCGAGCAACCGGAACCCGGCTTCTGTCGGCGAGACGCTGCGTGTGGTGCGGTTCAAAAGGCGCACGCCCATGCGTTCCTCGAGCCCACGCATCGCATGGCTCAATGTCGAAGGTGCCATGCCGATCTCGTCCGCTGCGCGGCGGAAGCTGCGGTGTGTGGCAACGGCCACGAAGGCGGTGAGATCGTTGAGCGACGGCTGGGGCATTGATGGGGATTTTGCATCATCTCATGCCGATTTCAACGGCTAATGCGCGCGGGCGCGCCCGGAGAGGATGAAACTGGGCACCGCTATGTGATTGAAGTCGCTCTGTAAAAACTCTCAGCCGGTTTCAGGAGCCTTGGCCTGTGCGAGGTCCTGCAGGAACTCTTCCATCAGCGGCCTGTCACCGAACCGGCGGTAAGCGCGCTCTGCTTCCAGCGAGAATGCCGGATGCGCCTCGACCAGCTTTGCCATCGTCTGCTGGGCTGCCTCGACCTCTCCGCCCCCGCCCTGCAAAGCGGCCTGAATCAGAAGGCAGTTTGCATCGCGCGGCGCCCGGATCAGGCATTCCTCTATGACGGCGGAAGCCTCATCGCGGCGGTCAGCCGCGTAGAGCGCCTGCCCGTGCACATAGGCATAGTACTCGGGCGCCATAGGATGAAGGCGGCGGGCCCGCTCTGCGTTGGCGACGGCATCATCATATTCCCCGAAGCGAACCTGCGCCTTTGCAAGCGCCATCATGCTGTCGGGATCGTTAGGGTTGAGCTCCACAGCGCGCCGTGCGGCCTGCAAGGCGCCTGAATAGTCGCCCTGCAGGGCAAGCCCGAAGCTGATGACCTGATAGCCAAGGCCAAGATTGGGATCGAGACGGACCGCCTGCCGGGCTTCGCTAAGCCCAAGATGGAGCTCCGGCGCGTTTGCCCGGCCGTCACCGCTCTGCGCCACGCTGGCGATAAAGGTCAGCGCGAGGCCTGCGCGGGCGGCCGCATAGGACGGGTCCATTTCAAGGGCGCGCTGGTAGAGGCCCCGCGCCTCCAGAATGTCCTGCGGGTCATCGGCGCCGTGCCGGTAGCGGTTGCGGGCCTGCAGCACGAGGTCATAGGCCTGCAGATTGTCAGTCGGGCGCTCCGCTGCCGCCGCCGCCTCGCTCCTGCCGATATAGGGCGCGATCTGCGCGACGATTTCAGTGGTCAGCTCGCTCTGGACGGTGAACACGTCGGCGACCTGCCGGTCAAAACTGCGCGACCACAGATGCGCGCCTGTCTTTACGTCGATCAGCTGCGCCGACACGCGAAGCTGGTCGCCTTCACGGCGGGCGCTGCCTTCAACCACATAATCAACGCCGAGCTTCGCCCCGAGCTTGCGCACGTCCGTGTCCTGCCCGTGCACGGCGTAGGTGGAATCGCGCGCGATTACCTGCAACTCTGAATTGCGGGCAAGGGCTGTCGTCACATCTTCGGTCAGTCCGTCCGCGAAATACGATTGCTCGCCGCTGCCGCTCATCGCGGCAAAAGGCATGACCGCCACTGACGGCCGGGGGTCGGCGCGGCTCTGGTCCATCGACAAGACCGCCGGGATGCGGCTAACCATGGCTGCCAGGGGGAGCGGCTGGATTTGGGTGCCTATGAGGATGAGGGCTATGGCGGCCGCGCCATAAGACCAGCGGGCGGCGGTGCTGCGCAGCACCTGCGGCACCTGCCGCCATGGCGACCACGGAGAGCCCGCGCGCCTTACGCGGTAGACGTTGAGAAGTTCGGGAATGTTCTTGGCCCGCCTGCGGCCGATGCGGACGAACCTGTCCGCGCTGTTGCGTTCGGCCGCCATCACCACGGCGCCGCTGACGAATATCTGCCCTGGATCGCACATGGCCTCAAGACGGGCGGCCACATTGACGCCGTCGCCGTATACGTCGCCGTCATCTTCGATGACATCGCCAAGATTGATGCCGATGCGCAGCTCGAACGGGCCCTTGTCGAAGCCTTCCTGGATGGCCAGCGCCGCATCAACGGCTTCGTTGACGCTGGGAAACATGGCGAGAAAGCCGTCTCCCGCCGTCTTGACGATGCGCCCGCCATGGCGGGCAGTGGTCGGGGCAATGAGCTCATCAAAAACAGCGCGCAGCTTCGCGTAGGTGGAAGCCTCGTTTTCAGCCATCAGCAGGCTGTAGCCGACGATATCGGCGGCCATGATTGCCGCGAGCTTGCGTTCCATCAGCATTATTCCTGAGCGGCGGGCCATGCACGGACTATTACTACTGACACTTAGGCAACGCACGACCCAAGATTAGACCCATAATCCCGGATAGGCTTATCAACACAGCTCACAAATGCGTGACGATTGTGGCCTATACCGTTCTGACCTTCGTCAGCCATCATCTGTTTCGTCCGGAGCCGTCCGTCGCCGCACTGGCGGAGGGCGACGCCGCATTGAACGGCCTGGGTCTTGCCTGCCTGCCCGACCACGCGCTGCGCCCCTTCCTTGCTGAAGGACGGCTTCAGCAGGTGCTTGAGGACTGGTGCCGCCCTTTCCAGGCTATCATCTCTATTATCCAAGCCGCCGCCGGAATTCCCGCGCGGAGCCGCCGGGGCTACCGGTTGTCATCAGTTTGATGGCCCGTCGCCGACAGACACTTCGTGAGATGATATCGTCGAATCCCACCGCCAATCGTCTTGCTACTCGGGGTCGCGGCGACCCTTTCGTCCGTGAGCCGATAGTCATTCACAAGGTAGAGATTCAGCGCCGCTGACTGCAGTTCTGAGGTGCTCAACACGATTTTGACGGCACTGCGTCTTCGGCATTCTTCTTCGGCATATTTCAGCATCGCTCGGGCAATTCCGCGTCTACGGAAATGGGGGCAACATACATTCGTCGCAGTTCCATTACTCCCGTTACAGCGGTTTCCAGGCCAAACATGCCGATGACCGCGCCGCTATGTTCGGCGACTCAGAAGCCTCCCTCTCGCTCATCGTAATATTGGCAGATGCGTTCGATTTCCTCGCGCAAGGATAGGGCGATGTAGGTTTCGAATTGCGCAGCCAAATGCTGCGGCGCGAGCAGTCTGTTGACAGTGACAAAGAGGTCTCGCACCGCAGACGCGTCCTTGTCAGAGAATGGTCTGATCAGCATACCCACCACCCGGCCTAGCTCCAGAGTCTACGCATCCCGCCGTGAGCCACCACGTCATTTGCCACAGCTTCAAGCTCCTCATCTGTAGCGGTGTCAGATGTTCTCTCTCCCTACCGCTTTTGGGCACAACGCCGTGCTAACCGTCCTTCGAACCGCGCGTCCATTGATCGACTCGAGAATACGTCTTAATACGTGACCAACCTCACGTCGCGTTAAGGGTCACCACGAATGGAAATGCAGCAGGTTCGCTATTTCCTGGCGCTCTCCAGCACGCTCAATTTTACGCGGGCTGCTGAGGAGTGCAACGTCACTCAGCCGGCGCTGACGCGCGCCATCAAGAATTTGGAAGATGAGCTTGGTGGCGAGCTCATCCGACGTGAGCGTCAGCATTCGCATCTGACCGAGCTCGGTCGCCGCATGCTGCCATTCCTGCAGCAATGCTACGACGCGGCGAGTTCTGCGAAGTCACTCGCCAAGGCTGTCAAAAGCAGCGATGTTGCGCCACTTAACGTTACGATCTCCAACAGCATCAACATAGCGCTGATGATATCGCCATTTAGCGAGCTCTTTCGTGCCTACCCAGGTGTTCACCTCAAGATCAGCCGCGGCGCTCCGACGATCGTGGTCGAGGCGCTCAAAAATGGCGACGCCGAGCTGGCGATCGCCGGCCCGCTCGGGCAGGCCTGGGACAGGATCGACACGTGGCCGTTGTTCGATGAGGAGATCGAGTTGGTGGTCAATTCAGAGCACCCGCTCGGCAGACGCAACGAAGCCGATGTCGCGCTGAGTCAATTAGTTGGTGAGCCGATACTGAGCCGGGTCGATTGGGAGACGAGCGAAGACCTGTCCCGCACCTTGAAGGCCAATGGGTTGGCGCATGAAGCGGCACATGAAGTCGAAACGGACCATGACCTGTTGGCGCTGCTGGAGGCCAACGCTGGGGTAGGCTTTGTTTCGATGACTGCGCCACGCTCACCCAACGTTCGCAGGCTCAAATTGCGCGATATCGATATTTCCCGAACCGTGGCCGCCTATAGCGTAGCGGGCCGGCAGCGTGCGCCTGTCGCCACGACGCTGCTCAACCTGTTGCGCGCAACCGACTGGTCAACCTTTGGGGTTCGCGAGCCTGCTCGATAGCCGCAAGCAGGTCGTCAATTTCCATTCGCTGGCGATAGTCGGGATCAAGGTAGCGCGCTGTGATGATGCCGTCGGTGCCGACAATGAAGGTTGCCGGAATCGGCAGGAACCAGGCGGCATTGCCCTGATAGCTGGGCACATCCCAGCCGGCGCCCCCGATCAGCGTTTCCATTTCCGTCCCGACCCAGATCGCCAGGTTCAGCGACAGCGCATAGCCATTGTCCATGTCGGTGAGGAAGGGAAAGGATGCAGCCGCCTCCTCTTTCAACGTCGTCGTGAATTTGCGCCGCTCGGGCACAATCGCCACGAACTGGCCGCCTAATTCAGTGATTTCCCTCTCGACTTCAGCCATGCCGATCGCATTCAACCGGCAATAGGGGCACCAGTGTCCGCGCTGGAAAGAAATCGCGGCGGGTCCTTTTTGCAGGATTTCGGCTAAGCCGACCAGCCTGCCGTTCTCGTCGGGGAGCAGAAACGGCGGCATTACATCGCCGGGCGCCGGTGCCATCGCGCCCGCACGCTGGTCCTGCAGGCGCTGCACCATCCGGTCGACCGCTTCAGCGAAGGTGGTGCTGAGCGAGCGCACTGCATTGGCGATCACCGCCATCCGCTCGTTCAGCGGCGCATCAAGCGCGATCGCAGCCTGGACGGCCTCTTCGAGCTTCACGACCAATTCATTGGCAGCCATGACGGCAACTCCAAATTCGCAGTTCTGCGCAGTGTAGCCTACTGCCAGCCAACGTCCATGCCGTAGATTCATGAAAGGTTCGCGAGACGATGCCTTTTTCGCATGGAAACGATGAGTCAAAGTAATGCGGGTCACTCAGATGCCAGAAATCGCCGCCACCCCGCCCAGGACGACGCTCGACTTGGTCAACGTTCGGTCGGCCTCTCGCAGTCAGCGAGCGCGCTCGAGCGCGGACACCAGGTCCTCGATCTCCATGCGCTGCTGGTAGTCGGGATCGACATAACGCGCTGTGATGATGCCATCAGCGCCGACAATGAAAGTGGCGGGGATCGGCAGAAGCCAGGCGGCGTTGTCCTGGTAACTCGGCAAGTCGTCACCGCCGGCGCCAAGCAGTTGCTGCATTTCCACGCCGATCCCGATCGCCAGATCGAGCGAAAGTGCATAGCCATTGTCCATGTCGGTCAGAAACGGGAACTCAGCCCCGACCCGGTTCTTCACCGCCGTTGAGAACTTTCGCCGCTCCGGCGTGATCGCCACGACCTGGCCGCCCATGGCAGCGATCTCCTGCTGCACCTCGACGATGCCGATCGCGTTCAACCGGCAGAAGGGGCACCAATGCCCACGCAGGAAAGTGATCGCCACCGGCCCATTCGCGAGGACGTCGGCCAGGCTTACCAATCTGCCGTCCTCGTCAGGGAGCAGAAAGGCCGGCATGGCATCGCCGGGCCTAGGCGCCGTGGCGCCTGCCCCCTTGTCCTGCAGCCGCATCACCATGCGGTCGGCCGCGTCTGCGTAGCTGGCGTCGAGCCTTCGCATTGCCGCAGCGATCACCACAAGCCGTTCGCTGAGCGGCGCGTCGAGATCGATCGCCGCCTGCACCGCCTGTTCGAATGTCATGACTTGTTCAACTGCAGCCATATGCAAAGTTCCGCATTTCTCGGTGCCGAATAGCCCCGAGGACGCTCTGTCGAACAACCCATTTTCGCATGATAATCATGATCCAAACGCATTCCGTTCCTTCGCGGTCGCAGCTGGCGATGTCCACCGTGGACTGGCTCACATCACGTTCTTGATGTCCGACGAGAATGTTGGGAAACCGTAGAGATTGTCGGCGAGATCGGTCGCGGTGATGCCGTGCCGCTTGGCGAGTGCAAAGATGTGGATCAACTCCTCGCCGGCATGTCCGACAACGTGGGCGCCGAGGATATGGTCGCTCTCAACCCCAACGATGATCTTCGACCACGCCACGGTCTCGGCATAAGTCCTGGCCGACAGCCAGCCGCGCATGTCATTGACCTGCACCTTGATTCTCAGTCCGCCCTCGGCGGCCTTGGCCTCGGTAAGGCCGACACTGGCCACCGCCGGCACGGTGTAGACCGAGGATGGAATATGGCTGTAGTCAGGCTGGTGCTTCGCGCCCTCGACGATGTTGCGGCCGACAATCCGGCCCTCATAGGTAGCGATCGGCGAAAGCTGGGGTGAGTTCCACACGGCATGCCCGCAGACATGAACGGCAGGGTTCGAGCGCGAGCGCAGGAACGCGTCGATTTCGATACGGCCGTCACGGTGTGCGACGTGCCCCGCGCCGAGATCAAGACCGTCAGTGTTGGCGATTCGCCCTGCGCAATTGACGACGCGATCGGCTTCGATGGTATGCTCGGAGTTGTCGTTGGCGAACAGCACGCGCAGGCGTTCGCCGACTCGGTCGATCCGTTTCACTAGGGCGAGCGTTAGCAAGCGCATGCCGATGCGCTCGCTTTCGCCGCGGATCTGGTCCACCGCGTCGGGGTCGAAACCGCCGAGCATTTGCGGCAGCGCCTCGAGGATAGTGACCCTGACGCCGGCGCGGGCGTAGACGTGGCCGAGATCGAAGGCGATGACGCCGCCGCCGATGAACACGACATCGCTTGGCAACGCACGGTCGCTCAGCACGTCATCTGAGGTCGTCATCAATTCAGCGCCGGGAAAGCACAGCTCCCTTGGCCTTGAGCCGGTGGCAATCACGATGCTGGCGGCGTCAAGCTGGCGCTCGCCGACCCGGACGGCATTGCTGCCGACGAATGCCGCCTCGCCGTGGATGACGTCGACGCCGCGCATCGCCATCACGCCGGCCAGGCGATCGGGAATGTCGCGGACCATCGCCTGCTCGCGATCGATCAATGCGGCCCAGTCGAGGCGCGGGGCGGCAACCGTGATCCGGTGCTCGCACGCCCTCTCGATCTCGTGCAGCGCGTGGCTGCAGCCGCGATTGGGACAGGTGCCGCCGAGATCCCGCGCTTCGACCATCGCCACCGAGAGCCCGGCTGCCCGTGTCGCCACCGTGACGCCCATGCCGGCATTGCCGCCGCCAAGGATCACGACATCGTATTTTTCGGTCTTCATCAGGTCCCCCGGGCTCAATGATAGGCGACCGATTTGCCGAGCTTGCCGCGGAACACCCAGTAATTGTAGCCGGTGTAGACCAGCACGATCGGCAGCATGACAGCGATTCCAGCCAGCAGGAACATTTGTGAGCGAGGCGCGGCGGCGGCTTCCCAGATGGTCATGCTGTACGGCACGATGTGTGGGTAGAGGCTTGTGCCTAGGCCGACGAAGCTCAGGCTGAAGATGGCGACCATGCACAGGAACGGGGTTCGCTCCGCGCCGGTCACCAGCCCGCGCCACAGTTGAAGCAGCGCCATCGCCGTCAGCAGCGGCACCGGCACCAGATAGAAAAGGTTCGGCAAAGTGAACCAGCGTGCGGCGACCATTGGATGCATGAAGGGCGTCCAGATGCTGACGAGCACCAGAAAGGCAATGAAGACCGGCAGCAAATGGAGTGCATTGCGCCGTGCCCGCGCCTGCACTGGTCCCTCCGTCTTCATGATGAGCCATGTCGCGCCGTAGAGCGCATAGCCCACGACAAGGCCCAATCCGCACATCAGCGTGAAAGGCGACAGCCAGTCGAAAGCGCCGCCGGCAAAAACGCGTCCGTCAACTTCGAATCCGCCGACGACAGTGCCGAGCATCACGCCCTGCACGAATGCCGCAAGTGCTGCACCGGCGTTGAAGGATAGATCCCACCAGCGCCGCGAAGTGCCGGACTTGAAGCGATACTCGAAAGCGACGCCACGAAAGACCAGTGCAAACAGCATCAGCATCGCAGGCAGATAAAGGGCCGGCAGCAGTATCGCATAGGCGACGGGAAACGCGCCGAATAGTGCAACGCCGCCGAACACCAGCCACGTCTCGTTGCCGTCCCAGAACGGTGTCAGCGAGCCCATCATGTGGTCGCGGTTCTCGCCTTCTGGATCGAGGAAGAACAGGATGCCGACGCCGAGATCGAAACCGTCGAGCAGCACGTACATGAACAGCGCGAAGACGACGACCGATGCCGATATGAATGCGGGATCCATTTGAACGTCCCTCCCTACTCAGCCGGCATCATGGCGCGCTTGGCGATAGTCGGCTCGGTTGCGGACGGCAGCTCGACCCGGTCGTCCGGGCCATGCCAGACGAGCCGGGTGAGGAAATAGGCGTAGGCGGCAAGCAGCACGTTGTAGACCACGAAGAACAGCACCAGCGACGTCGCTACCGATGCGACCGGCAGCCGCGAAGCCGCGTCGAGCGTTCGAAGCACGCCGTAGACAACCCAGGGCTGGCGCCCGACTTCGGCTGCGGTCCATCCGGCCAGCGTCGCCACAAAGCCGAGCGGGATCATCGCCACATGAACGGTGAGCAAGAGCCCGCTCTCGTGAAGCCGGCCTTTCCACCACCACAACAGGTTCCAGCCGGCGACGGCGAGCATTAGCACCCCGATGCCAACCATCACCCGGAAAGCCCAGAATGCCGTGAGGACGTGCGGCCGGTCCTGCGGGGCGAACTCCTTGAGGCCGCGAACCTCGCCGTCGAGGCTGTGCGTCAGGATGAGGCTCGCGAGCCTGGGGATGCCGATTTCGAAATGGTTGGCTTCTGCGCCTTGGTCCGGCCAGGCAAACAGTAGCAGAGGTGCGCCGGCCATCGTCTCCCAGCGGCCCTCGAACGCCGCAATCTTGGCCGGCTGATGCTTCTCCGCGACCAGACCGCTGGCGTCGCCGACGAAGATTTGCAAGGGAACGAGGATCGCGAGCGCGGCGACTGCAATCGAATGAGCGCGGCGCGCCACCTTCGGTGGCCGGTCCATGAGGAGGTGCAGCGCCGAGATGCCGGCCACGACGAACATCGCCGTCACATAGGATGCCAGCACCATATGGAGGAACCGGGTCGGCAGTGATGGGTTGAAGACGACGTCGAACCAGCTGTCGACGAACAGCCGGCCGCCTTCGATGTGGAAGCCAGCCGGGGTCTGCATGAACGAGTTCGCTGCGATGATCCAGAATGCGGAAACGAGCGTACCGAACGACACCATGG
Source organism: Mesorhizobium sp. WSM4849 (assembly GCF_055811385.1). Classification (NCBI taxonomy): domain Bacteria; kingdom Pseudomonadati; phylum Pseudomonadota; class Alphaproteobacteria; order Hyphomicrobiales; family Phyllobacteriaceae; genus Mesorhizobium; species Mesorhizobium sp. WSM4849. The sequence continues at coordinate 18,745 of NZ_JBVVPW010000017.1, forward strand.
CCGTCGCAAAGAAATGCATGCGCGGACCGACCCGGTTCCAGCCGAACAGCATGATGCCGACGAACCCGGCCTCGAGGAAGAACGCCGAAAGCACCTCGTAGATGAACAACGGTCCGAGAACGTTGCCGGTGACGTCGGCGAATCGGCTCCAGTTCGTCCCAACCTCATAGGAGAGCACGACGCCGGTGACCACGCCCATGCCGAAGGTCAGCGCGAACACTCTCGTCCAGAATTTGTAGAGCAGTTCGTAGATTCGATCGCCGGTCTTGAGCCACAGGCCCTCGATCAGGACGAGGAAAGCCCCAAGTCCGATCGTCAGCGTCGGGAACAGGATGTGAAACGCGATCGTGAACGCGAATTGCAGACGAGAGAGCAGGACGGCATCAAATTCCATGTCGCGCTCCCGTCGGCTCAGTGCAGTTTGACGCGTGGCTTGGTACGGCCAGCCACGATCGCAGCGATGGTGTCGAGTCCGGTTTTGAAGGTGCCGTGGATCGCCTGCAGATGCATCTTGTAGAGCGCCCGGTACATCAGCCTGGCGATCAGCCCCTCGATCTTGAGCCCACCAACGACATTGCCGAAGGTACGGTAGTCGGCGAGTGAGACCAGCGAGCCGAAGTCGCGGTAGTGGAAGGCCGGCAGCGGTCGTCCGTTCAGCCGCGCGGCGACAACCTTGACGAGGTGATCGGCCTGCTGGTGGGCGGTCTGTGCGCGTGGTGGTAGCGGCGTTTCCTCACCGGGTAGGACGCAATTCGCGCAATCGCCGATAGCAAAGAGATTCTCGTCGCCCTTCACCTGCAGCGTCTCGTGCACGACCAGGCGGTTTATGCGATCGGGTTCGAGGCCGTCGAGATTTTTCAGGAAGTCCGGTGCCTTGATGCCGGCTGACCAGACAACGAGCTCGGCCGGGAGAAACAGCTTGTCGCCAAGCTTCACTCCGTCCGGCGTCACTTCGGTTACTCGCACACCGCAGCGTATCTGAATCCCAAGGTTGACAAGCAGCTGTGCGGAGTCGCGCGACAGGTGCTCCGGCAAAGCCGGGAGGATGCGTGGTGCCGCTTCGATCACGGTGATCCGGATCAGTTTCTCGAAATCGATGTTGTCGAGGTTGTGCGACGCGATTTCCCGCATCGACTTGTGCAGCTCGGCGGCAAGCTCGACGCCGGTCGCCCCGGCGCCGATGATGGCGCAGTGCAGCTGACCCGGCGACAGCGGCTCGTATTGCGCATTGGCGCGAAGGCACGCGTCGATCATGCGGCGGTTGAAGCGGGCCGCCTGCTCGGCGCTGTCGAGCGCGATCGCATTCATGGCGGCGCCGGGGGTTCCGAAATCATTGCAGACGCTGCCCACCGCCATCACCAGCGTATCGTAGCCGAGCACTCGCGGCGGAATGACCTGCCTGCCGTCCTCATCGAGGCTGGGCGCGACAAGCACCTGGCGCTTACTGCGGTCGATACCGACTACCTCGCCGATGCGATAGCGATAGTGATGGCCATGCGCATGGGCGATGTATTCCACTGAATCGCTTGTCGCATTGAGCGAGCCTGATGCGACCTCATGCAGCAACGGCTTCCAGATATGGGTGCGGTTGCGGTCAACAAGCGTGATCGAGGCACGCCGTCGTTTGCCAAATTTCTGGCCGAGCCGCGTGGCAAGCTCCAATCCGGCCGCGCCGCCGCCGACGATCAACACCCGATGCAGCGAGGCATCCTTGTGGGACGGCGTTTCCGGGATGCCGGCGAACATGTCCTTCTCCGGCGCCGTGCCTGGCACGACTGCGATTGGTGGCGTCATCGATGTCACGGCATGCATTGCAATAGCTCCTCGCGGGGATCGGGAAACCGGATGGTTTTCATTCGTTCGATTCGTGGATCACGACGCCCTGCAGCATGTCGACGTCGCACTCCCACGGTTTTTCTGACAGCACGCGCTCGGCATGCGCGTAGCCGGCTTGCCAGCGCGAACGGATGCCGGAGCGGGTGAAGTCGATGTCCTTGGTGTGATCCTCGCCGTCGAGCCGCGGCGACAAGAGCCGCACTAGGTGCATGATTGTGCTGCATCCATAGGAGGCGAGTTCCTTGACCATCGGATCGTCGCGCTCGGATTCGGGAATGTGCTTGACTAGCTCGCGCACGACGTGGCGCAGCCGATGTAGTTGTTCCTGGCGGGCGACGTGGCTCTTGCCGCGGCTGGCATATGGCAGGTCCTTCAGGCGGCCCATCACCTGCCAGATGGTCTGCGGCTCGGAGCCGGAGGGCTGCCACATGTTGACGGCGAAGATGAGCGAGTCGCTGGCGCGGCCACTCGTCGAGCACGACTTCGATGGGCGTGTTCGAATAGACGCCGCCATCACAATAAGGCTCGCCATCGATGCAGACCGCCGGGAAGGCCGGGGGCAGCGCCCCCGACGCCATGACGTGCGCCGGACCGAGGTCCATTTCGCGCGTGTCGAAGTATTTAAGCGGGCTGGTGTTGACGTTGACGGCGCCGACGGTCAGCCGTGTGTGCTTCTCGTTGAGGTAGTCGAAGTCGACCAGCCGGGTCAGGGTCTTCTTGAGCGGATCGGTCGTGTAGTAGGACGCGCGCTCGACACCCGCCGCGTGGTTGACGCCGAACAGCGCGGTCGGATTGGGCTCAAAGAAGCCCGGAATGCCGCGTACGATGGTATTCATGTTGGCAAAGGCGTTGCCAAAGAAAGGCGCCGACCACATCAGGTCGAGCGGACTGCCCTTGCCGACCTGATCCCAGAATTCCTGCAGCCGCGGCAGACGATCTTCGGGCTTGTTGCCTGCAATCAGCACGGCGTTGATGGCGCCGATCGAGGTGCCGATCACCCAGTCCGGATTGATGCCGCCCTCGACCAGAGCCTGGTAGACGCCGGCCTGATAGGCGCCGAGCGCGCCGCCGCCTTGCAGCACCAAGACCGTCTGCGGCTTCGCCGCGTGGTCGGCCATCGGCAGCACGGTGACCTTCGCCTCGGGGAGATTTCGGGTCATCTTGTTCATCGCTGCTGTCCTTGCTTGCTTGCGTACGATCCCGAAGAGCGGATCGCTCTGCCGGCAAGATCGAGTGCAGATTCAATTTGCTGGGGCGTCTTGCTGCGCGTCCGAGGAACGCGCAGGGGCGCCTCAATGTGCAGTCCAGCCGCCCTCGATCGGCAGGATCGCGCCCGTGATCGACGCTGCTTCCTCCGATGCCAGGAACAAGCAAAGCGCAGCGACCTGCTCTACGGTGACGAATTTCTTGGTCGGCTGCGCAGCGAGCAATACGTCTTTCACCACTTGCTCTTCGGTGATGCCGCGCGCCTTGGAGGTTTCGGGGATCTGCTTTTCGACGAGCGGCGTCAGCACGTAGCCAGGGCACACTGCGTTGACGGTGATCCCTTGCTCGGCAACCCTCCAGTGCGACCGTCTTGGTCAGGCCGGCGACGCCGTGCTTGGCAGCAACGTAAGCCGACTTGAAGGGCGAGGCGACCAGCGCATGCGCGGATGCGACATTGATGACGCGGCCCCATTTGCGTTCCTTCATTCCACTGAGCGCGCGTCGGATCGTGTAGAACGACGCCATCATGTCGATTGCGACAACGGCTTCCCATCTCTCGACGGGGAATTCATCGATCGGCGCAACATGCTGGCATTGTTGACCAGGATGTCGACCGCCCCGAACTCGGCGATCGCCTTGTCCATCATGGCCGTGATGGCGTCTCCCTTGCTCATGTCGGCGCCGTCGTAACGGACTGTCACGTGGTGTTCGCTTGCGATGCCATCCCGCAGTTTCTCGATTTCCTTGGTGTCGCCGAAGCCATTAAGGACGATATTGCAGCCTTTGGCCGCGAATGCCTCTGCAATGCCTTGGCCTATGCCGCTGGTCGAACCCGTCACAAGTGCTGTTTTTCCTCGAAGCATCATGGTTCTCCTGGCTCTCCAGGCAACTGCAGCCGGTTCCTTCCGGTAGCTCGTTTCAGAAAAGCAGTGTGGCCGGCCTGCCAAAGGATCGGAAATGCCGTTTGGACATTGAAATGATAGCGATCTCGCAACGTGGCCTCTGGGCAGCAAGGTTACGGCCGAACCGCGGAACAAAGGCCGCTGTCGATCGCCGCCGCAGGCGATCCCGCTGACTAGTTGTTCGGGGCCGTCAGCACGCGTGCGAGTGCCATCGCGGCGATCAGGGCTGCGACGAGAACCGCCACGCACGCAGTCCATCCCAACCGGTCGAAGACCTGGCCGAGGACAAAACCGCCGACGAGACCACCAGCATAGTAGGAGGCGAGGTAGATCCCGCTTGCCGCTGCCTTGTCGCGCTTGGCAGTGCGGCCGACATGGCCTGTTGCAATCGCCTGGGCGAGGAACGTGCCGACCGCGACCAGCGCCATGCCAGCAAGCACGACGGACAGGCTGGTCGACAGCAGCGCGGCAAGCCCTGCGATCGCCAGGGCAAGCGTCAGCGCTATGCCGCTCTTCGGGCCGAAGCGCCTGGCGACGCGGCCGGCCAGCGGCGTCGTGATCATCGATGGCAGGAACACGAAATAGACGAGGCCGAGCGCCATCGGCGACAGGCTGATCGGCTGGGCGGTGAGCTGGAAGTTGACATAGGTGAACGTGCCGATGAAAACGAACAGGATGAGGAAGCCGATCGCGAAAGAATGGAGCAGCTGGCGATCTCTGAAATGCGTGGTCCAAGCGTGCATACCAGGCATCGCGCCGCCGGTCGCCATCATCCGTTCCGTCTTCCTAAGCGTCAGCGCGACAAGCAATGCGCCCGCAATGTTGAGAGCCGCGAAGGTCAGGAAGTTGGTCGAGATGCCGAACGTATCGGCGACCGCCGCCGACATGATACGGCCGAAGAAATTGCTGGCGACATTTCCGGTGACGTATGCGGCGAGCGCGCCGGTCGCCTGCGCTGGCGAAAAATGCTCGGCGAGATAGGCCACGGTCAGCGTGAAGGCGGTCGACATACAGAGCCCTTGCGCGACCCGCAGCAGGGCAAATGTCGTGATGTCGTCGGTCATCGAAAGCAGCGTCGTCGGAATGGCGAGCACCGCAAGGCTTATCCAGATCCCGTTGCGCCGATCGACGTTGCGGCCGAACAGCGCAACGACGATGCCGGCAATGGCCATGCCGAACGTGCTCGCGTTGACCGCAAAGCCCATCGTCGCGCGGCTTACCCCGAACTTTATCACCAGCGACGGCAATATCGCCTGCGTGGCGAAGAGATCGACAAGCGTAAGGAAAGCGATGAGAGCTATGAGTCCGAATCGCCAACTGTCAGCGGCGACCATGCGTAGCGTGGTAGGGGCAGTCTGTTCGACGCTGGTCATTCATATTCTCCGGGAACGATTCGACGTTCCGTACCTGAGCGGACTGGTGGCGGCGCGAAAGGCCGCCGGTTCACGTCGTGTGCTCGTCCATGGCAGCCGGCAGGATATCGGTCGAGTAAAGGATGGCCGGCACCTTGCCGTTGTTCTGCCAACGGGCGAGCAGACCGAATTCGGCGAACGCTGCAGTGGAGCCGAGCAGGACAAGGGCGAGGAGCAATGGCTCAAGCCAGGTGTGGGACGCAATCACTTCATAGGCCATGTCCAGTTCTCCTCCGTGGGCCCAACGTATGGGGCGGGGTATGACGGGAGTGTCACTGGCCAGGCGCACAAAGAGAAATGCTCTGTGTCTTTCGTTTCCATACCAAAAACCTATCGTATGCAGGCAAAACAGGTTGCTTGGCGACTTACATCAGCTCCCTCTGCGCCCCATCCTTGGTCGTCAACGCGACCTTGTAAGACGGCGGCGCCCAAGGAGCTGGCGACTGAATTCCACGCGCGACTTCACTCGATTGCCCCGCTGCGCGCGGCGCTTGCAGATACAGGAGCGCCTGATGTACGATACCGCTCTCGCAATCGACGACGCCGTGCAGCCAGACAGAATCGCTGTCTTCATCGAGGCCGAGCATGGCTGGATGACGTTACGCGGGGTCCGTGCGCATAGCTCGCGCATAGGCTAAGGGGGCCGTACCCATGCCCAGCGATGGCGCTCGACGCAAAACGGCGTTTGTCCTTGCAGGCGGGGGCAGCTTTGGCGCCATTCAAGTCGGTATGTTGCGTTCGCTCGCGCGCCTCGACATTTCAGCGGATATGGTTGTCGGCTCAAGCGTCGGCGCGCTGAACGGCGCCTACTACGCGGGCAACCCAACGATTGAAGGAGTCCGGCAGTTGGAGACGATCTGGCGCGGATTGCGTCGGAACGACGTGTTTCCGCTGACATGGCGGACGATGGTCGGATTCTTGCGTCGGCGGGATTTCCTCGTCGCGTCGGACGCGCTTCAGGGGCTCGTCGACCGTCATCTCCCCTACCGCAACCTCGAGGACGCAAGCATCCCGGCCTACGTCGTCGCGACCGACATACTGTCGGGCGGAACCGTCGTGCTGTCGAAAGGTTCAGCCGCGCAAGCCATCATGGCGAGTGTCGCAATACCGGCGGCCTTCGCACCGGTGCAATTCAATGATCTCTATCTTGCCGACGGCGCGGTATCGAGCAACACGCCGATCAAGGTAGCAGTCGATCACGGCGCGCAGCGCCTGATCGTCATGCCCACCGGTTTTGCCTGCGCGCTCGACAAGCCCCCCGTCGGGGCGGTTGCAAACGCGCTGCATGCACTGACCTTGCTGATTGCACGGCAGTTGATGACCGAATTGCAAGGGCTTGACGACCGCATTGATTATTTTGTCGTGCCACCACTGTGTCCGCTGGTCGGATCGCCCTATGATTTCTCTCATACGAACGAGTTGATCGAGGAAGCTGCAGCAAGCACCGACGCTTGGCTCGCCGATGGAGGCCTCGATCGTCCGCGCATCATTGCGCATCAATTGATGTCCCACAAGCACACGAGTTAGCTCGCCGTTGCCGACATTTCACAGCAGTAGATGATGCGCGGCTAGTGGATGGGTCGTGGCATAGACCCGCCAATGCCGTCGGCAAAAGGGCGCCTCAAGAGATCTTGAGGCCGCCCATCGCGGGAACGGAAATCGACGAGGGGGACAGCCTCCCTGTGTGGCTTTGACACGAGATCATTCCCCCGATAACTATCTGCTTTTATTTAACTATCTGCCCTGTCAATCATTGCGACAATTTCACAGAACGTCAGTCGGTACTGGCTGCGATGATAGGGCCGCCGTTCTTCTCCTGCACCAATATCGCCGTGCGCAGCGAGCCGGCGCGAGTCGGCACCGCCAGCGTGGCCTCTCCCCCGCTCCACTGGCCCAGCTTCACCAGATCGCGGACGACGTGAGAATGGGGCAGTCTGTGACCCTTGTTCTCGCCACGTGCGACCGGCACCTCGATCACCTTCGGGTCGTAGCGAACCAACCATACGTCTGTGCTGCCTGCAGGGGCTTTCCCGCGCCCGATCGTCACGTAGCCATCAGCCAATCTCACGTCCGGCCCTTCGTTGGAGCGCGCGTCCCCGAGCAGACCCTCTACCTCGGAGAGGCGATTGCCGACAATGCTGATCCGCCCGGAGCGGATAGGGCTACGCCGTGCAGCGGTTGAGGCCTACACTGTCCGTTCTGCCGGAGCCATGTCGCGGCGATGGCGCAACTCAAGCCGGCCCTGCGTGAGAAAGGCGTTGAATGCCTGGCGGTGGTCATCACGCCGGTCGAGCGGGCGCAGCTCTATTTCCGTTACCACCCGGCCCCCGCTCTTCTCGCCGCATCCGACCCGAAGCGGGCCTCGCACCGTGCTTTCGGCTTGCGCCACCTCTACGGGCTTAGCCGCACCAGTATGTGCCAACGTCGCCGAGGGGCCCCGATTCTGGCGTTCGCGGGCGGCACCAGCCGGTCGCTGTCGCCGTGGACGATGAGCACCTGGGCCGACCGCCGACGACCACTCGGCGGGCGCCTGCAGGCCCCAGCGGCGCAGGGCGGTCGGCTCGCGCGGTACGTCCCCGGGCTGGCCGGCATGTCGCGCCCCGTCGTGCGTTCCTTCAGCCGCGCGAGGTAGGCGCGCGAGGCTGACCTGTCGTGTATGTCCGTTCAGCCGCCGTTGAGTGCTTCGTCCAGTGCCGTCGTCTGGGCCTTGACGAAGGCCCGGGAGATGGCGGCTTTCGCTTCGATGGCGTCGAAGTTGTGGTAGGCGCCGGGCACTACGTGCAGGGTGCTGGCGACGCCCGCCTGCTGCAGCCGCCGGGCGTAGGTGACGTCCTCGTCGTGGAACAGGTCGTTGGTGCCGACGCCGATCCATGCGGGCGGCAGGCCGGAGAGGTCGTCGTAGCGGGCCGGCGCGGCCAGCGGGGGCACGTTACCGTCCGCGGTGGCGGGGCCGAGGTAGGCGCGCCAGCCGAACCGGTTGCTTGCGGGGCTCCAGAGGCGGAGCCGCCGCGGGTCGATGTCGGTGCGGGTGGTGGTCCGGTCATCCAGCATTGGGTAGGACAGCAGTTGCAGAACCGGACGGATCTCGCCGCGTTCCTTCGCCAGCAGCGCCAACGCGGCGGCCAGACCACCGCCGGCGCTGGCGCCACCGATGGCGATGCGTGCGGGGTCGATGTCGGGTTGGCGGGCGAGCCATTGCAGCGCGGTGTAGCAGTCTTCCAGCGGCGCCGGAAACGGGTGCTCGGGCGCGAGCCGGTACTCCACCGAAACGACGACGATGTTGAGCTGATCGGCGATCCGGCGGCAGAAGCCGCTGTCCTGCGCCGCGTCGCCGAGCACCATTCCGCCGCCGTGGATCCACAACAGTGCCGGAGTCCGAGGCCGGGCCGAAGCCGGGCGGAAGACGTGTACTGACACATCGGCGTTCACGGATACGACCTGCGCGTCCGGCCGCCGAGTGATCCCGGTGAGCTTGGTGAGGACACGGAGCGCGGGAAGCGTTCGGGCGTTGATGATGGTGCGGGGAAGGAACCGCGCGGCTCGCAGCTGTGGGTTGAAGGGTTGCTCGGTCATCGTGTTCCTATCTGATGGAGGGCGACGTCGCCGGGAGTGCCGGGGGGGTAATCGCAGAAATGAAGGTCATGGTCGGAGCTCGGCGTCCACCAGGGCCAGGGCGTTGCGGAGGCCCTGCTCGAGGAGGTCGTCGGAGAGCTGTCGGTCGGTCAGGGCGCGGGAGAGTTGTAGCGTCCCGGCCATCAGGCCGAGGAGGCTGAGCGCCTTCACGCGGGCCGAGGGCGGATCTTCGGGTGCCATGCGGGCGGCGAGGCCGTCGATGACGACCAGCACGCCGTCGGTGTACGCCTGCCTGATTGCGTCCGCGCTGCGCCCGATCTCGTCGAGCAGGGCGGCGTTGGGGCAGCCGTCGCCGGGATTGTCCCGGTGGTGGGCCGACAGGTACCAGCGCACGAGCTGTTCGAGCCCGGCCGGGCCGGGCTCCGCCAGCTCGACGATGTTCGCGTGCAGTGTGTGCAGTTGGTCGGTGACCGCCTCCGCGACGAGGCTGTCCTTGGATTCGAAGTGGGCGTAGAAGGCGCCGTTGGTCAGGTCCGCGTCCTTCATGAGCGTCGCGACTCCGGAGCCGTCGATACCGTCCCGCTTGAGCCGTCGACCGGCCGTCGCAATGATCCGCTGCCTTGTCTCCTGCTTGTGTTCTTTCGTGTAACGCACCATGCGTTCCTCTATCTCAGCCGGGCTTGCGCTCCGGATACTACTATGGCCAGGTCAGTGTGCAGCGTTGGCAAGGAGAGCCGGGACGTTGATCCTCGCGGTCTGCACTTTCGAGTCGTGGGGCTCGGGGAGCCCGCCGTTGGTGATGTACGGTGCGTGGTGGCGGGCCGTCTGCTGGCTCTGCTGCTGCATGACTCTCCTCGGTAGACCTGCGAATGACTGGTTAGTGGATCTCGGCAGCGATCAGCTCGGCATCCGGTTGAATCTGCGGATGACGCGGTCGAAGATCCGCGCCGGGGCGACGCGGTGCACCGCGTTGATGATCCGGGCGGTCGTACCGGCGGTGCGCCGTAGTTTCGGGTTCCGGTCGGTGGCCGCCGCGACGATCACCTTGGCGACGACGGCGGGGTCGTCGCCGCTGCTGAGGTTCTTCTCCAGCAGCTCGTCGTAGTTGCGCCGTCCCGCCGCGTAGAGCGGCATGGCGGTATCGGCCTCCACGCTGTGGCCTGCGAACGGAGTGTTGATCGGGCCGGGCTCGACGAGCAGGACCCGGACGCCGTAATCGCGAACCTCGTGGTCCAGCGACTGGGAGTAGCCCTCGACCGCGTGCTTGGTCGAGACGTAGAGGGCCATGAACGGGCTGGGGACGAACCCGCTGAGGGAGGAGACATTGATGATGCGTCCGCGGCCTTGGACGCGCATGTGCGGCAGGACCGCCTTGGTCGTCCGCATGACGCCGTAGACGTTAATGTCGAAGATGTCCTGCGTCTGGGTGATCGAGAACTCCTCGGCTGCGCCGGTTGTGCCAACGCCGGCGTTGTTGACCAGGACGTCGATGTGCCCGAACCGGTCGATCACCTGCTTGACCGCTAAGGCGACCGATTCGTCGCGGGTCACGTCGAGGTCCAGGTAGCTCACCCCGGCGGGCGCGGTGTGTTTTGCGGTGTTGCGGCCGGTTCCGATCACCTGGAAACCTGCGGCGGCCAAGGCGATCGCTGTGGCCTTGCCGATGCCTGAGGTGGCGCCTGTTACGAGCGCAACCTGCGGAGTTGTTGTCATCATAAGCTCCTGAAGTTTTGAATTACGTTCATACGACAATAGCCGTTGGGCGGTCGCAAGGCAAGGATTAAATTATGTTCGTACTCTCATGGAGGGCGAGACGAGGACCACAGGGGGCCGGGCGGTAACGGTAAGCGGTCTCGCATGGGCCGGCCTTCGAGCTCGAAGTGGATTGCATCTGCGATCCAGCGACCGTGGTCGAGGTCCTAGAGGGCTATCTGGCGACGCTGATCGTCGATGGCCGCAGGCAGGCAGCTTTCGGCCCCTGAGCGGTCAGGACGTGAACTGTTCACACAGAGGCGTTGCCGATCTTTCGCTGCGCCCGCTCAATCGCGCGCTGCACTATCCGAAACTACAAAACCGTTTCAAAAACCGTTTCAGTTTGCTGATTTGAAACGGTGCAACTTGGCTAAGCTTTTGAGATTATTGGCGCGCCCGAAGAGATTCGAACTCCTGACCCCCAGATTCGTAGTCTGGTGCTCTATCCAGCTGAGCTACGGGCGCGCAACAGGCCATGCTTTGCATGGCCCGCGATCCGATCCTTGACGACCGGCCGCGATGTGACGTGTTCCCTAGCGACTGAATTTCCGAAAAGCAAGCCGATCCGGCAAAAGTTTTGCTGTTGTGCCTTGACGAGGATCGGGCGGGGCAAGGATCAGGCCGGGCGGCGCAGGCCGTTGCGGGCCTGGTCGAGCCGGACCGGCTGGTCGGGAATGGTAACCGCGAATGTGGTGCGGCCGCCTCTGCTTTCGACAAGCTCCACCGTGCCGCCATGGGCGCGGATCAATTCATAGGCGATCGCCAGGCCAAGGCCGGTGCCGCCGCTGCGGGCCGAGCCGCGAAACGCCGCGAACAGGTTCTCGCGCGCCTTCGGCGGCAGGCCGGGGCCGGTGTCGGTGACCGTGATGCGGCTGACGCTGCCGACGCGCTCGGCCGACACCTCCAGCCGGCGTACCACCGCACTTTCCGCGTCCGCCGCCATCGCCTGCACGGCGTTGCGGCAAAGATTGGTGAGCACGCGAAAAAGCTGATCGGAATCGGCATCCACCTCGAAAGCCAGATCGACGGCGTTGACGAATTCGATGCCGCCTTCGGTGTCGAGCAGGCCGTGGACGTCGTCGACCAGCTGGCGCAGCCTGAGCCTGCGGCGCGAGGGCGGCGGCTCCTGGGTGCGGCCATAGGCGAGCACACCTTCCGAATAGGATACGGCGCGATCGAGCGCCCGCAGCAACTTCGGCGCGAAGGCCTGCACGGTCGGGTCCTTGACCTGGCGCAAGCGGTCCGACATCAGCTGCGCCGACGCCAGGATATTGCGCATGTCGTGGTTGATCTTCGACACGGCGAGGCCAAGGTCGGCGAGATGCTTCTGCTCGGAGAGCATCTTTTGCAGCCGCTCCTGCATCTGCGAGAGCTCACGCTCTGCAACGCCGATCTCGTCGGCGCGGGCGGCAGGGTGGATGATCCGTCCGGGGTCGTCCGGCGCCTCGGAGAAGGCCAGCATCGAGCGCGTCATCGTCCGGATCGGGCCGATCATGATCAGGTCTATGGCGGCATAGACCAGCATGGCGGTGAACAGCGAGATCAGCAGCGAGACGAAGGCGACGTTGCGCGAATAGATGAGCATGGCATTGCGCAGGCTGTAGTCGGGCATGATCAGCTCGAATTCCTTGTCGCTATCGCCGACCGGGCCGAAAACGCGCAGCATCCGCTCGCCGCCGAAAAACAGCGTGTCCAAAGCGCCGGTCATGCCCTCGACCAGGCCGACGTTGGCGATGTCGATATGCTCGTCGACCTGCGGCGGCATCTCAGCCACGACCAGAAGCCGCGAGACACCCCCGTCGCGCACGGCGATCGCCTTGGCGCCGATCGCCATCAGCACATCGTTCTGGGCGGCGCGGGACAGCGAGGCGGGCTCTCCCTGCACCAGCACGATCGAGACGGCCGCAGCGGTGCTCAGCCTTTCCTTCAGCCAACTCATCCGGTAGCTGGCGATCCAGGGCAGAAAGATAAGGATTTCGGCCAGGAGCACGAAGCCGATGGTGAGCAGCAGGAGCTTGGTCGACAATCCTCGCGACAACGGCACCCTCCGGGCGGCGGTCGTCGCCCGATCGGTCCTTTCATCGGATAGGATTTCACTCATGCTGCTTTTTTCTTCACGATCACTTGATCGAGCGAGATTAGGCTATTTTCGGCTTTTTTGCCAATTTCATCCTTCGTCCCAATACGGGATAAGGCCGCCCGGACTTCGGCCATCACTTCAGCCATCGGATTGACGGTGCCGGATGTCGGCGCCGGATTGACTTCCAAAACCCTTCTTTCTATAAGCCCGCTCACGCTCGGGCCATTCGTCCCGGCGCGGTTTCGATCGCGCCAAAACCGGCCGGGCAAAGCTCCTGTTACAGAGTGACAGAATCAAGAAGGGCCGCACCCCGCGGTATTAAAACAAATGAAGCGTACCTACCAACCGTCCAAACTCGTCCGCAAACGCCGGCACGGTTTCCGTGCCCGCATGGCCACCAAGGGTGGTCGTGGCGTCGTCGCAGCCCGCCGCAACCGCGGTCGCAAGCGGCTCAGCGCCTGAACGGAAGACGAGATCGTTGCCCGCAACCGGCAAGCCAGTGGGAGCACATCCCAAGCGGCTTCTGAAGCGCGCGGAATTCCTGGCCGTCCGGCGTGGCGAAAAGCGCCGCGGGCGGCTTTTTCTCGTCGAGGTTCTGGACCGCAGCGACGCAGAGGCGCCTCGCGTCGGCTACACGGTCACCAAGAAAGTCGGCAACGCAGTCGCCCGCAACCGCATCCGGCGGCGACTGAGAGAAGCCGTGCGCACGCATGCCGCGGGTGACATGAAGCCTGGCAATGACTATGTCATCGTCGGGCGCGAAGATGTGCTTACCATTCCGTTCGGCCAGTTGAAGGCCGAACTCTCCCGCCGACTGCGCGGAACACGATAGGCCAAGGCTTTCGATGGAAAACAACCGGAACTTCTTCATCACCATCGCGCTGTCGGTGCTGATCCTGTCGCTTTGGCAGTATTTTTACGTGCTGCCGCACAGCGAGGCGCAACGCGAGGCGGCCCGTATCGAAGAGCAGCGGCTAGCGGAGCAGAAGAAGGCGGCCCAAGGCACCAGTCCGGGTGGCAGCGAAACGCCGGTGCCGAAGCAAGGTGCCATTCCTAGTGCACCGGGAACCGAAGGCACGACGCCGGCCGGCCGCGAGCAGGCGCTGGCGTCGACCAAGCGCGTCAAGATCGACACACCCAGCCTGGAGGGCTCGATCAATCTCACCGGTGCCCGTCTCGACGACCTCAAGCTCAAGCACTACACGACGACGGTCGACAAGAACTCGCCCGAGATCGAGCTGCTCAACCCGGCGGCGCTGCCTACTGGCTACTATGCCGAGATCGGCTTTGTCGGCAGCGACAAGACCGGCGCGGTGCCGGGCCCGGAAACGACGTGGACGGTCGACGGCAATGCGACGCTGACGCCGGCGACGCCGGTCACGCTGACCTTCACCAACGACAAGGGCCTGACCTTCAAGCGCACCTTCTCCGTCGACAGCGACTACATGTTCACGGTCTCGGACACGGTGCAGAATTCGAGTTCGACCGCCGTTACCCTGTCGAATTACGGCCGTGTCACCCGCTTCGACAAGCCTGCCGTTGCCAGCATCTACGTGCTGCATGAGGGGCTGATCGGCGTCACCGGAACGGAAGGGCTGCAGGAACACAAATACGCGGCCGTCGAGAAGGACAAGCAGTTCACGCCGGGCAAGTCGACCGATGGCTGGCTGGGCATCACCGACAAATATTGGGCGGTGACGCTGGTGCCGACCGAGAAGCAGCCGTTCCAGCCGCGCTACGCCTATTTCGAGGATGGCCGCCCCCGCTACCAGGCCGACTTCCTCACCGACCCGATCAATGTTGATGCCGGCCAATCGGCGACGGTAGAGACCGAGATCTTCGCCGGCGCCAAGGAAGTCGCCAAGGTCAACGCCTATGCGCAAGATCGCCATATCAGGCTGTTCGACCGTTTGATCGACTGGGGATGGTTCATCTGGATCACCAAGCCGATGTTCTATCTTATCGACACGCTCTACAAATTCTTCGGCAATTTCGGCCTGGCCATCCTGGCCACCACCGTCATCGTCAAGGCCCTCTTCTTCCCGCTCGCCAACAAGTCCTACGCGTCGATGGCGAACATGAAGAAGGTGCAGCCCAAGATGCTCGAGATCCGCGAGAAATACGCGGACGACAAGATGAAGCAGCAACAGGCGATGATGGAGCTCTACAAGACCGAGAAGATCAATCCGCTCGCCGGCTGCTGGCCGGTGGCGCTGCAAATCCCGGTCTTTTTCGCGCTCTACAAGGTGCTCTACATTACCATCGAAATGCGGCACGCACCGTTCTTCGGCTGGATCCAGGATCTGGCGGCGCCAGACCCGACCTCGATCTTCAACCTGTTCGGCCTCATCCCGATCACCCTGCCGCATATGTTGATGATTGGCGTTTGGCCGCTGGTCATGGGGATCACCATGTTCCTGCAGATGCGCATGAACCCGACGCCGCCGGACCCGACGCAGGCTATGATCTTTACCTGGATGCCTGTCATCTTCACCTTCATGATGGCCGGCTTCCCGGCCGGCCTGGTCATCTATTGGGCCTGGAACAATTTGCTTTCGATCATCCAGCAAGGCGTGATCATGAAGCGACAGGGCGCCAAGATCGAGTTGTGGGACAATCTGGTCGCGCTGTTCCGGAAGAAACCGTCACCGGCGGAATAGCCGGCGCTCCCTTTTTGCGAATCCAGGAAAGCCCCGGTTCGAACGGGGCTTTTTTCGCACAAGCCGAGCCGCCGGCGAACGGCGAAACCAGTCGGCCCGGCGGTAGACGCCGCCGCGGATGATCCGCTGCGCACGCGGTTGGTGCTGCCGGGCGGATCGCGCTATTTTTGACCTGCCTGTTTTTTCGTCGATGGAGCCATCTATGATAGGACCCAACCCCAACATCAAGCACCCGATCCCGATGCATACCCGCGTCGGCTTCCTGAAGGGACTGGTCACGGCGCCGAATATCGAGATCGGCGACTTCACCTATTATGACGATCCGGACGGGCCGGACAAATTCGCCGGGCGGTGCGTGCTGCATCATTATCCATTCATCGGCGACCGGCTGATCATTGGCAAGTTCTGCGCCATCGCCGAGGGCGCGCGCTTCATCATGAACGGCGCCAATCATGCCATGTCCGGCTTTTCGACCTATCCGTTCAACATCTTCGGTCATGGCTGGGAAGAGGGTTTCGACCCGGCGACCTGGTCGAAGGAATTGCGCGGCGACACAGTGCTCGGCAATGATGTATGGATCGGCATGGAAGCGGTGATCCTGCCCGGCGTGACGATTGGCCATGGCGCCATCGTTGCGGCAAAATCGGTGGTGACGCATGACGTGCCACCCTATGCGATCGTCGCCGGCAATGCGGCCAAGGTGGTGAAGATGCGCTTCGACGACAGGACCATCTGGCGGCTTTTGGCGGCGGCGTGGTGGGATTGGCCGGTGGAAAAGATCAGCCGCAACCTCAATGCCATTCGTGGCGCCGATATTTCTCTTCTGGAGGCAGCGGTTTGAACGCGTTGAACAAGACCGTGGTCGGCACCGAGCTGTTCACGCGGCCATGGATCTTCATCCGCGGTGTGCCGGCAATGAAATTCCTGCCGCCGGAAGGACCGCCGGAGATCGCCTTTGCCGGCCGCTCGAATGTCGGCAAATCGTCGTTGATCAACGCGCTGGTCAACCAGAAAGGGCTGGCGCGCACATCCAACACGCCGGGGCGGACACAGGAACTCAACTATTTCGTTCCGGGAGGATTTTCCGGCGAAGGCGCCGATCTGCCGCCGATGGCGCTGGTCGACATGCCGGGCTACGGCTACGCCACCGCGCCCAAGGAAAAGGTCGACGACTGGACGAAACTCGTCTTCGATTATCTCAAGGGCCGCGTCACGCTGAAGCGCGTCTACGTGCTGATCGACGCCCGCCACGGCATCAAGGCCAAGGACGACGAAGTGCTGTCGCTGCTCGACAAGGCGGCGGTGTCCTACCAGATCGTGCTGACCAAGACCGACAAGATCAAGGCGGCCGGCGTGCCGCGATTGATCGAAGAGACACTTGCAAAAATCAAGAAGCGGCCGGCCGCGTTTCCGTTCGTTCTCGCCACATCGTCGGAAAAGGCCGAGGGCCTCGAGGAATTGCGCGCGGCGATCGTGCTGGCAGCCAATGGTGGCTAGGACTTTGCCTCTAGTGCAATCGTCTGGGTGCTTTCTTCCGTCGCAAGCCTTTCGGTGCCGTAAGCCTTCAGGAACATGCCGACGCCCGACCTGACGATGTGGTCGATTTCATCCTGGCTCGGGGCTTTGGTGCGATAGGCGAATATGCACTGGCGGAAAAGGCCAGCCAGGCACAGTTCGGTGAACTGATAGGCAGCAAGATCGACATCTTCGATCTGCAGCAGGCCGCGCTCGATAGCGGCGTTGAGAAATTCCACGACCTTGTCATGGCCGCGTTTGGGGCCGCGTTCGTAAAAACGCGCGCCCATGTCGGGTATCCTGTCGGACGCGCCGATCACGGTGCGCTGTGCCTGGATGACCTTGGCCGAGGTGATCTTGAGCGATAGTACCTTGCCGAACTTCACCAGCGTCTCGCGAAGGTCGTCGGCTCGGTCGAGCATATCGTACATGTTCTTGAAGATCGTGCCGCGCTCTTCCTCGATCAGCGCCTCGAACAGCTCTTCCTTGTTGGCGAAATAGACATAGATCGTGCCCTTGGAAACGCCGGCCTCGCGGGTGATGTCGTTCATCGAGGCCGCTTCGAAGCCCTTGTCGATGAAGACACGACGGGCGCCATCGATGATCTGACTGCGTTTGATCGGATCCTGCCCGGCCGCTGGGCGGCCGCGACGCAGGCCGTCCAGCACGTCGCACTGGTCCTCGCCGGCGTCGGATCGTGTTTCGCCCATAAAAGTCACACCTCGCAAAATAATTCGAACCAACCGGTTCGATTGCCCTTGATATGGGCTCGTTTTAGCGCTAAGTCAACAGCCGTATCGAACCGAACGGTTCAGTGTAATAGGTTTTCTGCATAGACTCGATAGAGAGATATCATGTCGTCTAACGCGCCCGTCACCGCCGAAGTCCGCCCATTCCCCAATGCCAAGGTCGCTCCGGCCACCGAAGCGCCGGAAGTGCCTGTCCAGCCCGCAATCAGCCCTCCGGCCGAGACGCCGGCAAAGAAGAAGCGTTCGGTGCGCTCGCTTCTGCTGCCCATCATCGGGCTCGGGCTGCTCGGCGCCGGCGTCTGGTACGGCTACGATTACTGGACCGACGGGCGTTTCATGATCTCAACCGACGATGCCTATGTCCAGGCCGACATGGCATTCATCTCGCCAAAAATTTCCGGCTATGTCGATCAGGTCAAGGTGACCGAGAACCAGAAGGTCAAGGCCGGCGACCCGCTGCTGGTCGTCGACAATGGCGACTACAAAATAGCGGTTGCCCAGGCCGAGGCGCAGATCGCCACCTTGAGCAAGACGCTCGACCGTATCGACGCCCAGACCGAGGCGGCGCGCGCATCGCTCGAGCAGGCGCGGGCGCAGAAGACCGCCGACCGGGCAGCAGCCGACAATGCGGCGCGAGCTCAAGTGCGCGCGGCCCAATTGCTCAAGACACATGTCGGCACCCAAGCTCAACTGGATGATGCCCAGACCGCGGTCGAGCAGGCCAACGCCGCCCTTGTAGGCGCCGACGCCCAGATCGCGGCGGCGCAGGCCAATATCGGTGTGCTCCAGGCGCAGCGCGCGGAGACGGCAAGCACGCTGGCGTCGCTGCAGCTTGCCCGGGACAAGGCTGCGCGGGACCTGTCCTTCACCGTGCTGCGCGCGCCCTATGACGGTGTGGTCGGCAACCGCTCGGTCGAGCAAGGCGACCTGATCAGCCCCGGACAGAAGCTCGCCGTCATCGTGCCGATGGACAAGCTCTATATCGTCGCCAATTTCAAGGAAACCCAGCTTGCCCGGCTGGTGCCTGGCGAAAAGGTCAGGATTTCGGTCGACGCTATCGACGGTCATGACTTTGAAGGCACGGTGTCGTCGCTGGCACCGGCCTCCGGTGCGGTGTTCTCGCTGCTGCCGCCGGAAAACGCCACCGGCAACTTCACCAAGGTCGTGCAGCGTGTCCCGGTTCGCATCGACGTGCCGGCGGATGTGCTGAAGACAGGTAAGCTGCGCGCCGGCCTCAGCGTCGTCGCCGCCGTCGACAGCCGCACAGCGCCGGCCGCATCGAACTGAGCGGCCGCTTGGGAGTAATGCCATGGCAACCGCAACCGTGACGGCAGGATCGCCGCCGGCGAGGCCGGCTACGCCTGACGCCGTTTCCACACGGCGCGTCATCGCTTTCCTGGCGATGGTGTTCGGCATGTTCATGGCGATCCTGGACATCCAGATCGTCTCGGCCTCGCTGGCCGAGATCCAGGCGGGCTTGAGCGCCAGCTCCGACGAAATCCCGTGGGTGCAGACCGCCTATCTGATCGCCGAGGTGGTCATGATCCCGCTGTCGGGTTTTCTCAGCCGAATGCTGTCGACGCGGGTGCTGTTCACGATCTCGGCGGCAGGCTTTACAGCGGCCAGCGCGCTGGCGGCGACCGCAACCAATATCGACCAGATGATCGTCTACCGCGCCGTGCAGGGTTTCATCGGTGGCGGCATGATCCCGAGCGTCTTCGCAGCCGCCTTCACCATCTTCCCCCCGTCGCGCCGCGCCATCGTCTCGCCGATGATCGGCCTGGTGGCGACGCTGGCGCCGACCATCGGACCGACTGTCGGCGGCTACATCAGTCACGCCATGTCCTGGCATTGGCTGTTCCTCGTCAACGTCGTGCCCGGCATTCTGGTGACGACCGCGGCCTGGTCGCTGATCGACTTCGACAAGCCCAATCTCAAGCTGTTCAGCAAGTTCGACTGGTGGGGCCTTGCCGGCATGGCGGCCTTCTTGGGCTGCATGGAATATGTGCTGGAGGAAGGTCCCAACAATGACTGGCTGCAGGATCAGGCGGTGTTCATCTGCGCCATCATCATGACCGTCGGCGCGGTGCTGTTCTTCTGGCGCGTCTTCACCGCCGAGGAACCGATCGTCGATCTCAAGGCATTCAGCAACATCAATTTCGCCTTCGGCTCGCTGTTCTCCTTCGTCGTCGGCATCGGCCTCTACGGCCTGACCTATCTTTATCCCGTGTTCCTAGGGCGCATCCGCGGCTACGATTCGATGATGATCGGCGAGGCGCTGTTCGTCAGCGGCTTGGCCATGTTCTTCACCGCCCCCATTTCCGGCATCCTGTCGAACAAGATGGATCCGCGTCTGATGATGATGATCGGCTTCTTCGGCTTCGCCACCGGGACCTGGTGGATGACGCACCTCACCGCCGACTGGGATTTTTATGAACTGCTTATTCCGCAGATCCTGCGCGGCTGTTCGATGATGCTGTGCATGGTGCCGATCAACAACATCGCGCTCGGAACCTTGCCGCCCGAGCGCCTGAAGAACGCGTCGGGCCTGTTCAACCTGACCCGCAATCTCGGCGGCGCGGTTGGCCTTGCCGTCATCAACACCGTGCTGATCGATCGCAACGCCTTCCACTACGCAAGGCTGGCCGAGCATGTGCAATGGGGCAGTGCCGAGGCGCAGACCAAGCTGCAGAACATGACGCTCGACTTCCAGCAGAATGCCGGCCTGGACGCGTCCAAGGCGGCGATCTCCAAACTGTCTGCTATGGTCCAGCAGCAGGCTTCGCTGCTGTCCTTCATGGACGTGTTCTATCTCTTGACGGCGCTGTTCGCCACGCTGGCGATCTTCACCATGGTCATCCGCAAACCGGCAGAACCGGCGGGCGGAGGTGGCGGACACTGATAGCGCAACTTTGCGCGTCCAAAGGACGCGCGGCGCTCTAATGCATGTCGCGCAAAAGTGCACAGCGGTTTTGCGATAACGACATGCATAAGACAACAGCCTAAAGCGCGTCGCGTGAGGCCGGTCAAACGCGAGCGCTTTAGGTCAGGCGGTGGCCGGCTTGAAGGTCAAGGCGACGCCGTTGATGCAATGACGCAAGCCGGTCGGCGGCGGGCCGTCGTCGAAGACATGCCCGAGATGACCGCCGCAGCGGCGGCAATGCACCTCGGTACGGGTCATGCCGAGGGACCTGTCCACGGTCATGCCGACGGCGTTGGGAATCTCCTGCCAGAAGCTCGGCCAGCCGGTGCCGGAATCGAACTTCGTCTCGGAGGAATAGAGCGGCAGGTCGCAGCCGGCGCAGGCGAAGATGCCCTTGCGGTGTTCGTTGAGCAGCGGGCTGGTGCCGGGATATTCGGTGCCTTCCTTGCGCAGCACATTGAAAGCCGCATCGGACAGGATCGCGCGCCACTCGGCCTCGGTCTTGGTGACCTCGAAGGTTTCGGTCGCGTGTGCGTCCTGCGGCCGGCCCATGCGCAGCGCTGCTGCCGTGCCTGCCAACAATGCCACAGCGGCACCGCTCCAAAGAAAATCGCGCCGGATCATCACCATTCCTCCTATGTCCTTTGCCAAATTCGGCCGTCACATGGAAATCAAAAGCTGGTGACGGCCAGCTCCCGACAACGGGCACTCCGCACCTGCCCCACGCCTACAGCGGACGGCGCGGAGTGTACGGTTGCCGATTGCGCGGGTCACGCAAGCGGAACCCGCGCACTCGGCATCGTGCCTCAGCCATATCTTCGCTGGCGACGACCCCTTCGTTACATCTTCGGCAGGAGAACCTTGTCGATGACGTGGATGACGCCGTTCGACTGCTCGACATCGGCGACCGTCACATTGGCGACATTGCCGTTCTCGTCGGTCGCGGTGACCTTGCCGTCGTCGGCCTTGAGCGTCAGCTCGCAGCCGCCAACCGTCTTGACCTTGTGCGCGCCACCATCGTCCATGGCCATCTTGGCGACGTCGGCGGCCATCGCCTTGGCACCGATGACGTGGCAGGTCAGGATCTTGACCAGCTTGTCCTTGTTTTCGGGCTTGAGCAGCGTGTCGACGGTGCCGGCCGGAAGTGCTGCAAAGGCCTCGTTGGTCGGCGCGAACACGGTGAAGGGACCGGCACTTTGCAGCGTGTCGACGAGACCGCCGGCCTTGACGGCCGCGACCAGCGTCGTGTGATCCTTCGAATTGACGGCGTTCTCGACGATGTTCTTGGTGGCATACATGGCGGCGCCGCCGACCATCGGATTTTCGGCATAGGCCGCGGTGGCGAGCGCGGAGACGGCGACCGTTCCGGCAAGCAAAAGGGTGGCGAACTTACGCATTATTTCTATCTCCTCAGTTTATTTCTTCCCCTCTTTTGGGGCGCAAGGAGATACGGGGGATAAATGCCCGAGTTTCGCCCGTTCAGGAGAAAATTTTATTTTTTATAACGGCGAGCATGATTTTCAGGGCAGGAACCTTACAGCCTGCATGCTTCCAAGCTAACGTCACCACAGGCGATAGATTTAAAATCTTCTCGAAAAGTCGGCAGACAGAGGCGATCAGATGCTCTTCAGATCGCCCGCAGCGACCACAGGGCCGGTCGGCTGGCCGGTCGGCGAACCGCCGGCCGGTTCAAGGCTGACCGCAAGAACGGCGCCCTGCGCAAGTTTTTCCTGCACGGCCGGGGAGATGGTCATACGCGCGGTCTGACCGGCCGGGATGACGCCCATCGAGACCGGCGCGTTCTTGCCCTCGATCATCCACAGCTCGAAATCCTTGCCGGCGGCGCGCTCGCCGGAGACATGCGACAAGCCAACCTCGCGATGGGCGGCGTCATAGACGGCAAGGTATTTGACTTCGCTGCCGTCGGCAGCCAACGAGGCGATGAGCCGCGGCTGCTCGACCGGCGGATTGAAGTACGGCACGGCGACATAGATCGCCAGCGCCGCGACAGCAGCGGCGGCAAGGCCGCGCCAGAAGGCAAGGCTCGACCACAGACCGGCGCGAGGCCCTGCAACGAACAGCCGGCGATCCAATGCCTCCTTGACCCTGATCGGGGGCTCTGTCTCCGGATAGGCGGCGGCCATCGGCGAAAGATGCGCCTCCCAGGCATCGACAAGGCGCGCGAAAGCGGCGTCCGCGTCGATGCGGCGTGACGCGATCTCGCGTTCGTCCGCGTCAAGCACGCCAAGAGCGTATTCGGCGGCGAACAGGTCGTCGCCCCCAGGTTCCGGTCCGCTATCCTCTGCCGGCGTCATCTTTCCAGACACTCTCTGAGCTTCAACAGGCTGCGCCGCAGCCAGGTCCGCATCGTGTTCAGCGGCACGCCGTGGCGTGCGGCCAGTTCGGCATAGCTTTCGCCGTCCAGATAGGCGCCCCGGACGGCCGCCGCCCGGTCCTTTTCCAATTCATCGAGACAACGATAGATGCGCTCGGATTCACCGCCCGCAACAGCCGCAGCCTCCGGTCCCGGCGCCGGATCGGCCACGTCCAGCGCGGCATCGATGTAGGCGGCAGGCTCTCGCCGCGCCCTTATCCGGTCGATCGCATGATTGCGCGCAATGGCCACCAGCCAGGAAATCGGGCTTAGATCCGAGACGGCGAAACGATCCGCCTTCGTCCATATCTTGACGAAGACCTCTTGCAGCGCCTCTTCTGCCTCTCCCCGGTCCTTCAATACACGAAGGCAGACGCCAAAAAGTTTCGCGCTGGTCTGCCGGTAGAGCAGATCGAACGCAGCCCGGTCCTTCATCGAAGTCCGGACAATCAGATTGCTGATATCCTGCGGCGTCATCGGCTGTCAAATTAGGCGATTGCAATCTATTTGCAACGGCGGAAGCGTTCTGGGCAGCGAGAGCGTCGTGAACTTCGATTGCCAAGAAAAGAGCCGATTTTGTTTGAGCATCGGATTTTCTCAAAACCGGTTTCCACTTTTGGGTCCGATGCTCTAGCTTGCCAATATTTGGGGGAAGCAAGAATGTCCGTCGAACAGGCCTTGTGGGAACATGACGCAATCGGCCTGGCCGGCCTGGTGCGCAAGGGAGAAATCTCGCCGCAGGAGCTCATCGATGCGGCGATCGCGCGGGCCGAGGCCACTCGCCCGGACATCAATGCCATCGCCGAGCCGCTTTACGAGGCGGCGCGGACGCGGGCGAAAACCATCGACCGCAAGCTGCCACTGGCCGGTGTGCCCTTTGCCCTGAAGGATCTCGGCATCGCCATGAAAGGCGTGCCGACGCACGGCGGCAGCCGCATTCCGGCTTTCGTTGCCGATTTCGACTCGGTGATGACCGAACGCCATCTGGCCGCCGGCCTTGTCCCGATCGCCACCAGCACCTCGCCCGAACATGGGCTGAGGCTGATGACCGAATCCACCGCTTTCGGCATCACCCGCAATCCGTGGAATACGGCCCATACCAGCGGCGGCTCGTCCGGGGGTGCGGCGGCGCTGGTCGCGGCCGGCGTCGTGCCGGTGGCACATGCTTCGGATGGCGGTGGCTCGATCCGTGTTCCCGCCGCCTGCACCGGGCTGGTCGGGCTGAAAACCTCGCGCGGCCGTGTGCCGCTGTCGCCGCTCGTCACCGAAAGCTGGTACGGTCTGGTCGTCGACCACGCCATTGCCCGCTCGGTCCGGGATTCGGCCTTGCTGCTCGACCTGACGCATGGACCCGATCCGCTGTCACCGTATGCGGCGCCGCCGCCGAGGGGAACTTTTGCCGCCGCGGCGGCGCGCGA
This sequence comes from Mesorhizobium sp. WSM4849, assembly GCF_055811385.1. Classification (NCBI taxonomy): domain Bacteria; kingdom Pseudomonadati; phylum Pseudomonadota; class Alphaproteobacteria; order Hyphomicrobiales; family Phyllobacteriaceae; genus Mesorhizobium; species Mesorhizobium sp. WSM4849. The sequence goes on from NZ_JBVVPW010000017.1 coordinate 43,145, forward strand.
CCCCGGCAAGCTGAAACTGGCCGTCTATCGGAAATCGCCGCTCGGCCTGCCGATATCGGCCGAGACGCTGACGGCGCTGGACACGGCTGTGGCATTGGCGCGCGAAGGCGGCCACACGATCGAGGAGATCGATCTGTCCTATATCGGCCGCGACTTCATCGCCGACTTCGCCAGGACGGTGGCTGCGGCAGTCGCCGGCGCGATGCGCATTGAAGTCTTGCGCGTCGGCCGCTCCGTTTCGGGCGACGTCGAGCGCGCCACGCGTCTGATGAGCCGCTTCGGCGAGATCGTCTCGGCCGGCGAGATCTACGCCGGCCTGCAGCGGCTGCACGCCACGTCGCGCCGCCTGATCACCGAGACCGCGCCGTACGATGCCGTGCTGATGCCTGTTATCGCCCATCCGCCGCTCGCCTGCGGCGCCATGGACCCGAAGGGCGCCGATGCGTTCATAGAGGACGTGCTCGACAGGCTGCGGCTTGCCCGTCTGCTGAAATTCAAGCCGCTGTTCGGCCAGTTGATGGACAAGAGCCTATGGTTCACCCACTGGCCGGCGATCCAGAACGTCAGCGGCCAGCCGTCGATCGCGCTGCCTGTCCATGTCACCGATGCCGGCCTGCCGCTCGGCATCCAGGCCGCCGGCCGACCCGGCGACGAGGAGACCTTGTTGTCCTTCGCCGCGCAAATGGAAAAGATTTCGGGATGGCAGGAGCGGCGGGCGCCGCTGCAGTTGCCGGCATAAAAGCGGGCCGATTTCACCTGATGTGACAGCAAAGCCGTTTGCCCCCTGCTCCAATTCCCGCTAAGACGCCGCCGTTCATGCCAAGCTGGGAACCATGCCGATGACGGACCTCGCCGCCACCGCCGAAATGCAGGCCGCTCTGCTTTCGAGGGCGCTGCCCTATATGCAGCGCTACGAAAACAAGACGGTCGTGGTGAAATATGGCGGCCATGCCATGGGCGACATTGCACTCGGCAAGGCCTTCGCCCGCGACATCGCGCTGCTGAAACAATCCGGCGTCAACCCGATCGTCGTCCATGGCGGCGGGCCGCAGATCGGCGCCATGCTGAGCAAGATGGGCATCGAATCGAAGTTCGAGGGCGGCCTGCGCGTCACCGACCAGAAGACGGTCGAGATCGTCGAGATGGTGCTGGCCGGCTCGATCAACAAGGAGATCGTCGCGCTGATCAATGCCGAGGGCGAATGGGCGATCGGCCTGTGCGGCAAGGACGGCAATATGGTTTTCGCCGAAAAGGCGCGCAAGACCATGATCGACCCGGACTCCAATATCGAGCGCGTGCTCGATCTCGGCTTCGTCGGCGAGCCGATCGAGGTCGACCGCACGCTGCTCGACCTTCTGGCGCGGTCCGAAATGATCCCGGTGCTGGCGCCGGTGGCGCCGGGCCGCGACGGCCACACCTACAACATCAATGCCGACACCTTCGCCGGCGCGATTGCCGGTGCCTGCCAGGCGACACGCCTTCTGTTCCTCACCGACGTGCCCGGCGTGCTCGACAAGAACAAGAAGCTCATCGATGAGCTGACCGTGGCCGAGGCCAAGGCCTTGATCAAGGACGGCACGGTGTCGGGCGGCATGATCCCCAAGGTCGAGACCTGCATCGAGGCGATCGAGCGCGGCGTCGAGGGCGTCGTCATCCTCAACGGCAAGACGCCGCATTCCGTGCTGCTCGAACTGTTTACCGAACACGGCGCCGGCACGCTGATCGTGCCTTGAGCGCAGGCTGACAGCTTGCCGGGCATTGTTGGGCTCAGGCGCTCGGCGAAATCCCGATGGCGGGTTCGGCAGGCTTGCGGACCTGATGTACGAACGTCATCGATTGCTCTTCCTCGTCCTGCGGTGCACCCCAGAACGCGGCCAGCGTCGGCCCGTCCTTAAGACGGCGATCCCGCGCGAGAAAGCCCCAGACTTCACGGAACCAGACGCGGCGGCCGATTTTCGTATACCAGCGCATCGAATGCCGTTGCTCTGGATCCTTGTGGAACAGGATGCGCGCCAGGGCCTTGGGCCGGGACTGCACCGCCAGTTCGATCAGTTTGACGCTGAAGAACAGCATCCACGGCTTGAGCCGGGTCATCTGCAGCACCTGATGCTTGTAGTCCCACAGGCGGGCGTCCAACTGGACCACCTTGCGGTCTCTGGCGATCCGGAAGAACGGCGTCCAGCGGTGCGGCGTGACATAGAGCGCCTGGATCTGATCCGGGTCATAAGCGATGAGCTGGCGAAAACCGCGCCAGAGATCGCGAAAACGCTCGTCCTCGAAACCGGCCACCCAGGTCGCCATCGACAGGATGCCATTGAGGCGCAGCAGCCGGATCGCCTCGCGGTCGGATGAAGTGCTGCCGCCCTTGCGGATCAACGCAAGCGTCAGCTCGTCGGTGTTTTCCATGCCCAGCAGCCAACGGATGACCCCTGCCTTGCGGTAGAGATACAGGCTGTCGGCATCGCGAACGATGTCGTCGGCGCGGGTTGAGCCGACGATCAGCACCGGCACGTTCTGCGCAATCATCGCATCGAGAAAGGCGCGCCAGGCTTTTTTGGACGAGGTCGGGTTCTCGTCGGCAAGGTTGATCAGCTCGACGCCGTGCTCGCGGTGCAGCCAGGCGATCTCCTGCGCGAATTTCACGGGGTCGCGATGCCGCCATCGCGTCCAGAAGCCGCGCTGGCCGCAATAGTTGCACAGATGCGGGCAGCCTCGGGAAAACTGCATGACCACCGCGCGCTTGCCGCCCCAATAACTGTAACGACTGACATCGATCAGGTCCCAGCCGACGCGGTATTCATCAAGGTCGGCGATGGTGCCTGCCGGCTTGGTGGCAAAGGGACGGCGCAAATCGTCGCGAAAGGCGATGCCCGCCACGTCAGACAGCGGCCGGCGCCTGTCCAGCGCCTCGACCAGGGCTACGATGGTCGCCTCGCCTTCGCCGCGCACGATGAAGTCGAAGACATCCGTTTCGGCAAGGATGTCGCGCCAGTGATAGGTCGGGAACACACCGCCATAGATCACCATCGTCGCCGGGCCGCGGTGCTTGACCATTCGTGCAATCTCCAAGGCTGTCGGGTGCGCCGAGGTCGAACCGGAATGGCCGATCAGAATGCAATCGGGATGATCGCTCAACGCATCTTGCACAGCCGCGGCAAGCGGCATCGGTCCGAACTCGGCATCGACGAGCCGCACGTCATGGCCGGCGTCGATCAGGGGGCCGCCCAGTGCCAGCAGGCCGAGCGGCGGCAAATGGTCGTCGGCACGCGGCTGCCGATTGCGGTATGCGGCGGATTGATCAGGACGATTTTCATGAAGGACCTTTTGCGATGGCGGTCCGGTCATCCTGGTCGGCGATCTGGGCCTGCAGCTGGCCCGGTTCAGCAGTTTCCGTGCAGCTTTTCCGCAGAAATGCAGACGGCGAGATATAGACTCATCGCCTGAGGTGCCCAAGCGGTACGTGGCCCGGCCCCTTGATGTTCTGCAGCACGAGCTGCGTGTGGACATCGCGCACGCCGTCGAGCCGCATCAGCCGGTGCATGACAAAGGCGTTGAGCTCATCGACCGACGGCACCATCACATGCAGCAGGAAATCGTAGTCGCCGGTCATCGTCCAGCAGGACGACACCTCGTCCATGCGCTGCACGGCGGCGATGAAGGTTTCGGGCGAACCGTCGCTGTGGGTTACCAAGCGCACCTGAATGAACACTTCGACCATCAGGCCGATGGCGCGGCGGCTGAGCACAGCGGCAAAGCCCTTGATGATGCCGGCGCTCTGAAGAGCCTCGAAGCGGCGCGCGCATGGCGTCGTCGAAAGGCCGATCTCCTGGGCCAGTTCGGACACCGGCTTGCGCCCATCACGCTGCAAGATATCGAGCATCTTGATCTCAAAATCGTCAAACTGAGGCACTTTCACTCTCCTGCAGCTTTTCTGTGGTGGCTTTTACCTCAAATCGCCTGTTCGGGCCATCATCAAAGCGGATTTGCCTCACCGGACCCGGCTAAACTTTTATAATGTTAATCGTGATTTCCAGGGAGAACAGCCATGACGATGAGCGTTGCCGATTACGCCCGCGAATGCGCGGCACAAGGCCTTCGCGGCGACTATTCGGTCTGCCGTGCCGATTTCACCGTTGAGCAGAGCTACAACTACACTGCTGACGAGCAGGCGGTGTGGCGTACACTGTGCGACCGCCAGACGAAGCTGACTAAAAAGTTGGCACACCGGTCCTATCTCGACGGCGTCGCCACGCTGGGTCTGCTCGACAAGATTCCGGATTTCGGTGTCGTCAGCGAAAAGCTGCGCAAGCTTACCGGTTGGGAAATCGTCGCCGTGCCGGGCCTCATTCCCGCGCCAGCCTTCTTCGTCCACCTCGCCAACCGCCGCTTCCCGGTGACCAACTGGCTGCGGACGAAACAAGAGCTCGACTACATCGTCGAGCCGGATATGTTCCACGACTTCTTCGGCCATGTGCCGGCGCTGACGCAGCCGGTCTTTGCCGATTTCATGCAGATGTATGGCGAGAAGGCCGAGCATCTGATCGCGCTCGGCGGCGACGAGATGATCAGCCGCCTCTACTGGTACACTGTCGAATACGGGCTGATACAGGAAGCAGGCCAACCGCTGAAGGCTTTCGGCGCCGGGCTGATGTCGTCCTTTGCGGAACTTCAATTCGCGATTGAAAGCAAGGACGCGCACCATGTCCCCTTCGATCTGGAAACAGTGATGCGCACCAGCTACGAGATCGACAAGTTCCAGCGCGCCTATTTCGTGTTGCCGTCCTTCGACGTTTTGCGCGATGCCTTCCAAAACGTCGCCGAAATGGCAGCGATCATCGGACGCCACAAGGGCAAGCCGCCGCTCGACCCGGCGAAACTTTAGATGCTGGGCAGGCTCGGACGCTCCAGCCGATCGGCGCCGGCGTTATTGGTGGCGCACTGTGGCCACGATCCCTCGGCAGGCCGGCTGAGCCGGCCTTCTACACGCCGATCACCTTGCCGAGGTGGTCGCCCAGCCGGCAGGCCAATGCCAATTCCGTGCCAAGACCTAGCTGCACACTTTGCTTAAGCCGTGTAAGCGGCCCGGCTGCGCCCAAACAGCGTTAGGATTTCTCAATGAGCGGGACCGCTCAGGCCGCTTCGGAAATGTCCCTGTCCAAGATGGCCAGATTGCGGCCGCGATGCTTGGCCTGGTAAAGGCGGTGGTCGGCGGCACGCATCAGATCCGATACGCCGGCATCCTCGCCGCAGGTGACACCGCCGATGCTGACGGTGAGGGGTATGACCCGCTCATCGACGGGACGGAAGCGGATCAGCTCGACTTCACCGCGAATGCGTTCGGCGACGCGTTTGGCTTCCTGTTCGGTGGCGCCGACCAGAAACGCACCGAATTCCTCGCCGCCGATGCGGCCGATCACGTCGCCGCTGCGCACGCCGCGCTCGATCGCGCTTGCAATCAGAAGCAGCGCCTCGTCGCCGGTCAGATGGCCGTAGCTGTCATTGATGATCTTGAAGTGGTCGGCATCGATGATCAGCAACGCACCGCGATCGGATTTACGCCGGGAGGCCTCGAGCGCCGCAAAGAAGCTCTCGCGGTTGAGCATGCCGGTCATGTCGTCGCGGCTCGCCTTTTCCGACAGGCGCCGATGCGCTGCGGCGAGCTGTGCATGAGCGCGGGCGAGGTCGCGATGGGCGCTTTTCAACCTCTCACCCTGCCAGAAGGTGTAGGCGCTAGCGATCCAGGCAAGCGCGAGCGGGCAGACCGTTGATGTTAGCCAGATCGTGCGGTTGAACGGGAAGCCGATTGCCGGGACGATGATCAGCGTCAACAAAAGCGAGGCCGCGACGGAGGCGAAAGCGACGGCGGCAGACTTCAGAAATATGCGGCTCATCGCTGGTTCCCCCTGAACCGACTCTGTGCCAGCAAGCCCTGAATGCCACCTTTCGGCGATGCTTAAAATTTGAATCATGGCGCCATTTTCGCCACTCGCAACGCGCATAAGTTGTGGATAAAGCCTCTGCCAAAAGCACTGTTTCGTGCCATAAGGATTGCATGACCACGCTCCCGGATCCCGCCCGTTTTGCCCATGTCTCCGACTGGGTGTTCGACCTCGACAACACACTCTATCCGCACCATTCGAACCTGTTCTCGCAGATCGACGTGAAGATGACCGCCTATGTCGGAGAACTGCTGACGCTGCCACGCGACGATGCCCGCAAGCTGCAGAAGGAACTCTACCGGGAATACGGCACGACGCTGAACGGTCTGATGGCGCGCCACGGCATCGATCCCGACGATTTTCTCGAGAAGGTCCATGATATCGACTATTCCTGGCTGGTTCCCGATCCCGTTCTCGGCACCGCCATCCGCCAGCTTCCCGGCCGCAAGTTCATCTTCACCAATGGCGACCGCAGGCATGCCGAACGCACCGCGCGCCAACTCGGCATCCTTGACCATTTCGACGACATCTTCGATATCGTCGCTGCCGGGCTGAACCCCAAGCCGGCGCGCCGCACCTACGAGAAGTTTGCGGAACTCCACGCCGTCACCGGCCACAATGCGGTGATGTTCGAGGATCTGGCCCGCAACCTGTCCGTGCCGAAATCGCTGGGCATGACCACGGTGCTGGTCGTGCCGCGCAACTTCGAGCCGACCTTCTCGGAGATCTGGGAACGTGACCCGGCCAACGAGGACGATGTGGATTTCGTCACCGACGACCTTGCCGAATTCCTCACCGCGATCGTCGACGTCACCGCTTGAGGCAGTTGCTTCGTGCAGCCGGATCGATACAGCCCACGGCTAAAGCTTGTAGAAGCGGCTGATGATCCCCCAGGCCTCGTCGGCGGTGTCGACGAAATCGATGATGTCCTGGTCGCCGGGGGTGATCGTGCCTTGCTCGGCGAGGAAATCGAGGTCGATCGCCCGTTTCCAGAACGCCTTGCCGAACAGGATCACCGGCACGCGCTCCATGCGGCCGGTCTGGATCAGGGTCAGCGTCTCGAAGAATTCGTCCATCGTGCCGAAGCCGCCCGGAAACACCGCGACAGCCTTGGCGCGCATGACAAAGTGCATCTTGCGGACAGCGAAATAGTGGAAGTTGAAACATAGCTCCGGCGTCACATAGGCATTCGGCGCCTGCTCGTGCGGCAACACGATGTTGAGGCCGATCGACGGTGCGCCGACATCGTCGGCGCCGCGATTGCCGGCTTCCATGACCCCGGGTCCGCCGCCTGTCACCACGACGAATTCGCGATAATAAGAGGTGGCCGACTGCTGCGAGCAGAGGCGGGCGAATTTTCGCGCTTCCTCGTAATATTTACTGTTTTTCTCGAGGTTCTTCTTCTGCGTCTCGTTTTTGGCTGCCCAGGCTTCACCGTCCGGCTCGGGGATGCGCGCCCCGCCGAACAGGATGACGGTCGAGCGGATGCCGCGTTCGGCCAGGATCATCTCCGGCTTCAACAGTTCGAGCTGCAGTCTGACCGCGCGCAATTCGCGCCGCGTCATGAAGTCGGGATCGTTCCAGGCCAGCCGGTAGGTCTCGGCACGCGTCTGCGGCGTGTCCGGCACGCTTTTCGACCGCTCCAGATCCTCGTCCGAATGCGGCAGCGGCGTCCACCCCGCCTTTTCCATAGGAGTCATATTACCTACCCGTCCAATTATTCACTTGCCCAATTATTCACTGGCGCCGTCCCGTGACGCAGCCGCGATTGACCCTCACCAAGCCTTCACATAGGGTCCGGCGACTTTCAAAACAGGTTAAGGTGCGGCCCCTTAACAGCTTGGTAATGGAGCGAATTCATGTCGAAGCCCGAACTGGCGAGTCTCGAAAACACAGTCGAAGAAGCCTTCGAGGGACGCGAGACGATTTCGACGGCAACCCGCGGCGCGACGCGCGACGCCATCCAGTCGGCGCTCGACCTGCTCGATCGGGGTATCGCCCGCGTTGCCGAGCGGCAGGCCGACGGCAAATGGCATGTCAACCAGTGGCTGAAGAAAGCGGTGCTGCTGTCGTTCCGGCTCAACCCGATGGAGATCATCAAGGGTGGTCCCGGCCAGGCTGTGTGGTGGGACAAGGTGCCGTCGAAATTCGACGGCTGGAGCGCCATCGATTTCGAGAAGGCAGGTTTCCGCGCCGTGCCGTCGTCGATCGTGCGGCGCTCCGCCTATGTCGCGCCAGGTGCCGTGCTGATGCCGTCCTTCGTCAATGTCGGCGCCTACGTCGACAGCGGCACCATGGTCGACACATGGGCCTCGGTCGGCTCCTGCGCCCAGATCGGCAAGAATGTGCATCTGTCGGGCGGCGTCGGCATCGGCGGCGTGCTGGAGCCGATGCAGGCCGGCCCCACCATCATCGAGGATAATTGCTTCATCGGCGCACGCTCCGAGGTGGTCGAAGGCTGCATCGTGCGCGAGGGCTCGGTGCTCGGCATGGGCGTCTTCATCGGTCAGTCGACCAAGATCGTCGACCGCGCCACCGGTGAGGTCTTCTACGGCGAAGTGCCGGCCAATTCCGTCGTCGTCGCCGGCTCGATGCCCGGCAAGCCGTTGCCCAATGGCGAGCCCGGTCCGAGCCTCTACTGCGCCGTCATCGTCAAGCGCGTCGATGCCAGGACCCGCTCCAAAACCTCGATCAACGAACTGCTTCGCGATTGATCGTTCGCAAAAAACGGACGCACCCGCTTGCTCGACAAACCTCGATTTCTATGGCTTTTCTTCAGCCTTTCCGGGCGAGTGAACCCCAGTGCCTACGTTTTGGCGGGTCTTTTGCCGCTCCTGGTTCAGCTTTTCCTGCTCTACCAGTTCTCGCGAACGCCGCTAGGCACTGCCGCAAGTCAGTACTGGGCGCTCGCCTGGTGGATCGCCGTGGTTGTCTCGACATGGTCGACCTTTGCGCTAACGGCGAAGCGGTTCCATGATTTCGGCAAGCCTACCTACTACGCATTGATCTCTCTCATCGTCGGCGCCATTCTCCTTATTATTTTGGCCTTCTTCAAAAGCGATCCCGGACCCAATCGCTACGGCAAACGCACCAATGCGCCGGCCGAATCCTGAGCGCCGGTCGGGTATCTAGCCATGCGCTACCGCACGCTTGATTCGAAACTGATCATCGAAACTGCCGAGCGACTGGAAAAACGCGTCTCCGAGCGTTTTCCCGATGCAGGCTTGCGTGGCGTCGCCATCGAACTCGTGTCGCTGTCGCGTGATCTGGCCAAGGCGGCGAAGGCGCTGGAAGCGCCGATCTGGTGGCTGCGCGGCGTCGTCATCGCCGCCATTGCCGCCGGCGCGCTGATGTTCCTGTTCGTCGGCACCATCCTGCCGCTCGGCCGTATCTCGGGAACCAACGATGCCGTCCAGTCGGTGCAAGGCATCGAATCCCTGATCAACATGATCATCCTCGCGGTGCTCGGCTTCCTGGCCCTGATCCGAACCGAGGAGCGCATCAAGCGCAAGCAGGTGTTTCGCAAGCTTCACGGCTTGCGATCGCTGATCCATGTCATCGACATGCATCAGCTGACCAAAGATCCGGCAGCGCTTTCAACCGATTTCAAGCCGACATCGCATTCACCGGCACGCATAACCGACCGTGCCGATCTCGCCCGCTACCTCGACTATTGCTCCGAAATGCTGTCGATCACCGGCAAGATCGCCGCGCTGTTCGCCCAGTCGGTCAACGACAATGTGGTCGTCGATGGTGTCAACGACATCGAAACCCTGAGCTCCAACCTGTCGCGGAAGATCTGGCAAAAGATCACCCTGATCGACGGTTCGTTGCGGTCGGCTCGTCCAGGTACCTAAGCTAATCTTAATCACCTTGGTCCAGCATGCCCGTGGAGACTGTGTCGCCCGGCACGGAGCGCTCGACTGGCACACGACGAACCCTTGGCCAACCCGAAAACGCGCGGAAAGCGAAGTGCCGGCGCGCGGCTGTTCGCCTGGTTTTCTTCGCCGATGAGAGCGGAACCGGAAGCTGTCCGTGCGCGGCTTCTCGATACCGCCTTCGACCGCAAATTCGCTGTCCTGTTCGGCACCATCAGCGTCCTGGTGCTGGCAGTCATCGCCGCGGTCGTCACCGGCGACCGGTGGCCTTACGCCTGGATCGCGGCCGACCTCATCCTGTTCGCCGTCCGCTTCCTGCTGATGCGGGAATGTGAGCGGGCCCGCAAGCGTGGGGGAACGGGGCCGCTGGCAGGCCTCATGGCCGCCGGGGGCCCGTGGTCGGTGATTTTCGGCCTCGGCTGCTATGGCTGCGTCGTCAGCGGGCATATGGCGCTCGCCGTTTTGGCTGCCCTGAATGTCGCAGGCGTCGTCGGCGTGGTGTCGTCGCGCAACGCAGCGACTCCGCGCTACGCCATATTCGTTATGCTGGCCGTAGGCCTGCCTTTCCTGGTTGGCGCGCTGTTTTCTCCAGCGCCCGGAATGTCTATCGTCGGATTTCAAGTGCCGTTCTATGTGGCCGGCGTCATCATCGTGTTGCTTCAAAATCATGCGATTAACGCCCGCATGATCCGCGCCGAACTGGACAATCGCGATCTGGCGATCAAGGACGCCCTGACCGGCCTGCCGAACCGCATCTTCCTCCAGGAGAAACTGCGCGGCATGTGCAGCGAGCTTGCGGCGCCGGCCGCAAACGGCGGCAGGCCGTTTGCCGTGCTCAGCATGGATCTCGACGGCTTCAAACACGTCAATGACCGCTTCGGCCACGCGGTCGGCGACATGCTGCTGCGCAAGGTGGCCGAACGATTGAAACGCGCTTTCCGAGCGGGGGATGTGGTCTTTCGCATCGGCGGTGACGAATTCGTCATCCTGCTGCCCGACACATCCGAGATTGAAGCCACCTACCTGGCAAAGCGGGCCATTGAGAAGATTTCGGTGCCTTTCGACCTTGGCGTGGGCACCGCAATACCCATCGGGTTGAGCATTGGAAGCGCCTTTGCGCCTGCCGACGGCGGCGAGCCGGAACTCCTCCTCACCTGTTCCGATCACGCGCTCTACGAAGCCAAGCGCACCGGCAAGGGCCGTTACTGGGCGCATGTGCGGGCCGCGAACTGACGATCCTAGTGAGCATTGGGCCTTTTGTCGCCTCCGTCCATCCAATATCCAGCCTAAAAGCGCGTTGGGTCTGAAGCGATTCGTGCGACGCGCTTTAAGCCCGATCGCATGCTTTTGGGCGACATGCGTTAGGCCTTCGACTATACGCCATGAGAACCATAATGTCGGCGGGATGGCTGGCCCTTATGTCTGGCCGTGACAGGCCTTGCGCTTTCGACTATCGCTTTTGCCCATGACGTTGCCGACCGATCCTGCTGGAAATCTCGCCGCCCTCATCCGCTGCCCCTCGGTGACGCCCATTGAGGGCGGGGCACTGAGCACACTGGAAACAATGTTGAAACCACTCGGCTTTTCCGTCGAGCGGCCGGTATTTTCCGAGGACGGCACACCCGATATCGAAAATCTCTATGCGCGGCGGTCCGGCAACGGTCCGCACCTGATGTTCGCCGGGCATACCGACGTGGTGCCGGTCGGCGACGAGGCCTCATGGACGCATCTGCCTTTCGCCGCCGAGATCGCCAAAGGCGAGATGTTCGGCCGCGGTGCCGTCGACATGAAGGGCGGCATCGCCTGCTTTATCGCCGCGGTGGCGCGCCATCTCGGTTCGAAAGGCGGTCTGAAAGGCTCGGTCTCGCTGCTGATCACCGGCGACGAAGAAGGGCCGGCCATCAACGGCACGACAAAGCTACTCGAATGGGCGGCCGCCAAGGGCGAGAAATGGGATGCGTCGATCGTCGGCGAGCCGACCAATCCCAAGGCGCTGGGCGACATGATCAAGATCGGCCGGCGCGGCTCTTTGTCCGGCAGCATCATCGTCAGCGGCCGCCAGGGCCACGCCGCCTATCCGCAGCTTGCCGACAACCCGGTGCGCGGGCTGATGACGCTGGTCGACGCCTTGCTGCATCCGGTCTTCGACAAAGGCACCAAGGACTTCCAGCCGACCAATCTGGAGGTGACCTCGATCGATGTCGGCAATCCAGCCACCAATGTCATTCCGGCAAAGGCGACCGCCACCTTCAACATCCGCTTCAACGACACATGGACCGCCGACACCATCCAGGCGGAAATCCACAACCGTCTCGACAAGGCGGCGAAGCGCAAGAAATACCGGGCCGGCAAGACGACCCCAGTCGATTACGAACTCGTCTGGCGCGACCGGCCGAGTCACGTCTTCCTCACCCGAGACGACCGGCTGATCGAAGCGCTCAGCGGTTCGGTCAAGGCGGTGATCGGCAGGAAGCCGGCGCTTTCCACCTCCGGCGGCACCTCCGACGCGCGCTTCATCAAGGACTATTGTCCGGTGGTCGAGTTCGGGCTGGTCGGCAAGACCATGCACATGGTCGATGAACGCGTCGCGCTTGCCGACCTCGAGACGCTGACGCAGATCTATCAGCGTTTCATCGAAGACTGGTTCGAGCGAGGCATACCGTAATCATGCTTTCGTCGGATGAAACCTATGCTTCGCTGACCGGCGCCTGGCGACTGATGCTCGGCAAGGCCGACGGGCTGCGCCAGCTCGACCTTTCGGCCGACGGTTTCTGGAATTCCTTCTTCGCCATCATCGTCGCGGCACCGGCGCTGATCGTCGGCTGGGTCGGCCTTGCCAACGAGATCGGCGATCCGAATGCATTCGCGGGGCGCTTCAGCATGCTAATCCGTCTGGCGACGGTCGACATCGGCGCCTGGGTGTTGCCGCTCGTTGGCCTTGCCCTGGTCGCGCCGCGCGCCGGCATTGGCGGACGCTTTGTCCACTATGTCGTCGCCAGCAACTGGGCGTCGGCGATCATCGCCTGGCTGATGCTGCCAGCGGCGTTGATCAGGCTTTTCCTGCCGTCCACCAACGAGTTCGCCGTACTGGCGTCGCTGCTTTTGTTTGCGTTGTCGATGATCCTGACCTGGCGGATGACAAACGTCGCCATCGGCAGGGGCGCGGCTGTCGGCACCGCCGTCTTCGCCGGCATGTTCGTGGCGTCGCTGGTCATTCTGTTCGGCCTGCAGGCGCTGCTCGGCATCGGTGCGCCGAATTAGTCGACTTTCGGATAATCTACCCCAACGAGAAAAAGGCCATCGGGCGGCGCCACCTGGCCACAGGCTGCACGGTCGCGCGCGCCGAGCGCCGCCTTCAGGTCGGCAATTGTCCAGCCGCCTTCGCCGACGCGCTTCAGCGAACCGACCATCGAGCGCACCTGATTGTGCAGGAACGAGCGCGCCGAGGCTCGCACTTCGATCACGTCCCCCAGCCGACTGACATCCAGCCGATCGAGCGTCCGCACCGGGTTGTCGGCCTGACATTGGGTCGAGCGGAACGTGGTGAAATCATGCCGCCCCAGCAGCACCTTTGCCGCCTCGTGCATGGCCTCGGCGTCGAGCCGCTTCGGCACCCACCAGATCTTGCCCTTGTCGAGTGCCGCCGGCGCGCGCCGGTTGACGATGCGGTAGAGATAGTGGCGGCCGATCGCCGAGAAACGCGCATCGAAGCTATCAGGCACGACGGCCGCCTTGAGGATGGCGATGCGCGCCTTGGCCGTTTGCAGGTGGGCATTGACGGCATCGCGCACCGTCTCATCAGGCCATGCCTTGACGAGATCGACATGCGCCACCTGACCGGTCGCATGGACGCCGGCATCGGTGCGGCCGGCGCCGCGCAGCGAGACCCGTTCGCCGCAGAATTTCTCGATCGCCTGTTCGATCGCCTGCTGCACCGAAGGTTGGTCTGCCTGGCGCTGCCAGCCGGCATAGAGGCTGCCGTCATATTCGATGTCGAGGCGAAAACGCGGCATTCCTAAGCAGGATGAGGTTAGGCGGCGAGCGCGGAGCTAAAAGCCGAAGCATAGACCAGCTTGCCGGTCTCAGGCGCCTCGCCCCAGGCCAGCGCCTGCAGGGCTTCGCCCTGGTACTCGCTTTCGAACCTTTCGGCGCGCGCATGACTGTAGCCGAAGCGGCCATAATAAGCGGGATCGCCAAGCACAACCGCCAGCACCTCGCCGGCGTCCTTCAGCCGGATATGCGCCTCGCGGACCAGCGCACCGCCGATGCCAGTGCCATGGAATGACGGCTCGACCGCCAGAGGCGCCAGCGCCACCGCCGGAAAGCTCTTGCCGCCATTCTGCACGAAAAGCCTCGAAAACAGGATATGGCCGACCACCTGTCCATCTTCTTCCGCCACCAGTTCGACGATGGCATCGCCGCCGCTGACCAGCGCGTCGACCAGTCCGGCCTCCGCCTGCTGGCCGAAGGCGTGTTCCTCGACGAGGCGGATCGCCTCGCGGTCCCGCGGCGTTGCCGCGCGTATCGACATCATGCTCATGAGAATTTCATTCCTTCTTCGAGCTTGGCCCCGCGCAGAAATTCCTGCGCGGCAATGGGCCTTCCGCCCGCACGTTGAACTTCGACCAGCCTGATCGCGCCTGACCCGCAGGCGACCGTCAGCCGGTCGTCGAGAATTCCTCCCGGCTCGCCGGCGCCATCCGAAAGCGTCGAGCGAAGCAGTTTCAGCCGCTCCAAGCGGCCGCCAATTTCGGTCTCGCACCATGCGCCGGGAAAGGGCGACAGGCCGCGAATATGATCGTGGACTTCGCCAGCAGGCCGCGTCCAGTCCACGCGCGTCTCCGCTTTATCGATCTTTTTGGCGTAGGTCACCCCCTCCGTCGCCTGTGCGGTAAATGTCAGGGCATCCCGTTCCATTCGTGCCAGCGCTTCCGCCATCAGCGCGGCACCAACGTGCATCAACCGATCGTGCAGTTCGCCGGCCGTCATATCGGGGCCGATGGCGCATTTTTCGACCATCGCCACCGGGCCGGTGTCCAGGCCCTCTTCCATCCGCATCACCATCATGCCTGTCTCGGTATCGCCGGCCATGATGGCGCGCTGGATAGGGGCGGCGCCGCGCCAGCGTGGCAACAGCGACGCGTGACCATTGAGGCAGCCGAGCCGCGGCGCCTCGAGAATCGGTTTAGGCAACAGCAATCCATAGGCGACGACGACGGAGACATCGGCCCGCAAGGCGCGGAACGCCTGCTGCTCGCCTTCGCTCTTCAGCGACACCGGCGTCCGCACCTCGAGGCCCAGCCGCTCCGCCTCGCGCTGCACCGGCGACCGCGTCAGTTCCAGCCCACGGCGACCGGCGGCGCGCGGTGGCTGGGTGTAGACGGCTTCTATCTCATGCCCGGCATCTGCGATCGCCCGCAGCGTCGGCACGGAGAATTCGGGCGTACCCATGAAGATGACGCGCAGGGGCATTTTTGAGCCCTATCCCACCAACTTACCCGGCGCCTTGCTGCCCGGCGTCTTCTCCCTCGAGAGCTTCTTGAATTTCTTCACCACCATGTCGCGCTTCAGTTTCGAGATGTGGTCGATGAACAGAATACCGTTGAGATGGTCGATCTCGTGCTGCAGGCAGGTCGCCATCAGCCCTTCGGCCTCGATCTCCTGCAGCTTGCCGTCGCGATCGAGATATTTCACCCGCACAGCGGCGGGGCGCTCGACCTCGGCATAGTAATCCGGGATCGACAGGCAACCTTCCTCGTAGACAGAGCGCTGATCGGCGCTCTCAAGAATCTCGGGATTGATGAAGACATGCGGCGCCGGCGTCTCGTCTTCCTTGGCGAGATCGATCACCAGCATGCGCAGCGGCTCGCCGACCTGGATCGCCGCCAGACCGATGCCCGGCGCATCATACATGGTGTCCAGCATATCGTCGGCCAGTTTGCGCAATGCCCCATCGACGCGCTCGACCGGTTTCGAAACCTGGCGCAGGACGGGATCGGGAAGGATGATGAGCGGCTTGATCGACATGGCGTCTCACCTAAGACCTCGCACGAAAAGCGTCAACCGGGGCATTTGCAGCGCCGTTCACGTTTTGATCTGTGCCGTCAGGCCGAATCATCTATGCTGCCCAATATGAATGACCTGACCACCATCCTGTCCGAACCAATCGCCCGGCTCGGCGCCACCACGATCACGCTCGGTCACGCACTGGCATTCGGCGCGATCCTGTTTCTGGGTCTGTTCGT
Source organism: Mesorhizobium sp. WSM4849 (assembly GCF_055811385.1). Taxonomy (NCBI): domain Bacteria; kingdom Pseudomonadati; phylum Pseudomonadota; class Alphaproteobacteria; order Hyphomicrobiales; family Phyllobacteriaceae; genus Mesorhizobium; species Mesorhizobium sp. WSM4849. The sequence continues at coordinate 59,207 of NZ_JBVVPW010000017.1, forward strand.
GGCGCTCGTCGTCGCGCTCTGGCGCTCGGCCAAGGCGCGTGCGGTGGCTGCCGCCGAAGCCGCCGACCACGCCCGTGACGCGGAGGCGCGGATGGCCGGCATTTTGCAAAGCCAGGCCGAGATGCAGGGCCGCATCGGCGCCATCGCCGAAGTGTTCGGGGCGCGGCAGGCCGAACTCACACAATCGATCGGTCAACGCCTCGACGCGATGACCGGCCGTCTCGGCCAGACCATGACCGAGCAGACGAAATCGACGCATGAGAGCCTCGCCAGACTGCAGGAGCGGCTGGCGGTCATCGATACGGCGCAGGGCAACATCCAGTCGCTCGCCGGCCAGGTCGTTCAGCTTCAGGCGATCCTCTCCAACAAGCAGACGCGCGGCGCCTTCGGCCAGTCTCGCATGGAGGCGATCGTCGCCGACGGCCTGCCGCACGGTGCCTACGAATTCCAGGCGACCTTGTCGAACGGCAGCCGGCCCGACTGCCTGGTGAAGATGCCGAATGGCGCGCCCGCACTTGCCATCGACGCCAAGTTTCCGCTGGAAGCCTGGAACGCCATCCGTGCCGCCGAAGGCGTCGATTTGCAGAAGGTCGCAGCCCAAGCGTTTCGGCGCGACATCGAGGTGCACGTCCGCGATATTTCAGAAAAATACCTGATCCAGGGCGAGACGCAGGACACCGCCTTCATGTTCGTGCCGTCGGAATCGGTGTTCGCGGAGATCCACGAGAATTTCGAGGGGATTGTTCACAAGGCGCACCGTGCCCGAATCGTCATCGTCTCGCCGTCGCTGCTGATGCTGTCGATCCAGGTCATCCAGGCGATCCTCAAGGACGCCCGCATGCGCGAGCAGGCGCATCTGATCCAGGGCGAAGTCATCCGGCTGATGGAGGATGTCTCGCGCCTCGACGAGCGGGTGCGCAAGCTGCAGAGCCATTTCGGCCAGTCGGCCAAGGATATCGACGATATCCTCGTCTCGACGTCGAAGGTGACCAAGCGCGGCCAGAAGATCGAGGCGCTGGAGTTCGGCGCGCAGCCGACGGAGGGCGACGCCGGATCGGGGGCCAGCGCGAAGGCCGAAGCGGGTGCGCGCGTCGCCGACTCCAAGACCGGTCAGCTGAGACTAAGGGTCGTCGAAGGCGACGACTGAGAGGCTATTGCTCCTCGACGGTCGTCATGCCTTCGAACTCCGGCAGCCAGTGCAGCGCCGAGCGGTGCCATATCTGTTTTCTCGGGATCAGTTGTTCGCGCTGCCGCGCCGTGCCGACTCTGATGCCGTAGACTTTCGGCCCGTCGCCGACCGACGTGGCATAGAGGTGCGAACCGCACTCGCCGCAAAAGGCCTGGGCGCGCCTGGCGCCGCTCGATGCGATCTTGATGTAGATCTTCGGCGTGCCCTTGGTGATCCGGTAGTGGTCCTCCGGCGCCGGCACGGTCACGCGGAAGGCCGTGCCCGTCAGCTGCTGACAATCGATGCAGTGGCAAATACTGGTCTTTTCCGGATCGACCTCCGCTTCGTAGGTGATAGCGCCGCAATGGCACCCGCCGTCGATTTTCATCTTCGCTCCTCCCTTCGGCTGCGCCTCGACGCGTTCGAGCTTAACGGCGCAGCCGCCGCAGTTCCACAGGCATTCACAACGCGCGAAGCATCCGGCGGTTCAAGACTGCTGCGCCGACGCCTGTTCGATGACCTCTTCCGTCCAGACCTTGAAGCCGGCCAGCGTGCCCGGCCCGAAAATATGGGTCAGCGGCACATCGGCTGCGTCGCGGCCGGAGGCGATCAGGATACGGCCGATGCGCGGCGCATTGTTGCGCGGATCGAAGGCATGCCAGCGGCCGCCGAGATAGACCTCCATCCAGGCGGCGAAATCCATGTCCGACCACGGTTTCGGCAGGCCGATGTCGCTGATGTAGCCGGTGCAGTAGCGCGTCGGGATGTTCAAGGCGCGACAGAAGGCGACGGCGAGATGGGCGAAGTCGCGACAGACGCCGCTTTTCTCACGATAGGCCTCTGCCGCGGTGCGCGTCGGCCGCGCATTGCCGTAATTGAAGATAATGTGGTTGTGGACGACATCGCAGACCGCCTGCACGCGTGGAATGCCGAGCGGTGTGTGGCCGAACAGCCGCCACGCCTCGCTCGCCAGCACGTCGCTCTCGCAATAGCGGCTGGGCAGCAGGAACAGCAATGTCTCCGACGGCAGGTCGCGCACCTCGTGCTGCCACGCCACCAGATCGCCGATCTCGAAGGTTCCGGGATCGCGGATCACCGCGTCCGTGCCGAAGGTAAAGCGCCCGGGCGGGGCAACAAGACGGTTGCACCAATTGCCGAAACTGTCGCGGTAGCTCTCGATCGGTACCGGCGGGTTCGAGGTCAGGAAATCCGGCCGATCGAGATCGGATGCGCGGGAATAGTGGACGTTGAGCATCGCGATCAGCGGCGTTTCCTGCGGAAAATCGAAGCTCATCTCGCAGCCGATATGGATTCGCATTGTCGTCCTGACCGGCCTGCCGGATCATCACCCGGCGAAGGCACGGGCTGTGCTGCAGTGCAAAAAAGATCATCGCACGGACCAGCGCGGTTTACGAGCGAATTAGAAACGGTTGACGGCCGCCGGCTGACGCAGGCGCGCCAGATTATGCCTCTTGCGGTCGGACGTTTCTCTTGGTTCATTTCGCTTGCCACAATCGGAGGAAACGAATCATGGCTAAAGGTGCGATGAAGGCGGGCAAAGAAGCCCGCAAGCCGAAGAAGGACGCAAAGAAACCCGCCGCTGCCCCGACCCTGAAAGCGCCGCCCGTCAAGGCGACCAAACTCAAGGACAAGTAAGCCTCGGCGTTTCGGCGCAAGGTCATGACCGACGGCATTTCAGGACCAATCGACATCCAGCGATTGGTCCTGAAATGCCGTCGGCGCTGCTGTTGATTGGGCACCCGAAATTTCCATATCAATGCAGCGAAGGCGACTTCGCGATCAATGCAGCGAAGACGACTTCGCGCTTTCCGAAAAGACCGGGACGACCCGCAATCCAATGGAGCGTTCCGATGTCGTGGATTCTTCTCTTCTTCGCTGGCCTGTTCGAGATCGGCTGGGCGATCGGCCTCAAATACACTGATGGCTTTTCGAAGCCGCTGCCGACTGTCCTGACGGTTGTCTCGATGGTCGTCAGTCTTGCCTTGCTCGGACTGGCACTGAAGATGCTGCCGGTCGGCACGGCCTATGCTGTGTGGACCGGCATCGGCATCGTCGGCACGGCGCTGCTTGGCATCTGGCTGCTCGGCGAGCCTGCGACCGCGATCAGGCTGGCCTGCATCGCACTCATCGTCTGCGGCATCATGGGATTGAAACTCGCGGCCTAGTTTTGCAGCAAGGCCGCAGCACAAACGCCTTCAGGGCCGCTGCAAGGCGGCCCTGAATTTGATTCGTGAAATCGCGCTGTAGGAGAGCTAGCGAGCTGAAAAGCCCGGAGGCGTCCTGCCGGTGCGCTGCTTGCGCGCCGCATAGCGCGCGTCGCGCTTGGCCTTGCGCTCGGCCTCGTCGGCAAGCAAACGAGCGATGCGCTCGTTCTCTTCGGCTTCCCGGATCTTCGCTTCCGCCTGCGCCGCTTCTTCCGCAGCAATACGCGCTGCTTCGGCAGCAGCTTCGCGCTCGGCCTTTTCGGCAGCTTCGCGCGCCAGCTTTTCCTGCTTCAGCCTGGCCTTTTCGGCCTCGCGTATCGCACGAGCTTCGAGGATTGCCTTGCGTTCGGCCTGTCGTGCCAGCACCGCTGGATCGTCTGCTGCCGGCTTTGCCTTGAAGCGCTCGAGAAGCGCCTTCTTTGCCTCGTTCGCGGCATTGCGCCGCTCGAAAACGTCTTTTTCCCTATAGATAGCCAAGTCCACTTCCCTGGAGTCAATTTGCGAGGCTTACATACGCGTGAAAACCCAGAGTTCAAGCGCCAAAACGGTATGCCAGCCATGAAATTCTGAGCTGTTGCAGCCGGGAGACGCCTTTTCGGCTGAATTCGGCTGAACCGGACATGCACTGTTCACCATCCGGCCCTCTGGCGGCGCGGCGGACTGGTCGCTACCTGTAGCGCGAAAAACAAAACGCCAGGATGACAGATGATGGAACTCGGTCTCTACACCTTCGCCGACGTCAGCCCGGAGCCGGGTCCCGGTGCCATCGGTGCGCATGAGCGGCTGCGCAACCTGATCGAGGAGATCGAGCTGGCCGACCAGGTCGGCCTCGACGTGTTTGGACTGGGCGAGCATCACCGTCCCGATTATGCGGCTTCAGCGCCGGTCGTGGCCCTGGCCGCAGCGGCCGAACGCACCAGGCGTATAAAGCTGACCAGCGCGGTCACCGTGCTTTCCTCTGACGATCCGGTTCGTGTCTTCCAGCAGTTCGCGACGCTCGACCTTCTGTCAGGCGGCCGGGCCGAGATCATGGCCGGGCGCGGCTCGTTCATCGAATCCTTTCCGCTGTTCGGCTACAATCTCGAAGATTATGATGAGCTCTTTGCCGAAAAGCTCGACCTGCTGCTTGCGGTACGCGACAGCGTCAAGGTGACCTGGTCGGGCAGGCTGCGCGCTCCGATCAACGATCGCGGCGTCTACCCCCGCCCGTTCCAGGACAGATTGCCGATCTGGATCGCGATTGGCGGCACGCAGCAGTCCGCCGCGCGGGCCGGCGCACTCGGCCTGCCGCTGGCGCTGGCTATCATCGGCGGCGAGCCGGCGCGGTTCGCGCCGCTGTTCGACATCTACAGGGAGGCGGCCAAACGGGCCGGCAACGATCCGGCTGATCTCGCCACCAGCCTCAATGTCCACGGGTTCATCGCCGAGACCACCGACCAGGCGGCTGACGATTTTTATGGGCCGCAGGCCGAGGTGATGAACCGCATCGGCCGCGAGCGCGGCTGGGGTCCGACGTCGAGAGCACATTTCGACCAGTCGCGCGGCCCGAGCGGCGCGCTGTTCGTCGGCAATCCAGAACAGGTGGCCGAAAAGATCGTTGCCCAGCACAAGATATTTGGCAACGACCGCTTCCTGCTGCAAATGGCAATCGGCACCATGGCACACGCCACGGTCATGAAGGCGATCGAACTCTACGGCACCAAGGTGGCGCCGATCGTGCGCAAGGAAACGGCGAAGGCCATTCCCGCCGTGGCTGCGCCAGCCGCCTGATTCGCCGGCAAGATCGTAGGGCTAAGGTCATCGTCAGCGCCGGCTAACGCATCGGCCCGCAATCGGAATCGATTTTCGGAAAGCACGAGGCGTAGATTCAAAAGTGTTAGAGCGTACTTTGTGCGTCCAAGCGGACGCACGTCGCTCTAACGGAACCTTGAAGCCGCAAAGACGTTTCCGCCAACAGCGTACACCAATCGCAGTGTGCCGCCGAGGGCCAGAATGAAAGCCGAACCCGCCGCTTCGGGCGCCGCAGAGAGCCCGGATCCGCGCGTCGAGGCGCGTGCGGACATGCATCTGATGCGTTCGCTGCTCGTTGGCATCTTCATCCTTATGGCGATCTACGCGCTCTCCTTCGCCCGTGCCTTCTTCATGCCGGTCATCCTGGCCTTCCTGCTGGCGCTGACGTTGACGCCGATCGTCCGCTTCCTGCGCAAACACGGCATGCCCGATGTGATATCGGCGACACTGCTGGTGGTGCTGTCGGTCAGCATCCTTGCCGTGGCCGGCTATCTGCTCAGCGGCCCGGTCATCGACCTCATCAATAACACCTCGGTGATTGGCCAGCAGCTGACCGAACGTCTCGCGCAACTGCGGCGTCCTTTCGAAAGGATCATGGAGATTTCGCGGCAGATAGAGGGACTGACGCAGACCTCCCAAGGGCCGGGCGTCCAGCGGGTAGCCATGGCGCAATCAGGCCTTCTCCCACAAGCCGCCAGCAATTTGCTGTCGGCGGGCACCAGCCTCATCATCGTCTTCGTCCTGTCGCTCTTCCTGCTCGCCTCCGGCACGATGTTCTATGAGAAGATCGTCGAATCCTTCCCCAGTCTCAGCGAAAAGAAGCGGGCACTGCGCGTCGTCTATGATGTCGAACGTGAAATCTCGCACTACCTGCTTACCGTCGCCGTCATCAATACATGCCTGGGCGTGGTCATCGGACTCGGCCTCTGGGCCCTCGGCGTGCCCAACCCGCAGGTCTGGGGCGCAGCAGCGGCTCTGCTTAATTTCCTGCCCTATATCGGGGCGCTGATTACGATCACGCTTGTCACGATCATCGCGCTGATCAGCTTCGACAGCATCTCCTACGCGCTGCTGGCGCCGGCCTTCGTGCTGTTGTGCGATACCGTCGAAGGCCAATTCGTGACGCCGACGGTGGTCGGCCGGCGCCTAGAGATCAACGCCGTGGCGATCCTCATTGCAATTGCCTTCTGGTCCTGGCTGTGGGGTTTCGTCGGCGCGCTGATGGCGGTGCCGCTGCTGGTCGTCATCAAGGTGTTCTGCGATCATTTCGACGGCCTCGGCCACGTCGGCAATTTCCTGGCGGCGCAGCATACGGCGGTGGTTGAAGAAGAACTCATCGAGGAGATGGACAGTGCTGCAGCGCAAACCGGCGCGCGGCGTTTGCGGCGCCCGGATTGAATGCCTATATCGAGCCGGTCAAAGCCGGGCTCCCTTCCATGACCGACATCTCCTTCGACATCGACGCCTATTTCGCCCGCATCGGATACACCGGCTTGAGGGACACTTCGCTGGAAACGCTGAAGTCGCTCCATCTCTTACACCCGCAGGCAATCTCGTTCGAAAATCTCGATCCGTTTCTAGGCCATCCGGTTCGTCTCGATCTCGCCTCGCTGCAGGAAAAGATCGTCGCTCGGGGTCGCGGCGGCTATTGCTTCGAGCACAATCTCATTTTCATGCATGTGCTGAAGGCGCTTGGCTTCGTCGTCAGCGGCCTTGCCGCACGCGTTCTTTGGGGCCAGCCCGATGATGCCATAACCGCACGGAGCCATATGTTGCTGCGCGTCGAACTCGACGGCCGAACCTACATTGCCGATGTCGGCTTCGGCGGACTGACGCTGACAGCGCCGCTCCTGCTTCGACCGGGTCTCGAGCAAAAGACCCCACATGAGACATTCCGCATGATTGCGACAGGCGATCATTTTCGGCTGCAGGCCAATGTCGGCGGCGATTGGCGGACAATTTACCGCTTCGACATGCAGCAGAACTATGAGGTCGACTATTCGGTCAGCAACCATTTCCTATCGACCCACCCAACCTCGCACTTCCTTTCCTCCGTAATCGCGGCACGAGCCTTGCCGGGCCGCCGTTATGCGCTCCGCAACAACCGGCTGTCGACGCATCATCTCGGCGGCCGTACCGAGCAGATCGAGATAGCGACAGCCGCCGAACTCGCCGACGTGCTGGAAGGCCCGCTCGAAATCGCCATTCCCGACCGTGCAGCCTTCGAGGCCATGGCGCGACAAAAGAAAATCCTGGAGGCCTAAGACGCCATGACCGCTCTTTCCGTTCTCGACCTGTCGCCGATCGTCGAAGGCAGCAACGCTTCGCAATCGCTCGCCAATTCGCTCGATCTCGCTCGCCATGCCGAGCGGCTGGGCTACAAGCGCTACTGGCTGGCCGAGCATCACAATATGCCGGGCATCGCAAGTGCGGCCACATCGGTCGTCATCGCCCATGTCGCCGGCGGCACCAAGACGATACGCGTCGGCGCCGGCGGCATCATGCTGCCCAACCATTCGCCGCTGGTCATCGCCGAGCAGTTCGGCACGCTGGCGGCGTTGCATCCCGGCCGTATCGACCTCGGCCTCGGCCGGGCGCCGGGCACTGACATGGGCACGGCGCGCGCGCTGCGCCGCAACCTCGAGGCCGGCGCCGACAGTTTTCCGCAGGATGTCGTCGAGCTGATGGGCTATTTCCAGCCGGCCGAAGACGGTCAGCGTATCCGAGCCGTGCCCGGCGAGGGCGAGCAGGTGCCGATCTGGATTCTGGGCTCGAGCCTCTATGGCGCGCAGCTCGCAGCCATGCTCGGCCTGCCCTACGCCTTCGCCTCGCATTTCGCACCGGCCGAACTCGACCACGCACTGGAGATCTATCGCTCGCGCTTCCAGCCGTCGAAACAGCTCGACAAGCCCTATGTCATGCTCGGTCTCAACGTGTTCGCGGCGCCCTCCGACGCCGAGGCGCGGCTGTTGTTCACTTCGCTGCAGCAGGCCTTCGTCAATCTGCGCACCGGCCGGCCCGGCCGACTGCCGCCGCCGGTCGAAGGGTACGAGCGCGACCTCGACCCGATGACCAAAACCATGCTTGGCCAGGCGCTGTCCTGCGCCGTCGTCGGCGCCCCGGAAACGGTCGGGCAAGGCATCGAGGCGTTCGTGCAGCGCACCGGCGCCGACGAGCTGATGGTTACCGCGCAGATTTTCGACCACGCAGCGCGGGTGCGGTCGTTCGAGATCCTGGCCGACATCCACAAATCGCTGTCGGAAGCGGCATGATGGTCTTTCTTATTTGACGCATGTTGTTATCCCAAAACCGCTGCGCACCCTCGGTTCAAGCCCGAGGGCATGCTTTTGGGCGACATGCATCAGGCGCTGACGCTTTGTGCGATCGCCCCCAGTGGCCGGCATGAATTGCGGATCATCAGGCGTCCCTTGAGCGCCAGCTTGCGCGGCGGCGCGTCCCTGTTTCCGGCGAGCCGGTCGAGCAGCAGATTGGCCGCCTGCTCGCCGATCGCCTTGACCGGTTGTGCGACCGTGGTCAGTTGCGGCTGGAACACGTCCGACCATGGAAAATCGTCGAAGCAGGCGACCGAAATATCCTCGGGGCAGGACAGCCCGATATCGCGGATCGCCTTCATGGTGCCGATCACCATCGGGTTGTTGGCCGAGAAGATCGCGCTCGGGCGGTCGTGCAGCGAAAGCAGCTGCATCGTCGCGTTGTAGCCGTCGACTTCATGGAAATTGCCGAAACGGACGAGCTCATTCTCAACCGGCAGACCGGCGGCCTGGAGTGCCTCGCGATACCCTGTCATGCGTTCATGCATGGGCGAGATGTCGAACGAGCCGGAGATGTAGCCGATCCGCCGGTGGCCGAGATCGATCAGATAGCTGATGGCGTCGAACACCGCGCGCTGGTTGTCGAGAACGACGGTGTCGGTATCGACGCCTTCGCAAACGCGGTCGAGCAGCACCACCGGCACGTTGGCGTCGTCGACAATTCTCTTCAGGATTGCGCCGTCGCCAACGCGCGCAACGATCAGCCCGTCGACCATCCGGTCGAGCAGCAGCCTGATCTGGTCATCCTGCGTGTTCAGATCCTCGTCCGTGCAGCACAGCATAACCGCATAGCCGGCGCGGTCGAATGCCTGCTGGATAACCGAAACGACATCGGTGAAGAACGGATTGGTGATGTGGGGAACGGTAAGCCCGATGGTGCGGGTCGTACCCATCTTCAGGCTGCGGGCAATCGCGTTGCGCTTGTAGCCGATGTCTCGGATCGCCTGTTCGATGCGCTGGCTGAGCTCGGGACTGACGGTCGCGGTGCCGTTGATCAGCGCCGAGACGGTGGCGACCGAAACACGCGCCACTTCAGCCACGTGCAGCATGGTCGGGGCCGTGGACTTTCGCTGCTTTTTTCGCCTTGACGCCATCATTTTCGAAACGTTTCACCGCCCTCTGGCTGCAATACCTACGGAATCTCGCAGATTTGCGCAAGAATTGAAATGCATCAATCCCGTCTCATCAGATACCGGCTTGACATGATCGAAACGTTTAGATTAGCGTTTGGGACATTCGACGACGACGGAAGGGAGGCCGTTCTTGTCATGGAGCCTGGCAATTCCAGCACGTCCGGAGATGTTGCGGCTGACGCCGACCCGGCCATCGTTCTGAACGCCGAGCACATCTCCAAGACCTTCGGCGGCATCGCCGCACTTGTCGATGTCGGCTTCGACCTGCGGCGCGGCGAGGTCCATGCGCTGATGGGGGAAAACGGCGCCGGCAAGTCGACGCTGATGAAAATCCTCTCCGGCATCTATACGGATTACGACGGAACGGTGAACGTCGATGCCCATCCGGTCCGTTTCGCCGGGGTCCGCGACGCCGAGCATGCCGGCATCGCCATTATCCACCAGGAGCTCAATCTCGTCCCCGAGCTCAGCGTTGCGGATAATATCTTCCTGGGGCGCGAGAAGCTGATCGCCGGACTTATCGTCGACCGCAAGGCAAGCAGCCATGCCGCCGGCGCCCTGCTGCATAGGCTCGGTATCGAGCTCAATCCGGAAGCGCGGGTCGGCAGCTTGCGCGTCGGCGAGCAGCAGCTGGTCGAGATCGCCAAGGCACTGTCGATGTCGGCGCGCATCCTGATCATGGACGAGCCGACTTCGGCGCTTTCGCCGGCCGAATGCCAAAGGCTGTTCCGGATCATCCGCCAGCTCGCCGAAAGCGGCGTAGCGATCGTCTACATCTCGCACCGCATCGACGAGGTCATGCAGCTGGCCAGCCGGGTCACCGTGTTTCGCGATGGACGCCATGTGCTGACCGAGGCGATGGCAAAGCTCGACGAAAACACCATCATTTCGGCGATGGTCGGGCGAAACCTGCTTGCCTCTTCCCAGGAAGAGCGTGGCCCCGGCGGCAAGGTCGTCCTCTCCGTAAGCGGCCTGTCGCTGTCGAAACCAGACCGCCACGGCTGGCGCACCGCGCTCGACGGCGTCGCCTTCGATCTTGCCGCCGGGGAAATACTGGGGATAGGCGGGCTGCTGGGCTCGGGACGCACCGAAATCCTGGAGACCATCTTCGGCTCCAGCGGCGGACGTGCCGACGGCGAAATCCGGCTCGATGGCGAGCCGGTGGAAATCCGATCACCGCGCGACGCCCGCCGGCTCGGCATCGCTCTGGTGACCGAGGACCGCAAGACGCAAGGCCTGCATCTTCAGGCCTCGATTACCGACAATGTCGCGCTGCCGCTGGTCGGCGCGCTGGCGCGGTTCGGCCTTCGCTCGCGGGCCGCCGAGCAAGGCCTGGCGCGGCAAGCGGTCAAGGCGCTCGGCATTCGCTGCGGGACCATCGAGCAGCCGGCCGGCACACTGTCCGGCGGCAACCAGCAGAAGGTCGTCATCGGCAAATGGCTGGCAACGCGGCCGCGGGTGCTGTTGCTGGATGAGCCGACACGCGGCATCGATGTCGGCGCCAAGCGGGAGATCTACGATCTCATCTTCAAGCTGGCGCGAGACGGCCTCGCCATCGCCGTCATCAGCTCGGAATTGCCGGAGCTGCTGCATCTTTCCGATAGCATCCTGGTCATGGCCGATGGTCGCCAGACGGGGATCCTCTCGCGCGCGCAAGCCAGTGAGGAGGCCATCATGCGGCTCGCGGCGCCGCGCCGGACCATGACGAGGCCTGCCGCATGAGCATCTTGAACATCCTGTCCCGGACGAAGCTCTATTGGGGCCTGATCGCCATCTTCCTGATCGGCGTGCTGGGCTCGCCGATCAGCTCCAAGGGCAACAACATCTTCCTGTCCTACGGCAATCTGCTGGATGTGCTGCGCCAGGTGTCGACCACCGGCCTGATCGCCACCGGCATGACGGCAGTGATCATCACCGGCGGCATCGACCTTTCCGTCGGCTCGCTGATGGCGATCTGCACCGTGGTCTGCGCCATGCTGCTGACGGTTCCGGGCGTCACGCCGGCGGTGGTGCTGGGGGTGCCGACAGTTGCCGTAGTCGCCCTTTGCCTCGGCATTCTGGTCACCCGCTTCATCTTCCTGAACATCGAAAAATCCCGTGCCGGCCCGCAGGCCACCCACGCCATCAGGCTGGATAGCGTTCGTGGGCTGGTCACACCCGGCATCGTCGGGGTGATCCTCTGCAGTCTCGTGCTGTGGTACCTGCTGCCGCAGGTTGGCTCAAAATTCGGCGTGGTCGGCGTGTTGCTGGTGGCGCCTTGCGTCGGCCTGCTGTTCGGCGCACTCAACGGCGTCATCATCGTTGCCGGGCGGCTGCAGCCTTTCATCGTCACGCTGGCGATGATGGTGACGGCGCTCGGCATCGCCCGGCTGACCGCCGGCCAGAACAATGCGGTGCTGCCGGTCTACACCGGGTCGAACGCCACCGCCGATTTCGAAATGCTGCGCTCGCTGGTCTTCGGCGTGATTCCGATGCCGGGCCTGTTCTTCCTCGGAGCGATCCTGATCTACGGCGCGGTGCTGCGCTTCACCCCGTTCGGCCGCTACGTCTATGCAATCGGCGGCAACGAAGAGGCGGCACGGCTGTCCGGCATCGCCGCCGGCCGCGTCAAGATCGCTACCTACGCCATGTCCGGGCTGCTGGCCGGCGTGGCGGCGGTGCTCTATGTCGCGCAATACAGGCAAGGCAAGCCGGATGCCGGCGCCGGGCTGGAGCTCGATGCCATCGCCGCCGTGGTCATCGGCGGCACCAGCCTGATGGGCGGACGCGGCAGCCTCATCGGCACATTCTGCGGCGTGCTGATCTTCGGACTGCTCTCGAATATCCTGCAATTGCACAACATCAATTCGAACCTTCAGCTCGTACTGAAGGGGATGATCATCATCGGCACCGTGCTCGTCCAGGAGCGCAATGCCGTTGATCTTCTCTTCTATCTGCGCCTGGCAATTGCGCCTCTCTGGGGCGGGCAGGCGCGCAAGGAAACGACCGCAGCAAAGCGGCCGTCAAAAGAGACCCCGTCTCTAAATCTTGGAGGAAACAAGAAATGAAACGACGTGAATTGTTGAAGCTCGCCGTTGTCACCGCGGCACTGCTGACCACGACCGCGCTTTTGGCCAGCGGCAACGCCTACGCGCAGGACAAGAAGTGGAAGATCGGCTTCTCGCAGGTGACGACCATCGAGCCCTGGCGCGCCCAGTTCAACAAGGACATTCTGGCTGAGGCCGCCAAAAATCCGGAAGTCGAGCTGATCGTCACCGACGGCGAGGACAAGACGGAAAAGCAGGTCGCCGATGTCGAAAACCTGATCCGCCAGGAAGTCGACGCGCTGCTGGTGTCACCGAAGGAATCCGCTGGGTTGACCGGCGTCGTGCAGCAGGCGATCGACGCCAAGATCCCGGTCTTCGTGCTCGACCGCAACGTCGAGACCAAGGACTACACGCAGTTCGTCGGCGGCGACAACAAGCTGATCGGCCGGGCTGCCGGTGAATACGCCGTCGAATTGCTCGGCGGCAAGGGCAAGGCCGCCGGCAATGTCGTCGAGATCTGGGGCGGAATGGGTACTCAGCCGGCACATGACCGCCATGACGGCTTCCATGAATTCACTGACAAGGAGCCGGGCATAAAATATTTGCTCGACCAGCAGTCGGGCGACTGGAAACAGGACCAGGCCTACAACATCATGGCCACGGCACTGCGCAACAACGAGAAGATCGACCTCGTCTATGGTCACAACGATCCGATGGCCTACGGCGCCTATCTTGCCGCCAAGGATGTCGGCCGCGAGAAGGACATCAAGTTCATCGGCATCGACGGCCTGCCCAATGAAGGCGTGCAGCTTGTTGCCAATGGTGAGCTGACGGCGACGTTCACCTATGTGACACCGGGTGCTGAAGGGCTGCGGCAGGCGATCAAGTTTCTGAACGGCGAGAAGGTCGAAAAGACCATCACGCTGCCGACGCAGAAGATCACCAAGGAAAATGCCGCCCAGATCCTGAAGGACAACGGCCTCTGAGACGAAGTCGTCGATGACGGCGCCCCTCTCCCCGTTCTACGGGGGAGAGGATGCCGGCAGGCAGGTGAGGGGCAGCGCTGACCAAGGCCGCGCTCACGCCAGCTTGGCCAAAAGCCTCATGAAAATCGCGGCCTCCTTGGCCGAAAGCGGCGCCAGCGTTTCCTCGGTGATCTCGCGGGCGATCGGGATCAGCCGCTCGACGGCATTGCGGCCTTCAGCGGTCAGATTGACCAGCAGGCGCCGTTTGTCGACCTCATGCTTGGAAAGCTCGACCAGGCCGCGCGCCTTGAGCCGGTCGATGACACCTTTCACCGTCGCGGCGTCCATGGCGATCAGGCTGCCAAGCTGGTTCTGCGAGGTCTCGCCGACATCGTGCAATTTGGCCAGGGCGGCGAATTGCGGCGGTGTCAGGTCGGCAATGTGCGCGGCGAAGATCGAGACATGGCGCTGGTGCGCCTTGCGCAGGATGAAGCCGACCTGCTCCTGCAAGCGGTAATCGTTTTCGTCAGGCTCCTCTGCCTCGACCAGCTTGAGCTTGATGTCTTCGGCACTCACCGCAGTCCGTCCCACGCCTTGATGTCTTTTGCCGCGAGTCCGCCCATGCGGTCGTGCACGCGCGGGCCGCAGGTCATGGCGAGGCAGAACAGGATCTCGTCGGGACGAGGCCCGTCGCTAATGCCGAGCTCAATGGCATCGAAATGACTGCGCACATAGGCGGCGTTGATATGGCCGAGCGGCACGTCGAGCCGCGAGCCGAACGCGCCGACCTTCTTTGCCGATGGCACGATCGCCTTGGCGTCGCCGAGCCGCTCGCGCATGGCATAGCCGCCAGGCACATGCCACAGCGCGCCATGCTCCAGCTCGCCGGCTATGCCGACGATGGCGCCCTTGCCGAAGCCGTCGATCTGCTTCACGTCGCCGCCCAATGCGGCAATGAGCTTGTCGGAGAGCAGCAGCCCGAGCGGCTTCAGGTCGTCCATGGCGCTCTGGAGGTCTTCCACGTAACGGCCGGCGAACGGGTTCTTCACCACCGCCATGGCCGCGGCGCGGCGGCGCGGCACCTTCGCCACCGGCCCGCCCTCGTGAAATATCTCTTCGGTCAGCACCGCAACCTTGCGGATCGCAAACTCAGGCATGGGCAATTTCCTTCCTTGATTTCTCGTTGGGCGCAACGAGCGCCATGGGACCGGCGATCCGTGCCTGATCGGCAAGGAACAAGGCTGAAGCGGCAATCAAGCCATGTCGCCGAAAATCTTCGGCGACAGCGATCCCACTGTCGAGCGCGGCGGCTATTTCGCCTGATGAAAGCGCGCCGACGGCTTGGGTGACCAATCGATCGCCAAGGTCGCTGTCGGGCGCCAGATCGCGCGCCGGCACACGCTCGATGGCAGGATGCCCGGGCAGGTCGACGGCATTGGCGATCAGGGTCGCGGCGGCATCGGCTTCAGCACCGGTCCGCGCCAGTACGGTAACAGCGTCGGCGATGCCGAGCGAAAAGGAACGGCCGCGCCAGCCGCTTGTCGCGATGCCGCGGATCCCGTCTTCGGCACGGATCGTGATCCGGTCTGCCAGTCCGTGGCCCGTCCCGGCAATGGCGACGGTCATGGACCGGCCGTTGCCGAGATGGATCGCGCTGTCGCCGCCATTGTTGACGTAGGCGCGATCGAGCCGGCGGCCAGCCAGCACCGCACCAAGCATTTCGTCGGCTACCGAACCGGCGACCGCGGCCATCGGCGTGATGAATTGTTTCGCCAGCGGAACAACCGCCGACTCCATGCGTCGCGCCGTCGGGCCAGCGAAAGCACGTGGTCGCGACGAGGCCGGGCGGCGCAGTTCTGGCAATTCGTCGACGAGCTCCTGCAGGATTGTTTGAAACCGCGCCACCGCCTGGCCATAGGCGGCGCGGCATTCGTCCGCATCGCCAAATGCCTCGATGATCAGGTCGATCGGGCCATGATTGAGATGCAGCCGCCTGCCGTCCTCAAGCCAACGTACCTGCGGCCCGTTCATCACCCGACCCCGTTGCCGGCTGCACGCCGCAACTGCGCCAGCGGCGGCCACGGATTGCGGGCCGGCGCAGCCGTGCCGCGGCGCGGGTTGAGATACTCGCCACCTTTGGCCAGAATGTCGTCAACGCTGCGGATCTCGGCTTCGTAGCCGCCGAGCCTGATATAATCGTCGCGGCGCAGGGTGAACTCGATCGGCGCCACCAGCGCCGGCGTCGGCACATAGCCGAAGGCGCCTTCCGGCACGCGGGTGACATCGACCATCAGCGTGATGCCGCCGCCCGGCCAGACATAGACCGGCGCGCCGCCGACCGTCACATAAGTCGTCAGGCCCTGCACCGAGCGGGTCAGATTGACCGGATTCTCGGTGACCCCGGCGCGCAGCGAGCCGCCGGCACCGCCGACGAACAGCACGGTGCATAGCGCCGGCTCGCAATTCTCCTCGATCAGGCCGACGGATTTCTGCAGCCGCTCGGGGAATGGTTTCTGCACCGGCTTCAACGCGTCGTCGAGCTCGTAATAGGCGAACTGCTCGCCGGTGGTCGAGACCATAAGCAGCGACAGGCCGGGACGCGCGCCCTTCTTCGCATTCCATTCGCCAAGGATCGACAGCGGATCGGAAACGCTGGTGCCGCCCCAGCCGAGGCCCGGCTCTGACACCTTGAAATAGCGGCCCGGCGTCGAACGGCGGCCGACGATTTTTATCCCCGTGTCCTGCCAGCCGAGCACCTTGCCCGCCTGATGCTCGGAGACGACGCCGGTGATGTGGTCGTCGACCACCACCACCTCGTCGACCAGGCCGCGCCACTGGGTGGCGAACATGCCGATGGTGGCAGAGCCGCAGCCGACGCGCATTCGATGTTCGAGCTTGCCGTCGATGACCGGCGGCTTGCCGGCTTCGACGATGACCACAGCGCCGCCGTCGATAGCGAGCTCGACCGGCTTGCGGTTGCATAGATTGAGCAGCGCATCGCAGGTGGCGCGACCTTCGGCCTTGGAGCCGCCGGTCAGATGATGCACGCCGCCCAGCGACAGCATCTGCGAGCCGTATTCGCCTGTCGTGACATGGCCGATCGCCTCGCCCGCCGAGCGGACCGTCGCCGTTTCGGGGCCGATATGACGGTCGGTATCGATCTTCACCTTGACGCCGCAGTAGGAGAAGATGCCCTCGGTAACGACGGTGACGAGATCGACGCCTTCGACCTCCTGGCTGACGATGAAAGGCGCCGGCTTGTAGTCGGGATAGGTGGTGCCGGCGCCGATCGCGGTGACGAAGCGGCGGCCGGTGTTGACCAGTTCGCCGTCCCATTCTTCGCCCTCGGCGACAAACGGCACGACCGCGCCGCCGGCCTCGGTCGCGTGGTCGAGGATGGTCAGCGGATCCATCCGCACGATCCTGCCGCCGACGTTGCCGTAGCGATCACAGGCGCCGGTGCGGCCATCTGATATGTAGCACATGACCGGGCAGGCATCGCAGCGGATCTTCTCCGCCACTTGCTTCTCGCCGGGGTCATGCGTCTCGAAGCGTTCGGCAAGCTCGCTCATCGGCGTGCCTCCTTGTCGCGAATCGCGGCGCGGATGCGGCTCGGCGTCGCCGGAATTTTGGTGACCAGGACGCCGGTGGCATGGCGGATGGCATTGAGGATCGCCGGCGCCGTCGGGATCAGCACATGTTCGCCCAGACCCTTGGCGCCAAAGGGTCCTTCCGGATCCGGAACTTCGATCAGGATGGTCTCGATCGGCGGCACGTCGCCTATCGTCGGGATCAGGTAATCGTGCAAATTCTCGGTGCGGCCGGGGATGTACTCCTCCATCAGCGCCATGCCGATGCCTTGCGCGATGCCGCCCTCGATCTGGCCCTCGGCGAGCAGCGGATTGATCGCCTTGCCGACATCATGCGCTGCGGTGATCTTGATCAGCTTCACCGTGCCGAGCTTGAGGTCGACCTCCAGTTCGGCGATCTGCGCGCCGTAGCCGTAAACGGCATAGGGCTTGCCCTGACCCTTGGCGTCGAGCGGCAGCGTCGGCGGATCATAGCTTTCCTCGGCGCGGAACACGAAGCCATCGGCATCGGCCTTCAGCGTGGACAAATCGATATGCCGCGTCGCTTCGCCCTCGCGGATGACCAGGCTTGTGCCATCGAGAGCGATCGCGGCTTTCTCCGACACATTGGCGAAGCGCAGCATAGTCTCGCGCAAGGCGCGGCCGGCTTTTTCGGCGGCCTTGCCGGTCACGAAGGTCTGGCGCGAGGCGGACGTCTTGCCGGCGTCCGGCGTGATCGCCGTGTCGGCGCTTTTCAGCCGGAATTTTTCCAGCGGCAAGCCAAGCGCGTCGGCGCAGATCTGGGTGATGACCGTGTTCGAGCCTTGCCCGATATCGACTGCGCCCTGATGCAGGACGACATCGCCAGAGGCGGAGATGCCGACCCTGATGGTCGACGGATTGGGCAGCGAGGTATTGCCACAGCCATACCAGCAGGAGGCGACACCGACCCCGCGTCTCCTGCTGTCATTGGCACTGTTGAATGTATCGGCATCGACAAGCGCACGCATCCAATGCGGCCGCAGCGCTTCAAGGCACTCGGCAATGCCGACGCCCGCTTCCAGCTTCTGGCCGGTAACCGTTTCGGAGCCGTTACGAAGGCAGTTCCTAACGCGAAAATCGAGCCGATCCAGCCCAAGCTTTTCGGCCAGCTCGTCGTAGAGCGTTTCCTGCATGATCGTCGCCTGCGGCACGCCGAAACCGCGGAAGGCGCCGGAGATCGGGCCATTTGTGTGAATGGCGCGGCCCTCTGCGCGATAGTTCGGCGTCGCATAGGGACCGGAGGCATGCACCGGTACGCGGTTGGCGACGGTCGGTCCCCAGCTCGCATAGGCGCCGGTGTTGAAATCGCCGGCAAAGACCATGCCGGTGATGCGGCCATCGGCATCGGCGCCGATGGTCGCCGTCATCTCGGCGGGATGACGCTTGGTGGTCGAGATCATCGATTCATGACGGGTATAAGCGAGTGCCGCCGGCCGCCCGGTCTTGATCGCGACCAGACCGATCAGCGGCTGCAACGAAACGTCGAGCTTGGAGCCAAAACCGCCGCCGGTGGCGGTCGGCACGATCCGCACCTTGTCGACGGCAAGGCCAAGCACCTTGGCCACGTCGTCGCGGTCCATGTAGGGCGCCTGCGTGCAGGCGACGACGACGAGCGTACCGTCGTCCATATAGGCATAGCCGGCCTCAGGCTCGATGTAAGCGTGCTCGACATAGGACGTGTCGATGGCGCCCGAAACGATGAAGGCAGCGCCGGCAAGGGCGGCCTCCGGGTCGCCGCGCTCGACAAAGCCTGATGTGAGCAGGTTTGTCGGCCGGTTCTCGTGGATCAGCTGCACGCCGCCGGCCTGCGCCTCGCAAGGCTGCAGAAGGTGCGGCATCTCGGTCCAACGAACAGGAAAATCCGAAAGATCGAGATCGAGGATGGCCTCGCGCTCGCCGGCAACCAGCGCCACCGCCTCGCCACGAAAGCGCGAAAAACCTTCAGCCAGCGCCGGCTGGTCGGCAAAAGGCGCAATGACGCCGAAGCAGTTCTTTCCCGGAATGTCGGCAGCGGTGAAGACGCCGACGATGCCGGGATGGACTTTCACCCAGGCGTCGAGATCGCCGAAGGCGAAGCGGGCGTGATAATGCGGCGAGCGAACCACCAGCACCGCCAGCGCGTCGGCCGGGAAGGAATCGCCGCCGAATTTTTCGCCGCCGGTAACTTTCGGCAGGCCGTCGAGCCTGATCGGAGAGGAACCGACGGCGTGGCCGGACTGCGGCATGCGATGGTCGAGGCCATCGGCATGGCGCGACGCATCCATCACGGCCGCAACGATCTTCCGGTAACCCGTGCAGCGGCAGAGGACGCCGCCCAGCGCATCCTGGGTTTCAGCCTCGGTTGGATTGGGTTTGCGGTCCAGAAGTGCGGTTGCCGCGACCAGCAGGCCGGGGGTGCAGATGCCGCACTGCGCCGCGCCATGATCGAGGAATGAGGCTTGCAGCGCCGACAATCTGCCGTTTGCGAGACCCTCGACCGTCGTCACCACGGTACCAGCGGCAGAAGCCGCTGACATGAGGCAGGCGCAGACGGGTTCGCCGTCGACGAGCACCGTGCAGGCGCCGCAGTCGCCGGCGTCGCAGCCGATCTTGGTGCCGGTCAGGCGCAATTCGTCGCGCAGCACCGAAGAGAGACGGCGAACCGGCGGCACGCAGACAGAAACGGCGGCGCCGTTGACCTCGAAGATGATGTCGACGCGTTCCATGCTCATGCCAGGCTGAGCCATGCTCATGCCAGGCTGAGCTTTGGTCATGCCAGGCTGCGCTTTGCTCATGCGGCCACCGCCTTGTCATTCAACGCGTGACCCGCGGCACCGAGAACGGCGCGGGCGACAATCTCGCGCGCGGCGTCCAGCCGGTATTCGGCGCTGCCGCGCACATCGCCGATCGGCGACAACTCGTCCATCGGTGCAGACTGGATCGCAGTGGCGAGGGCGTGGTCAACCGGGAGGCCGCGCAAGGCTGCTTCGACGCCCGAGAGACGCTTGGCGACAACCGAACAGGACCCGACGGCGACGGCAGCGTTGCCGACGAGGCCATCCTCAATGGTCAAGCGGGCCGCCGCCATGGCTATCGAAATGACGAGATAGCGACGCGCGCCGAGCTTCACGAAAGCCGACGTGCCGGTGGCCGCGTTTTTCGGCACGCGGATGGCGGTGACCATTTCGCCCGGCTGCAGTTCTGTGCGGCGGTTTCCCAGGATGAATTTTTCCAGCGGCAGATGGCGGACCATCGCAACCGTGCGCAGTTCGACCTCGGCGTCGAGGACGAGCAGCGCCGGCACGCCGTCGGCGGCCGGAGAGGCATTGCAGAGATTGCCGGCGATGGAGGCGACGTTCTGGATCTGCACGGAGCCGACTTCTCGCGCCGCCTGCTTCAGCGCATCGAAAGCCGCCGGCAGCGGATGACGGACAAGATCGGTCCAGGTCGTGCGCGCACCGATAACCCAATGGACCTCGGTTTCGGCGATACCGCGCAGCATTGCGAGACCGTTGATGTCGAGGACATTTTCGCGGAAAGGCGTGGCTCCTTGCGTCGGATAGAAATCGGTGCCGCCGGCAAGAATGCGCCACGGAGCCTCGCCAAGCAAAGCGAGCGCCTCGTCTATGGTGGTGGGTTTCGCGTAACGGATCACGCTTTGCCTTCCCAGAATAATGGGCCTCCTCGAAAGGGGCTTCCCGACGGAGCCTTTCCGGCGTCCGAACCGGTCAAATTCATTCGTATGCAAATGATATCAAGCCGGCAGGAATTGTCAAAGCCAGAGTTTTGCGCCAGCGCCGGCATCGGCGCGACGGCACGCATTTGTTACGCCGTTGGAGTTGACGCAGCCGGCCATCTGGTCAAGTTTCTGCATCCGTTGCGTCAGCGGCATTTTTCGGTGGGTTCGAACACCGGATTCCACGTTTCGGCAGACTTCATGCCTCCGGGACAAACAAGAGGGAGGCTCCATGGCCGACGAAGCGCTTGTTATCATCGACCTGCAGAACGATTTCTGCCCAGGCGGCGCGCTGGCGGTGACCGGCGGCGACGAGATCGTGCCACTGGTCAACGATCTGATCCGGCGGACCGAGCATGTCGTGCTGACGCAGGACTGGCATCCCGCCGGCCATTCGAGCTTTGCCTCCAGTCATCCCGGCAAGCAGCCGTTCGAAACGATTGGCATGCCTTACGGCCAGCAGACGCTGTGGCCGGACCACTGCATCCAGGGCAGCCTGGGTTCGGATTTCCATTCGGGCCTTGCCTGGACCAAGGCCGAACTGGTGATCCGCAAGGGCTTCCGCCCGGAGATCGACAGTTATTCGGCTTTCTTCGAGAACGACCATGCGACGCCGACTGGCCTTGCCGGCTATCTCCAGGAGCGCGGCATCGACACGTTGACCCTGGTCGGCCTGGCGACCGATTATTGCGTCGCCTTCTCGGCGCTCGACGCGGTCAAGCACGGCTTTCACACAACAGTGCGGCTCGACGCCTGCCGCGGCATCGATCTCAATGGCTCCGTCGAGACGATGCTGAACCGAATGCGCGATGCCGGCGTGACGCTGGCTTGAACATCACCAATCGCATTCGACACACTTCCAGAGGGGGCTTTATGCGGTTTGCGGCGGCTTTGACGGCGGGCGCTGTGGTGGCAGTCGCAACCCTGTTTCCAGGAATAGCGCTCGCAGCCGAGGCCCACGAGTTGCCGGGCGAAACAATGTCGCTGTGGTGGGCGCTGCCCTTTGCTGGCCTGCTTCTGTCGATCGCCACTGGGCCTTTGCTCTTCCACCATGTCTGGGAGCATAACTACGGCAAGATCACCTTCTTCTGGGCCGCCCTTGCGGTCGTGCCGCTGGCGGTTGCATTCGGCATGCCTTCGGCCACGGAGGCGGTGCTGCATGCGCTGCTCACCGAATATATGTCGTTCATCATTCTTCTGTTTGCGCTGTTCACCATTTCGGGCGGCATCCTCGTCGCCGGCAACATTCACGGCACGCCGCTGGTGAATGCCGGACTGCTGCTGATCGGGGCGATGCTCGCCTCGGTCATCGGCACGACCGGCGCCTCGATGATCCTGATCCGGCCGATCCTGCGCGCCAACGACAACCGGCGGTTCAACGCCCATGTCGTCATCTTCTTCATTTTCCTGGTGTCCAACATCGGCGGCTCGCTAACGCCGCTCGGCGACCCGCCGCTGTTCGTCGGCTTCCTGCGCGGCATCGATTTCTTCTGGACCACCACCAACCTCTATCAGGAGACACTGTTCGTCGGCGGCCTGGTGCTCGCGGTCTTCCTGGCCATGGACATCATCCTGCATCACCGCGAGGCTGGTGCGCCGAAGATCAAAGATCCGACACCGGACACGAAGGTGCGCATTCGAGGCCTGCCCAACGTCCCGCTGCTGGCCGGAGTGATCGGCGCGATCCTGCTTTCCGCGACCTGGAAGCCAGGCGTGGCTTTCTCCGTCCAGGGCGTGAGCCTTGAATTGCAGAACCTCGTGCGCGACGCGATCATCCTGGCGCTTGCCTTCCTTTCGCTCGGCGTCTCGCGCAAGAGTCACAGGCAGGCGAACAACTTCCACTGGGAGCCGATCGCCGAGGTGGCGAAACTGTTCGCCGGCATCTTCATCTGCATCGTGCCGGTCATCGCCATTCTCAGGGCCGGTGCCGACGGCGCGCTGGCGCCGCTGGTCTCGCTTGTCAGTTCGCCCACGGGCGAGCCAAACGACCTTGTCTATTTCTGGATGACCGGAGCGCTGTCGTCCTTCCTCGACAATGCGCCGACCTATCTGGTGTTCTTCGAGCTCGCCGGCGGCGATCCGCAGCATCTAATGACCACCTTCGCCTCGACGCTGGCGGCGATCTCGACCGGCGCAGTGTTCATGGGCGCCAACACCTATATCGGCAATGCACCGAACTTCATGGTCTACGCCATTGCCAGGCATCGCGGCGTGAAAATGCCGGGCTTCTTCGGCTACATGGCGTGGTCGGGCGCGGTGCTGATCCCGATATTCCAGATCGCGGGTTTTCTGTTCCTTGGCTGATCAGCCGACGCCGACATAGCGGCGGACCGCCGACGGATCGGCGCGGAGCTCCTCGACATCGACGGTCTCGCGGTTGCGGCCGTTCTCGATGAACGAGACACGGTCGGCGACGGACAGCACGGCATCGACGCGCTGCTCGACCAGGATCGTCGAGACACCAAGGTCGCGCAGCTTCGACACCGTCTCGCGGATCCTGGCGATCATCGACGGCATCAGCCCTTCGGTCGGCTCGTCGAGCAGAAGCACCTGCGGCTCGAGGCACAGGGCCCGCGCCATGGCCAGCATCTGCTGCTCGCCGCCTGACAGCGTGCCGGAGCGTTGTCTCAGCCGCTGGCGCAGCAGCGGGAAAAGGTCGAGCACGTTTTCGCGCGTCGTCTTGCCCTTGCCGCGCGCCATCAGGCCGATCTCGATGTTTTCCGCCACCGTCATCTCGGCGAACAGCCGCCGGCCCTGCGGCACATAGGCGACGCCCGCCTTCGGCACGTCATGCGCCGGCAGGCCGGTCAACTCCTTGCCGTCGAGCCTGATCGAGCCGGCGCGTGAGGGAACGAGGCCCATGATCGCCTTCAGCGTCGTCGTCTTGCCGGCGCCGTTGCGGCCGAACAGGCAAAGCACCTCGCCCTTGTGCAGCACGAGGTCGAGGCCGTAGAGCACCTGGACCTCGCCGTAGAAGCAGTCGAGCCCGGAGATGGTCAGAGCTTCAGCCCGTGGTTGAGTCATGGGGTCGTCCCCAGGTAGGCGTCCTGCACCTCGCCATTGGCGCGGACCTGCTCGGGCGTGCCTTCGGCCAAGATCTTGCCGGCGTTGAAGACGGTGATGCGGTCGACAAGCTGCATGACCACCGGCATGTTGTGTTCGATTAGAAGCACGGTGGCGCTTTTGGCGATCTCGCGCACCAGCCCGATGAAATTGTCGATCTCGCTGTCGGCCAGCCCCTGCGTCGGCTCGTCGAGGATCAGCAGGCGCGGTTTTAGCGCCAACCCCATCGCCACTTCGAGCAGGCGCTGATGGCCATAGGACAATTGCCCGGCCGGCATGTGGGCGCGGTCGGCAAGGCCGGTGCGCTCAAGCGCCGTCATGACGCCGACATGCACGGCGCCTTTCGAGCGGCCATCGGTCAGCGTGCGCTGCACCGGCAGCGCGACGTTGTCGTAGGCGGTGAGATTGGCAAAGACGCTGGTGATCTGGAAGGTGTAGGCGATGCCGAGGCGGACCCTGGCGTAGGCCGGCAGGTTGGTAATGTCGGCGCCGTCGAAGACGATCATGCCCGACGACGGCTGGATGCGGCCGCTGACCAGACTGACGAAGGTGGTCTTGCCGGCGCCATTGGGGCCGATGACGGCGCGAATCTCGCCCGGCATGAGGGCGAAGTCGACGCCGTCGACGGCGCGCAGGCCGCCGAAATTGCGGGACAGGCCCTTGGTCGTCAGCAGCGGCATCATGGCAGCCATCCGAGCCAGCGCTGGCGGATGGTGCCGAGGATGCCCCTGGGGAAGAACAGCACCAGCAGGATGAGGGCGATGCCGACGATCAGCAGATAGGCCGAGGTGTAGCCGCTGGTGACGTCGACGACATAGTACATGAACAGCGTGCCTATCAACGGACCGAGCGTGGTGGCAGCACCACCGAGCAGCACCCAGAGCAGCGGCAGGATGGAATATTGCACCGAGGCGAAAGTCGAGCCGACATAGCCGAACAGCAGCGCATAGGCGGCGCCCGAAGCCGCGCAGATGGTGCCGGAGACGACGACCGCGGCGAGCTTGTTGGAAAACGTGTCGTAGCCGAGCATTTTGGTCCGCTCCTCGTTTTCGCGGATGGCGACCAGCACACGGCCATACCTGGAGCGGACGACGGCGAGCGTCACCAGCAGCACGATCGAGAACAGGACGAGTGCGCTCATGTAGCGCACGGTCGGATTGGTGAGGCCGAGCGACGTGCTGCCCAAAACAAGCACACGCGCCGACTGTGGCACGACCAGGCCCTGATCGCCGCCGGTCCAGGAGGCGAGATAGAGGATTATGAGATAGAACACCTGCGCGAACATCATGGTGACGATCATGAAGGCAACGCCGGAAGTGCGCAGCGCCAGCAGACCGATCACCAGCGCAAGAAGCGCACCGCAGGCAAGCCCGGCGGCGAAGGCGGCCGGCACGCTCCAGCCGAGATGGATGACGGCAAGGCCGGCGCCATAGAGCCCGGCCGAAAAGAACATGGCGTGGCCGAGGCTGAGCAGCCCGACATAACCGAACAGCATGTTGTAGCCCATGGCGAAGACCGCCAGCACCATGATGCGGGCGAGCAAGCCGTGATGGTATTCCGGCAGGACGAAGCTTAGGGCGAACAGCACGGCGATGACGCCCAGATGCAACGCATAGGCTTTTGCCGGTGAAGCCTCCTTCATCGCGATGCCGTCCCGAACAGACCTTGCGGCCGGAACACCAGCACCATCGCAACCAGCAGCGTGGCGATGATCTTGGCCAGCGTCGGCGAGAAGAACACCGAGATGATGCCGTCCGACAGGCCGATGAGCACGGCGGCGACGACGGTGCCGCGCAGCGAGCCGAGCCCGCCGATTATGACGACGATGAAGGATAGCAGCAGCGGGTCCTGCCCCATCAGATAATGCGCCTGGCTGATCGGCACGATCAGCACCGCGGCCACCGCCGCCAGCATGGCGCCGAGCGCGAAGACACCGGCATAGACGCGGTCGACCGGAATGCCGAAGGCCTGCGCCGTCTCGCTGTCGTATTGCGTGGCGCGCATGACAAGGCCGATTTTCGTACGCGTCAGCACGAACCACGTCGCGACAAGCAGAAGCGCGGACGCGGCGATGATCGACAGCTTGTAGCCGGAATAGCCGAACCACGGCAAAAGGATGCGGTAGCTGAAGGGCGCCTCAACCGGCCGTGCCTCGGGACCGTAGAAGGTCAGCGCCAGTTGCTGGATGATGTAGAGCATGCCGATGGTTGCGACGATGGTGGCTTCCGGATTGTAATTCAGCCGGCGCAGCACCAGCCGTTCGGCGACCAGCGCGATCAGGCCGACGATCAACGGCGCCAGCACCAGCGCCGCCAGAAAACCGAGCGCCGGATGGCCCGATATCGCCGTGGAGATCGCCCAGGCAAGCACCGCACCCAGCATGAAGAGCTCGCCATGGGCGACATTGACGACACGCATGACGCCGAATACCAGCGACAGGCCAAGCGCCGTCAGCGCCAGCACCGCCGAGGTGACGAGGCCTTCGAGGGCGGCGAGGAGAAGATGAGGTCCGAAGTGCATCGGTTAAGCACCGGCGGATGCGCGAAGCACCCCCCTCTGGCCTGCCGGCCATCTCCCCCTCAAGGGGGGAGATCGGCTGTCATGACTGCTTTCGCCAATCACCAAAGACAGTGAGTGGCCGCCTTCGTACGAATTGCCAATCTCCCCCCTTGAGGGGGAGATGTCCGGCAGGACAGAGGGGGGTGGGGCGAAGCGCACTGTGCTTAAAGAACCAAGCTCACAGCGGCTGGGTCGTGTAATCCCCTTCCGGCTCGTAGAGGCCGTCCTCGATCTTGGTCTTGTGGACGACGTTCAGCCGGCCGCCTTCGACCTTGGAGATGTTCTGGATGCCAAAACACTGGTGGATCTTGCCGTTGAAGGTCTTCGGCCCCTGCGGATGCTCGGGGCCTTCGGCGAACTTGGTCAAGGCCTCGGTCGCCTCGACCAGCTTGGCGCGGTCTTCCGGACCCTTGTAGCCGGCATCCTCCATCGCCTTCTTGACGACATAGAGCGTTTCCCAGCAGCCGAACATGTGTGCGGCGGTGGAGACGTCCTTCGGATCGCCGACAGCAGCGCCATTGTCGTCGATGCCGACGGCGGCGCGATAGGCCTTCTGCGCGGCGGAATCATCAGGCTGCGCATAGCGCGGCGAGCCCTCCCAGAAATGGCTGCCGTCGAGGAATTCAAGGCCGGGGCTGTTGATATCGGTGGCTTCGAGCGAATCGATGAAGCCGAACAGCTGCGGCCGGTTGGAGCCGTAGAACTCGCCGAGTTCCTTGACGAAGGTGAGCACCGCCGGGCCGACCATGACGTGGTAGATCACCTCGGTTTCGGCCGGGATCTGCGGAAAGTATTTGGTGAAGGACGATTCCGTCGGCGGGATGGCGATCTGGGCGATGACCTCGGCGCCCTGCGCCTTCAGCGCCGGCGGCAGGTAGTCGCGATGATCGTAGCCGAAGGCGAAATCGGGGAATATCTGCGTCACCTTCTTGCCGGCATTCGCCGCGATCCACGGCGCCATCGCCTGGATCTGGCTCTTCACGTCGGTGATGCCGGGCTGGAAGACGTAGCGGTTGAGCTTGGTCGAGGCGACGTGGTGGCCTTCGCTAACGACAAAATAGGGCATCTTGGCCTCGCCGGCGGCGGGCGCCGAGCCGATGACGACATGCGAAAACAGCGTGCCGTAGACGATGTCGGTCTTGTGCTGGGTGGCGAATTTGCCGACCACTTCGGCGCCGCGGCCGGGATCGGTGCCGTCATCCTCGATGATCACCTCGACGGGCCGGCCGTTGATGCCGCCGGCTTCGTTGATCGCCTTGACCGCGGCGGCGGTGGTCCTGTCGTACCAGCGGCCATAGGCGGCGCCAATGCCGGTGCGGTGGCACTGGAAGCCGATCTTTATCGGCGCCGCGCTCTGCGCCTGGCTGTAGCGCACGAACCCGGGCGCGACGGCGAGACCGGCGCCCGCGGCCAACCCCTTGAGCGCCGTGCGGCGGGTGAGACCGGTCTTGGAGAGATCGAAAAACCCATTCTTGTCAGTCACGGCAGTTCCCCTTGTTTTTTGAGTTTTGACCAATGGCTGTAGCGAGACGGGCCACTCTTGGTAAGAGCGCCGAAATTGCATGTGTACAAACTAAATCATCAAAGCCCTGATGTGGCAAGCGGGCTTTCCCCTAGGGATCAATCGACGCCGTCGAAGCGGGCTTTTTGTCTCATCCGGCAGCCGGCGTGGCAAGCAGCCACAGGCCGAAGACCGTATAGGCGATCATCAGCACGGTGAGCGGAAACTGGCTGAGCGCGGCGCGGGCGGGAACCGGATGCAATCGCCAGGCGAGGCCATGCGCGACGAGCACGGCGAGCACGTGGCCGGCGATGATGACGCCGGCCTGAAAATTCCACAGCCACCATGCCGAGCCGGCGCCGGCGGCCGCGCCGGCTTCGATCCGCATGTCGGCGGTGCCGAACAGGTTCCAGCCCAGCGCAAACGGGTCGGAAAGCGCAGCCATGGCGTATTGGCCGTCGACGAGCAGCGCCGTCAGATAGTGCGCAACATGATAGGCGAGCGCGATCGGCACGATCGACCAGACCAGCAGCCCTGCAGCCTGACCGAGGGAATGCGGGCTGCCGGCAAGACGCTGGCCGAGGACAATTGCAAGGATGAACGCGGCCGCAAGCAGGACGAACGTCAGCACGAGCCCGAAGGTGCCGATGCCGATCACCGCCGTGCGGCCCGGAAATTCCAGCGGATTGATGCCGAACAGGCCGAACCAGAAGAAGGTTTTGGACAGGCCGTCGAAGGAGACCGACGACAGCGCAAGCAGCAGGAAAGCAATGCCGCTGAGCGACAGCGGCGCGGCATCGCTGAGCTTGGCGCCCGGCCAGCACAGACTGAGCCGGCCACCTTCATTGCGCCCGCCTTCATTGCGCTTGCCTTCATTGCGCTCAAGGAG
The DNA here is from genome assembly GCF_055811385.1 of Mesorhizobium sp. WSM4849. Classification (NCBI taxonomy): domain Bacteria; kingdom Pseudomonadati; phylum Pseudomonadota; class Alphaproteobacteria; order Hyphomicrobiales; family Phyllobacteriaceae; genus Mesorhizobium; species Mesorhizobium sp. WSM4849. The sequence goes on from NZ_JBVVPW010000017.1 coordinate 88,185, forward strand.
GGCGAAGCGCGCAATCATGGCGAGGAAGACGGTCAGGAACTCGCCGCGCCGGCTCCAGTCGCGGTAGCCGAACACCAGCATGGCGGCAAAACTCAGCAGCCAATAGAGGCCGGCAGCCCAGGCGAGCCGCGCCGGGTCGTCGGGCGCCGGGTCGATCAGTTCGAACCAGGCGAAGGTGAAGAACAGCACGACGGCCGGCCAGCAGCCGAGCCACGGGGGCGGGCGCCATGTCTCGCGCGCGCCGAACAGGCCGGAAATGACACGCCAAGGCCCGTACCAGGGGTTCAGCCACGACCAGAGATTGCCGAGCAGCCCCTGCAGCAAGACCAGCCCAACCCAGAGCAGCGTCCATATCGCTAGGGGCAGCGGGTTGGAGAGCGGATCGCGGCTGCCGAACAGGCCGGCCGCAACGAGAATCGCGAAGCCGGCAAAGGATATCAGGCTGACGGTTGCCCGTGCGCCGTCGCCGAATGCGAACAGCGGCAGACGCCGCCGCCAGAAGCGGGTAGGAAAGTCTGAGGGCAGAAGTCCCAGGACAAGGAAACTGGCGGCGACCGCGAGCGCACCGCCGGCGACATAGTAGCCGGTGGGCAGAAGCAGGACGTGGCCGCGATCGGAGGCATGGGCGAAGGCGGGGGTGGGTGATGCGATGAAATCCGAACAGATGAAAGCTCCCGTCCAGAAAGAATATGCTCGCCCGCAGTGATCCTTCGCACCCCCCTCTGTCCTGCCGGACATCTCGCCCGCAAGGGGGGAGATTGGCTGGCATGTCGGCTTTCGCCAATCTTCGACGTTGCAGGAAGGGCGCCGTTCGAACGAACTGCCGATCTCCCCCCTTGCGGGGGAGATGTCCGGCAGGACAGAGGGGGGTGGGCGGGAACTCACGCTATCCGAGATTTCCCTTTTGGCGACGCGAAACCATTCGCAGCCTTCACACCTTGACCAGCTGCTCCACGCGGTCTTTCTCGCCAAATAAACGCAGATACCGCTCGATCTCTTTCTCGTCACCGGTGGCCTTGGCTGGATTATCGGAGAGCTTTACCGCCGGGCGGCCATTGGCCTCTGTGACCTTGCAGACCAGTGAGATGGCGTCGAGCCGGTTGGTGTTGGTCGGCGCGCAGCCCTCGAAATCATTGGTCAGGTTGGTGCCCCAGCCGAAGGACATGCGCACCTTGCCGTGGAAATGGCGGTAGGTTTCCTCGATGGTCTCGACCTCGAGCCCGTCGGAGAAGATGAGCAGCTTCTGCCTGGGGTCCTTGCCCTTTTCGCGCCACCAGGAAAGGATCTTTTCGCCGCCTTCGATCGGTGGCGCGCTGTCGGGGCGAAAACCGGTCCAGTCGGCGATCCACTCCGGCGCATCACGCAGGAACGCCGCGGTGCCAAAGGTGTCCGGCAGCACGATCAGCAAATTGCCGCCATAATAGCGCTGCCAGTCCTGCAGCACCTTGTAGGGCGACTGTTTCAATTCCTTTTCCGAATTGGCGAGCGCGGCGAACACCATCGGCAGTTCATGCGCGTTGGTGCCGAGCGCTTCGAGGTCGTTGTCCATGGCGAGCAGCACGTTGGACGTACCGGTGAAAGCCTCGCCGATACCTTCCTTGAGCGCTTCGACGCACCAGCGCTGCCACAGGAAGGAATGGCGGCGGCGGGTGCCGAAATCCGAAATGCGGATATCGGGCAGCGCTTTCAGCCGCTCGGTCTTGGCCCACATCTTGGCCTTGGCGCGTGCATAGAGCACGTCGAGCGCGAAGGGCCCGAACGCCCGCATGGCCGCGCGAGATCGAAGTTCATTGATAATTGCCAGCGCCGGAATCTCCCACAGCGTCGTGTACATCCACGGGCCGCTGAACCTCAATTCGTACTGGCCATCGCGCTTGGAAAGCTCGTATTCGGGCAGCTGGAAATTTTCGAGCCAGGCAAGGAATTCCGGTTCGAAAATCTGCTTGCGGCCATAGAAGGTGTTGCCGCCGAGCCAGATCATCTCTTTCTTCGAGAAGCGCAAGGTGCGGGCATGGTTGAGCTGATCACGCAGTTCCACCTCGTCGATCTCCTCGGCAAGGCGAACCGAGGTGGTGCGGTTGATCAGTGAGAAGGTGGCATCGACCTCGGGATACATGCCCCAGATCATCTGCAGCATCAGCAGCTTGTAGAAATCGGTGTCAAGCAGGCTGCGGACGATCGGGTCGAGCTTCCAGGTGTGGTTGTAGACGCGCCGCGCTATATCGGTCTTAGTCATGTCTCGATGCCGCCTTCACTGCTGGCTCCCTGCGGAATGCCTCTTAGCATTGAATTTTTGAAAACGCCTCCCGCTTTGCGGGCTGGCCCGACAAAAAGAAAAGCCTGCGGCAAGCACGCAGCTTCGGCAAATTGCAGCCTCAGGACACAGTCTTGGCGCCGACCACGCGCAGCGCCGGACGCTTCCTGCGGGCGCCGATGCGGCCCGCCACCGGCGCATCGGCGCGGCTGTCGGCCTGTTCTTTCTCGGCAAACAGCCAGCCGATGAACAGCTGCACGATCGGCGCCGACCTCATCTCGTTGCGGCAGACGACGTAGAAATCGTCGACCGCCGGCACCGACAGGCTGAACGGCGCTACAAGCAGTCCCCTGGCGAGCAGTCCGCTTGCGGTCACCGTATCGCCAAGCGCCACGCCGTGGCCATGAACCGCCGCCTCGGTCGCCATGCGAGCATCGCCGAGATGGTGGCGGCGGCCGCGCTCCAGATCCAGCGCATCGGCGGCCGCCAGCCAGGTGTGCCATTCACGGCCGTCGTCGCCATGCAGGAAGACGTGGTCGGCGAGATCGCGCACGGTGCGGATCGGACGGTTGTTGATCAGCGTCGGGCTGACCACCGGGAACAGTTCGAGACCCGACCATTTGCGCATCCAGCAATCGGTCCAGCTGCCGTCGCCATAGTGCACGCAGACGTCGATATGCGGCGCGCGGATGTCCTTGGCGTCGTTGGACGGGATCAGCGTCAGCCTGATATCGGGATATTGCGAGGTGAAGCTGCCGAGCCGCGGGATCATCCACAACAGCAGCAGCGCCGGCACGCAGGACACCGAGAGGGCGCCGGTGCTCGCCGGCCTCGTCATGCGCTGCGTGGCGGCGGCGATACCGTCGAAGGCGGTCGACACCGCCGGCAGCAATTCGGCGCCGTGCGGCGTCAGCTTCACCCGCTGACCAGCGCGCTCGAACAGCTTGACGCCAAGCGACTGTTCGAGCGCCTTGATCTGGTGGCTGATGGCGCCATGGGTGACGTTGAGCTCAGCCGCGGCCTTGGTCAGCGAGGCGTGGCGCGCCGTCGCCTCGAAGGCCCGCAAAGGATTCAGGGGAGGTAGACGCTTGGCCATCGGGGCCTCAAAGGAGCACGATCCCGAAAAGTGGGGACCCGGTTTTCGGATAAGATCGTGCTCAACATTAATGTGAGATTTTCTCACAGCAAAGACCCTAACAATATCAATTGATTTTTCAATGCAGCTGCAAGACACTTTGGGTCGAACAGCATCAAGACGTGAAATCCGCAGGCAGCCGGCAGGATGGCGACCGTCATTGATGGCCGCTCCGCACCAGCCATGGAGGACCGACATGGGTTATGATCGCGGCAAGCTCGAAGCGTTGCGCCGCAAATATGGCGAGAGCCATGGCGGCGAGATGTTCGACCCGAAATTCCGGCGCGTCGCCGACAAGATCTTCTCCAAGAGCGGCACACGGCTGGCGCCCTATTCCGGCATCCCGACCTTCCTCGCCGCGCCCTACCGGGAAATTGCCGCCGACAATCCTGATTTCGGCGACCTGCAGGTGGCGATGATCGGCGTGCCGATGGACCTCGGCGTCACCAACCGGCCGGGTGCCCGCTTCGGGCCAAGGGCGCTGCGCGCCATCGAGCGCATCGGCCCCTACAACCATGTACTGGAATGCGCACCCACGCATGAGCTGAAGGTGGCCGACATCGGCGACGTGCCGTTCCAGAGCCGCTACCGGCTGGAGACCAGTCATGACGACATCGAGCGCCGCACCAACCAGATCGTCGATGCCGGCGTCATCCCGCTATCGGTCGGCGGCGATCATTCGATCAGCCACCCGATCCTGAAGGCTGTCGGCAAAAAAGCGCCGGTCGGCATGATCCATATCGACGCCCACTGCGACACCAGCGGCCTGTTCGACATGACCAAGTTCCACCATGGCGGTCCGTTTCGCAACGCGGTGCTGGACGGCGTGCTCGACCCGTCGCGCACCATCCAGATCGGCATCCGCGGCTCGGCCGAGTATCTGTGGGAGTTCACCTATGAATCCGGGATGACCGTCGTGCATGCCGAGGAGGTGACCGGCCTCGGCATGTCAGCCATCATCGAGAAGGCGCGCAAGATCGTCGGCGATGGCCCGACTTATGTGTCTTTCGACATCGACAGCATCGACCCGGCCTTCGCGCCCGGCACCGGCACGCCGGAAGTCGGCGGGCTGACGACGCGGGAGGTGCTTGAACTTCTGCGCGGCCTGAAGGGCCTCAACATCGTCGGCGGCGACGTCGTCGAGGTGGCGCCGCAATATGACGCGACCACCAACACCGCACATGCCGGCGCGCAGGTGCTGTTCGAGATCCTCAGCCTGATGGTGTTCAGCCCGGCGATCTCAGGCAAGCGAGCCTGACGCATCAGACCATGAAGTTCCAAGGCGACCGCCGCGCTGGAGCCGGCGGCCGCATTCAAACAAAACAAGCTTCCAGCAGGGGAACGACAATGACACTTCTCATGAAGCTCAAATCATCCATCGCAGCCGTGCTGATGCTCGCCGGCCTTGGTCTTGCCACCCAGGCCGCCAATGCCGACGCGGTCGACGACATCACCAGGGCCGGCGCCATCAATGTCGGCATTTTCTCCGACTTTCCGCCCTTCTCCTCGGCCAGTGCCGACATGAGCATCAAGGGCTATGACATCGACGTGGCGCAGTTCATCGCCGACCAGCTCAAGGTCAAACTCAATTTGGTCAGCGTGACCGGCCAGAACCGCATTCCGTATCTTACCGACAAGCGCGTCGATATCCTGATGAGCGTCGGCTATTCCAAGGAGCGTGAGCAGGTGATCGATTTCGCCGCCGCCTACGCACCCTATTATATCGCCGTCATCGGCCCGGCCGCGCTCAAGGTCGAAGGCAAGGACGACCTCTCCGACAAGTCGATCGCCGTCAACCGCGGCACGCTGGAAGATACGTCACTGACCGAGGCAGCACCCGCCTCGGCCGACATCCGCCGTTTCGACAACTACAACTCCGTCATCCAGGCCTTCATCTCGGGTCAGACCCAGCTGATGGTCGTCGGCAACGATGTCGGCGCCCAGGTGCTCGCCCGCCAGGAGGCACTGAAGCCTGAACAGAAGTTCCAGCTTCTCACCTCGCCCTCACATATCGGCCTCAACAAGAACGAGGACCGCCTGAAGCAGGCGGTCAACGACGCGGTCGCCAAGATGCTGGCCGACGGCAAGCTGGACGAAAGCTCGAAAGCCTGGCTCAAAACACCGCTCAATCCCGACAACCTCAAGGATTGATCTCCGGGGTAAGGACCTATCATGGGCTACAGCCTCGACTTCGGCTGGCTTGCCGATGCGATAGGTGCGATCGCGCGCGGGGCGGCCATGACGATCCTTTTGATCGCCGTGACCACGCTCGCGGGAACGTTCCTCAGCATCCTCGGCGCGGCAGGGCGGCGAAACGGCCCCTTGCTGCTCAAGCGGGCAATCGGCGTCTATGTCGAAATTATCAGGAACACGCCGTTCCTGGTGCAGTTGTTCTTCATCTTCTTCGGGTTGCCCAGCATCGGCGTGAGGCTCGATCCGCTGCTGGCCGCCATGCTGGCAATGACGCTCAACATGGCGGCCTACACGATCGAGATCGTCGGCGCCGGGCTCGACGCCGTGCCGCGCGGGCAGACGGAAGCAGCCCTTGCGCTTGGGCTCAGGCTGCGCCAGGTGTTCGTCAAGATCGTGCTGCCGCAGGCACTCAAGGTGATCTATCCGGCGCTGACCAGCCAGATCATCATCATGATGCTGGAGTCGGCCGTGGTGTCGCAGATCGCGGTGCGCGAACTGACCTACGAGGCCGACATGCTGCAGGCGCGCACCTTCCGTGCTTTCGAGACCTATTTCGTGGTGACGATCGTCTATCTCGTTCTTTCCGTGGGGCTGCGCCGGCTGCTGGTCAGCGCCGGCCGCCACGCTCTGGGAGCCGGCGTGTCATGATCGAATTTACCTTTTGGGATATCGTCCGCAACCTTCTGCTCGCCGCGCGCTGGACGGTGCTTCTGTCGCTGGCGGCCTTCGTCGGCGGCGGTGTGGTCGGCATGCTCGTGCTGTTCTTCAGGATCGCCAAGAATAAATGGGCGCGGCGGCTTGCGTCGGGCTACATCGCGCTTTTCCAGGGAACGCCGCTGCTCATGCAGCTCTTCCTGATGTTCTTCGGCCTGCCGATGCTGGGCTTGCGCATCGAACCTTGGACCGCCGCAGCACTTGGCCTTACCTTCTTCGCCAGTGCCTATCTCGCCGAAATCTGGCGCAGCGGTGTCGATGCGCTGCCGCGCGGCCAGTGGGACGCCGGCGCCAGTCTCGGCCTTCACTATCTGCAGGAACTGAGGCTGATCATCCTGCCGCAAGCGTTTTCGATCACCCGCGCCCCGACCGTCGGTTTCCTGGTGCAGCTGATCAAGTCGACCGCGCTGACCTCAATCATCGGTTTCGAGGAACTGGTCAGGACATCCAACGCGATCAACAACGCGACCTTCGAGCCGTTCACCGTCTATGGGCTGGTCGCCTTGATCTTCTTCGTCATGTGCTTTCCGCTGACGCAATATGCACGCAGGCTTGAACGCGCGACGGCTACAAACTAGGGATCTGCCTCTGCGGTCAGCGCTCGAATGTCTCCTTTGGGTCAGAACTGCCGTTCACCAACGTCCGGTTCTGACCCAAGGAGGTCGTTCGCGAGTTGAACTTCGAACGTCCGCAACGGGTGGCACGCGCCGTTGAGCGGCGCGGCCTGGGAAGCTTCTTCAGTTCGGGAGACCGGCGTTGATATACCCTTCGACAAAGTGCTCCCGGTCAGCGGGATTTTGAAACGGATGTATGTCAGCCCAGCGTCGAGCCTTAAAATTAGGGTTGTCGGAAAGAAACAGTGCAGCCTCCGCCTTCGCTTCATCGAGACGACCAAGTTGCGCCAAGCTGGCCGCCAGAACACGCTGGGAGCCCGTTCGATACGTTGCTTCGTGCTTCAATGCCTCGATCGCCTCGATCGCTTCCCCATATCGGCGCGCGGCATAGTTGGCGAAGCCCAGCACCCAAAAATAGACTCGCGGGGGATATGGGTTGAGCCGGAAGGCCCTCTTGACGCTTTCGACCCCTTCACTCGCCCTTCCTTGGAAGACACGTAGATCCGCCTGCAAGGCCCATGCGTCAGCATGATTGGGATTGAGACGCAGGGCTTCGCCGAACTCCATGTCACCACGGGAAAGATCTCCCTCATAAGCATGGATGTAGCCCAATATCATCCGGGCATCTGCATTTTCCGTGTCGAGGGCTCCCGCGCGATCGGCAGCCTTCAGAGCTGTCGCACGGTGACGCTCCAGATCCTCCCCCCACATCGCCCAAGCCGCACAGTGGCTCATTGCAAGCCATGCATGTGCCGCGGCAAAGCCGGGGTCTTTTTCAATTGCCGCCCGGAGCAGCGGCCGAGCCGCTTCGTTGCCCTTCGTCGATTGCATGACCAATGCTCGACCACGAACAAAATGGTCGTACGCGTCGATGCTTGTTGCACGCGGCCCCACTGAGAGTCGCCCACGAGGAAGCGCCCCTGCAAGTGCGGCGACGATTCGTCCGACTACGTCATCCTGAAGCTTGAAAACATCATCGAGGTCGCCGTCGAAACGATCAGCCCAAACTTGCGTTATCTCAGCCACTTTAGTGAGCTCGGCATTGATACGCACGCGTCCCCCGGCGCGGCGGACGCTTCCCTCGACAATGTATGCGACGCCCAACTCCGCTCCGATCGCGCGGAGGTCGATTTGCTTTCCTCGATAGGCAAAGGATGAATGCCGCGCGATCACGGTCATGCCCGGTACTTTCGATAAGTCGGTAATCAGGTCTTCCGACAAGCCCTCGGAAAAAGGCACCTGCTCAGGGTCGTTGCCGAGGTTTCTGAACGGGAGGACGGCAACCGACAAATGGCCCTGTGCGGATCGTCGTGCTGCATCGCCCTGCGGTTGAGGCTCCATCCCATCTTCATCGTCATGGATCGATCCTGCAAACCGGTAGCCGACGCGCGGCACGGTCTTGATCCACTCCATGCCGTCGCTCGCTTCGCTCAGACTCCTCCGGAGAGCGGCAATCTGAACGGTGAGGTTGCTTTCCTCGATGCTTGTCGCTGGCCAGGCCGCGTCCATTAGTTCCGCGCGGGTCACCACACCGCCGCCTGCTTCGAGCAGCACCTCCAGGAGTGCAAGTGCGCGTGCTCCCATCGGTGTCGGCAGCCCGCGCGCCAAGAGGAGCCTCCGGCGGCGATCAAATACAAATGGTCCGAACCTTAGCGCTTCCCCAGCCATGGCTAGAATTTACACAATCTACCTTCGAATTTCGGAATTTTTCGTAGCTTTCCCCACGCCTGCGATCGGCCGGTTCTTCATTCTCCAGGCATCGGAAGATGGCTTCCGCTTTAGGAGAGTAATCATGTCGACACTGACAGCACTGGTCGGGTTCTCGCTTCTCGCCACCTCGGCACTCGCCGATCAGCCGGTAGCAAACCCAGCATATCTCGGCGTTCGATCCAACAATCCGGAACAGGAAACCTACGCCAGCCGCGTCGATAGCACTACACTCGCGAGAACCTTAGCGTTCATTGGACCGGCCCGCAGTTTCGGCCCGGTCACCCGCGAGCCGGAGAAGGATACAGTCGCGTACACTCCGCTCTTCGTCGATCCGGACTCATGCAGGGTATCACTCAACATATACCACTGAAATGAAGTTCAACAGTGACGGTTCGAGGGACCGGACCCCCGCAGACGAGGATTCCACGCCGCGTCACCAAGGCTGCTCAAGGCATCGTTTAACAGCCCGCTTCATACGCATAACCGCATGCTATTCGACCTCGACGGCAAACTCGTTTGGGCCAGCCGAGGCTTAATCTTTCCAACAAAGAGATGAGCCGTGTCGGACTTTAAAGATATCTTAATGGAAGTACTTCGGATCGCGACCTTCCAACCCCGCGAGGCCCGCATGCGCTATCACCTTCCCCAGTGGGAAGACAGGGCGCAAGCGTCCGAAAGAAAGAGGGCGTTTGGATGCCCAAGCGCCAGTGCCTTCGACGGGAACCCTGGTGAAAGGGGGGGTCGAATGAGCTTGGTGACTCCTGTGTCCTCCCTATCACCCGCTAGATCGGCTTGGTCGCGCAGAAAGCCGCTATTTGCAGGCCGGCATCACCTGATTCTAACAAACCTTGGTCTAAGTCTGGGTATAAACGCCAAGTCGCCCTCGATGGGTCCAGCCATGCGCCCGGTCGTTGTTGTCTCAGAGAACCCCGAAAACGCTGATTATCAAACGATTTTCGGGGCCTGGCCAGCAGGACATCGAACGCGATCAACAACGCGACCTTCGAGCCGTTCACCGTCTATGGGTTGGTCGCCTTGATCTTCTTCGTCATGTGCTTCCCGCTGACGCAATATGCACGCTCGCTTGAACGACGGGCGACTACAAACTAGCAAGCTGCCTCTGCGCTTAGCGTTTCGAATGCCATCTTTTGGGTCAAAAGCAGTCATTGGGGATTATCCGGTTCCGCGTTGTGAAGAACGATTGGTGACGATAACCGTGTTTCCGGCTGCCTCTTCGGAGCTATCTCCTTGTTGGAAGAAGAGTTCTGTGTACTCTCACAATGCTTTATCAAGGGCTTGGGGATGAGAATTGTAATATTCGTCGCGTTGGCCGCGACAGCGGCTGGATGCGCGACCTCTCCGGTCGACTATGGAGCGTCGCTTTCGAAGCAAGACCGGAAATGGGCGTCGCCGGAATGCCAGCAAGCCCGCATGGAGGCTTCGGACTACGACGCTCGCGAAAAAAAGCAGCCGGGCTGGGGAACCGGCGTCTTTCTTGGCCCGTACGGATTGGGGCTCGCAGCAGCCATCAAGGAGCACCAGCAGAAGCAACGAAAATTGTTCGCTCGCGCGGTGCACTTGCGGTGCTCAAGCCTTCCACTGCCAAAGGAGTTGCAAAGCGACTTAAGCCCACAGGCCGCGAGTGCAAATCAGACGAAATATCCATAGACCTCACGACCCCGCCCTCCTCGTGAGGAAGCCGCTTTCATCAATGCCCAAAGGAGAGCGGCGGCGCGATACGATCCCGCCGCAGCCAGCGCGCCAGAAGCAGCGCCGCCACCACCGCCAGCCCCAACGACAGGCCGATCCAGATGCCGACGCCGTCGAGCCCGGAATAGAAGGCGAGCAGCACGCCGAGCGGCAGGCCGATGCCCCAATAGCCGATCGCGGCATAGATCATCGGCAACTTGGTGTCGTGCAAGCCGCGCAGCATGCCGGCCGCCACGGCCTGTGCGCCGTCGAAAATCTGAAACAGCGCGGCAAAGGCCAGGAACGACACTGCAAGCCCGATCACTGTGGCATTGGCCGGGTCACCAAGATCGATGAAGGCGCTGATCAGCAGCTGCGGCCACAGGATCATCACCAGCCCCATCAGCGCCATGAACGAGACGCCGATGACAAAAGCGGTCCAGCCGGCGCGGGAAACACCTTCCGGATTGCCGGCGCCATGGGCGAGCCCGACGCGCACCGTAGCCGCCTGGTTGAGGCCGAGCGGCACCATGAAGCTGATCGAGGCGATCTGGATGGCGATGGCATGCGCGGCGAGCGAGGCCGCGTCGATCAGGCCCATGAGAAGGGCTGCCGCGTTGAAGATCGTCACCTCGAAAGCGAGGAGGCCGGCGATCGGCAAGCCGAGCCGCAGCAAGCCCTTGAAGCGCGGCCAGTCGGCCCGCCAGAAGCGCCCGAACAGTTGGTAGCGCCGAAACTTCGGCTCAAGCATCACCACCGCCGCCATGCCGGCGAACATCAGCGTGCTGGACAGCGTGGTGGAGAGGCCCGATCCGGCGATGCCCATCGAAGGGGCGCCGAGATTGCCGAACATGAACACCCAGTTAAAGAAAACATTGCAGGCGACGGCAACGAAGACGATGACCAGCGCCCAACCCGGCCGCTCCAGCGCCGAGATGAACGAGCGCAGGACGATATAGCCGTAGAAGGGCAGCACCGCCCATTCGAGCCAGCGGAGGTAGATGCCGGCCTGATAGGCCAGCGCCGGTTCCTGGCCCATGGCCAGCAACACGGCCTCGCCGTACCAGAGAAATATCCATATCGGGATTGAGATGAGGATCGCCAGCCACAGGCCCTGCCGCACAGTGCGGCGCAGATCGCGCACGGAATGGCGACGGCGGCCGAGTTCTGTGGCGATCATCGGCGAGGTCGCCAGCATCAGGCCGAGCCCGAAGATCAGAGGCATGAAATAGAGGTTGGCGCCGAGCGCGCCACTGGCCAGCGTGTCCGGACCCAGCCGCCCCATCATCATGACGTCGGTGGCGGTCATCGCGGTCTGGCCGAGATTGGTGAGAACCATCGGCCAGGCGAGCGCCAGCGTCGCCCTGATTTCCTGACGCCAAAGGTTTTCCGGCGCGCGGGCACCGGCTTCGATCGCAGACATTTTTTCGCCTATCCGATTGCGGCGCATCGGCTAAAAGCCGGAAGCCGCGTCTCAGCGCGGAAAATGGCCGTGATCGGTCCGGATTCCGCATTAACAGCACGGCTTGTCTACGAAAGGGGCAGCTATGGCAAGAGGCTGACTCAGAGTAAGAGTTGAGCCAGCAAGGGCGTACGGTCTCAACTCCGCCTGTCTGGCCCGCCTGTTTGGCCCGTCTGTTTGGAGAGAGCGCAAGCCGTTATGGTTGCGTCGTTGGCCGATCTGAAGAGCGGGCATCATATCGGATTCCATCGAAAGGCATGCGGATGAGCGCGTTTCCCGAAATCTATATGGTTCGGCATGGCGAGACGGAATGGAGTGCCTCCGGGAAGCATACCGGCCTGACCGACATACCGCTGACGCCTGCCGGTGAGGAGGCCGCCGGGCGGGTCGCTGAGCGGTTACAGGGCCTTTCGTTCCAGGCTGTCTGGTCGAGCCCGTCTCAGCGCGCCTTCAAGACTTGTACGCTGGCCGGCTTCGGTTCGGCCGGCGCGAAAAAGGCCGATCTGGCGGAATGGGATTACGGCGCTTACGAGGGACTGACCACAAAGCAGATCCTCATCGAGCGCCCCGGCTGGCGTCTGTTTCGCGACGGCTGCCCTGACGGCGAGACGGCAGAGGATGTCGGCGCGAGGGCGGATCGGATCGTCAGCGAGTTGCGTGACGTCCACGGCAATGTCCTAGTGTTTTCAAGCTCTCACTTCCTGCGGGTGCTGGCCGCGCGCTGGCTCGGCCTGCCGCCGCAAGATGGCGCCTTGTTTGTGCTGGATACCGCCAGCACAAGCGTTCTCGGCTACGAGCACGACCTTGGCGAACCAATTATCCGGCGATGGAACCAGAGATAGCAGACGCATTGCAGTGTTGTTCGCGCCGCGCCTACCTGATTTCGTCCAGCGCCTGTCTCTGCCGGTGCATCTCCAAAAACACGCGGTAGTCGCGATCAAACCGGCTGGCGGCGGCCGGATTCGACGCCCGCTTCCTGCCGCCCTGCTGCATGGCGAGGCAAGCGGCGTTGAGATCAGGAAAATGCCCGGCGGCGGTGGCCGCGATCATGCCGGTGCCGAGCAGCACCGCCTCGTCGGCCAGCGGCTCGACCACCGTACAGCCGGTGGCGTCAGCATAAAGCTCCATCAGCAGCGGGTTTTTGGTGTGACCGCCGGTGACATGCAGCGTGTCGATCAGATAGCCGTTCTCGTTCAGTGCTTCCAGCACATGGCGCACGCCGAGCGCGATGCTTACGGCGGTGCGCCAATAGAGCTTGCACAGGCTGTCGAACGAGGACTCCAGCGTCAGCCCGCTTATGACGCCGACCGCATGCGGATCGGCGAGCGGCGAGCGGTTGCCGTGGAAATCCGGCAGCACATGCAGCCTTGCCGCAAGGTTCTCGCCCTCGACGGCGCGCAACTCGGCAACGCGCCGGGCGATCCTGGCGTGCATGGCGGCGTCCGGTTCCCCGCCGGCGCCATGCCAGCGGATGATATGATCGAGCAGCGCGCCGGTGGCCGATTGGCCGCCTTCCGACAGCCAAAGCCGGGGTAGGGCCGCGCCATAATACGGGCCCCAGACGCCGGCAAAGGGTTGCGGGTCGGGCGACATCGCCATGACGCAGCTCGAGGTGCCGGCGATCAACGCCAGATGCCGGCCGATGTTGGTTTCGTCGCCGGCAAAACCGCCGAGCACGCCGAGCGCGCCGGCATAGGCGTCGATGACGCCGGCGCCGACCCGGCATTTTTCGGTCAGGCCGAGCTCAGCCGCAGCTTCCGCGCTCAGACGGCCGATATCGGCGCCGACCGGGCTGGCCTTATCAGGCAGATTGCCATGCTCGAAAAGGTCGCCGAGCCCGACGGCTTGAAAGAAGTCGTGCCGCCAGCCGGTCTCTTCATGCGCCAGATAGGTCCATTTGGCGGTCAGCGTACATTGCGAGCGGGCGAGCGAACCGGTCGCCTTCCAACTGAGAAAGTCGGTGAGATCGAATAGATAGCCGGCTTCGTTCCATGTTCCGGGCAGGTTGCGCTTCAGCCACATCAGCTTCGGCGTCTCCATTTCCGGCGACATGACGCCGCCAATATAGTCGAGCACAGCATGGCCGCTTTCGGTGCATTCATCGGCCTCGGCAATGGCGCGGTGATCGAGCCAGACGATGGTGTCCCAGCGCCTATCGCCTGATACCGACACGCTGAGCTGGCCACCATCCTTGCCCCGCACCACCAGCGAGCAGGTGGCGTCGAAGGAGATGCCGACAATGTCCTGCGCTGCCGCGCCGGCCTTTTCGCGGGCGGCGCGCACCGCAATGCAGACCGCCGACCAGATATCCTGCGAATCGTGTTCGGCGTGCTCGGCCTTCGGCCGGTTCATGACGATCGGGTGCTCGGCGCGGCCGAGCAAGGTGCCTCCGGTGTCGAGAATGCCCGCACGGGCGCTCCCGGTGCCGACATCGACCGCGCAAACGAAACTGTTCGTCAAGATATTCTTACTCTCGCTCCCAGGCCTGCAATCAGATCGGGCAGTTGCAGCATGTCAGCGAATATAAAGTCCGGTTCACTCGACGCAAGCCGCGCTTTCAGTGCCGGGTTGCCGGCATGCGAACCGCCGGTGAAGGCAAGGACGCGCATGCCCGCCGCCCGTGCCGCCGCGACGCCGGCGGGGCTGTCCTCGATGACGAGACAATTTTGCGGGATTGCCCCCATGCTGGCGGCTGCGTGGAGAAAAAGGTCCGGCGCCGGCTTGCCTCGCGCCACCATGGCGGCGCTGAACAGATGCGGCTCGAGCAGCCCGATCAGCCCGGTGACGTCGAGCGCATAGCGGATGCGGTCCAGCGTGCCGGAGGAGGCGACGCAGCATGGCATGGCGAGCTTTGGCAGAACCTGCCCGATGCCGGGGATAGGCTTCAGCTCGTCGCGAAATTTGCGCATCAGCTCGACGCGCATCGCGCTCAGGTGCTGGTCGGTGATATCAAGTCCGAAGTCGCGGGCGAGGATTTCGCGAACGCTTTTCATGCTCTTGCCGAGGAAATGCTCATAGGCGGCATCCTCGCTGACACTGCCGCCGGCGAGCGTGATCATGCCGAGCAATGCCGAAACGGACAGCCCCTCGCTATCAACCAGTACGCCGTCGCAGTCGAAAATGACCAGTTCAGGCGCCATTCAGAGATTGCCGGCGAGATAGCGCGTCAGCGTCGTACGCGCGCCATCGGCCCAGAGCGCCTTAAGCGCATTGGCAAAGGCCCCGACGAACGGCGCCGAGCGGCCAACATCGCCATAGATGTCTTCCATGGCCAGCCAGGCGGCAGGCGCATCCTTTGCCGCCCTGGCGGTCGTCTGCAGCCGGTCCCAGCTCGGATCGTTGGGTTCGATGACGGCGCCGCTATCGGTCGTGCCGAAGCAGTAGCGGCACCAGAGTGCCGATTCCAGCGCCAGGCCGGCGACGCCCTTGCCGGCCTTCAGCCGGTCGGCGATGGTCGGGATGATGAATTTCGGCTGCCGGTTGGAGCCGTCGAGGCAAAGCCTGCGGATGGTGTCGCCAATCTTCGGATTGGAGAAGCGGTGCTCGATGAGCTGGTAATAATCCTCCAGCACGGTGTCCGGCACCGGCGGCACGGTCGGGATGATCTCGTCATGCTCCAGCCTGTCGAGAAAGCCGCGCACCAGCGGCTCCTGCATCGCCTCGTGGACGAAATGGATGTCCATCAGCCCGGCCGGATAGGCAATGGTCGCATGGCCGCCATTGAGGATACGGATCTTCATCAGCTCGTAGGGCGCGACATCGCTGACGAACTGTACGCCGACCTTTTCCAGCGGCGGCCTTCCGTCGGTGAAATGGTCCTCCAGCACCCACTGCCTGAACGGCTCGCAGAACACCGGCCAATTGTCGTCGAGACCGAACTCGCTCGACAGAATGCCGCGCTCACGGTCGGTGGTTGCCGGCGTGATGCGGTCGACCATGCCGTTGGGAAAGGCGACGTTCCCGCTCACCCA
Organism: Mesorhizobium sp. WSM4849; assembly: GCF_055811385.1. Taxonomy (NCBI): domain Bacteria; kingdom Pseudomonadati; phylum Pseudomonadota; class Alphaproteobacteria; order Hyphomicrobiales; family Phyllobacteriaceae; genus Mesorhizobium; species Mesorhizobium sp. WSM4849. The sequence continues at coordinate 103,927 of NZ_JBVVPW010000017.1, forward strand.
GCTCGCCAGATCCTGGTCGATCAGCCGGGCGAGCCCGATGACGCCATCGGCGGTGACATGGCCGTTATGGGGGATATTGTCGCAGGACATGATTGTGAAGGGCACAATGCCATCGTCGCGGCGGCGCAACAGCCCGGCAAGAATGATGCCGAACACGGTCTTCGGCATTGCTCCCGGCTGCGCATCGGCGACGATGTCCGGATGGGTCGGGTTGAACACGCCCGACGCCGGATCGATGAAATAGCCGCCCTCGGTGATGGTCAGCGAAACGATCTTGATCGCCGGATCGGCAAGCCGTTCGATGATCGCGGCCGCGTCGCCCGGCATCAGGAAGTCGATCATGACTCCGGTGACGCGGGCGCTCATGTGGCCAGAATCCTGCTCGACCACAGTGGTCAGCCAGTCCTGTTCCTGCAACTTGCCGCGGCCGACCTTTTCGCCCTCGAAGACACCGGCGCCGACAATTGCCCAGTCGTGGCCGACGCCGGCATTGAACAGATCGTCGAGATAGACAGCCTGATGCGAACGATGGAAATTGCCGACGCCGAAATGCACGATGCCGGCCCTGAGCGCGGCGCGATCATATTTCGGGCCAGCAACTTTTTCCGGCAGGCGGGACAGTGCCGCCGATGAGAGTTTTACGGTCATGTCAACAAACGCCTTCCTTTAGGGTGGGGCGCCGGCGTCCGCGCTACCTTCTCTCCTTGTGGGAGAAGGTGGATCGGCGCGCAGCGCCGAGACGGTTGAGGGGTGTTGGACGAAGTCCTCCGCTGGCCATCCGCCTCGTTTCACTCGGCACCTTCTCCCACAAGGGGAGAAGGAAAGTTCAACTCATCCACTGGCCGCCATCGACATTGTAGGCCTGGGCGACGATGTATTCGGCGTCGTCGCTGGCCAGGAACACCGCCATGCCGGTGAGGTCTTGCGCCGTGCCCATGCGGCCATAGGGCACGGCTTCGCCGACCAGTCTCTTCTTCTCGCCCTTCGGCCGGTTCTCGTACTTGGCGAACAGGGCATCGACATGGTCCCAGTGCTCGCCGTCGACGACGCCCGGCGCGATGGCGTTGACGTTGATGCGGTGCTTGATCAGGTCGAGCCCGGCCGACTGGGTGAGCGAGATGACGGCGGCCTTGGTGGCGCAATAGACGGCAACCAGAGCCTCGCCGCGGCGCCCGGCCTGGCTCGCCATGTTGATGATCTTGCCGCCTTGGCCAGCCGCGATCATCGAGCGGGCGGCGGCCTGCAGCATGAACAGCGTGCCGGCGACATTGACGGAAAACAGCCTGTCGTAGCTTGCCTTGGTTATCTCGACGATCGGTGCCAGGTCGAACAGAGCGGCGTTGTTGATCAGAATGTCCAGCCCGCCGGTCCTTGTCTCGACCGTCTTGACCGCCGCCTCGATCGAAGCGAGGTCGGTGACGTCCAGCTTCACGGCGTAAGCGTTGCCGCCGATCTCCGAAGCCGTCCTTTCGGCGGCTTCGAGATTGATGTCGCCGATGGCGACCGTGGCGCCCTCGCGGACATAGGCTTCGGCGAACGCCCTGCCGATGCCGCGCGCCGATCCGGTGATCAGCGCCGATTTACCCTCGAGCCTCATTGCATCATCGCCTTTCCGTCGGCGCCGAAGCGGTGCAGCTTGGTCTCGTCCGGCGTCAGATAGATCGTGTCGCCGTGATGGGCGGCCAGTTCGCCGTCGGCGCGCACCGTCAACGGCCCGACACCGTCGGCTTGAACGTGCAAAAACGTGTCTGAGCCGAGATGCTCGGCGACGCCGACCGTGGCTTTCCATTCGCCTGAAGTCTTCGAGATGTTCATATGCTCTGGACGGATGCCGACAGTCTTGGCGCCATGTTTGGCCGCCGGCGCGCCTTCGATCAGGTTCATCCTGGGCGAACCGATGAAGCCGGCGACGAACAGGTTCTTCGGCGTCTTGTAGAGCTCCATCGGTGAGCCGACCTGTTCGATGTTGCCGGCATTGAGCACGACGATCTTGTCGGCCATGGTCATCGCCTCGACCTGGTCGTGGGTGACGTAGATCATCGTCGTCTTGAGCTGATGATGCAGCTCGCTTATCTCCAGCCGCATGGTGCCGCGTAGTGCTGCGTCGAGGTTGGACAAAGGTTCGTCGAACAGGAAGGCCGATGGCTGCCGCACGATGGCGCGGCCGATGGCGACGCGCTGGCGCTGACCGCCGGAGAGCTGGCCGGGGCGGCGATCGAGATAGTTGGTGAGGTTCAGGATTCGCGCCGCGTCCTTGACCTTCCGATCGATAGTCGCCTGATCCTCCCCCGCCATCTTCAGCGGGAAGGCGATGTTCTTGGCCACGGTCATGTGCGGGTAGAGCGCATAGGACTGGAACACCATGGCCAGTTTGCGCTTGGCCGGCGCCTCGCCGGTGACGTCGCGGCCGTCGATGTTGATGGTGCCGGCGGTAGTGTCCTCCAGCCCGGCGATCAGCCGCAGCAGCGTGGACTTGCCGCAGCCCGACGGGCCGACGAAGACGACGAACTCGCCGTTCTCGATGACCAGGTCGATGCCCGGAATGATCACCGTCGACCCGAACGACTTCGAGACGTGCTTGAGCGTGATGTTTCCCATAATTTCCTCCCCGAGGGGTTATTGTCCGTCGTACATCGCTTGCGGCGGTGCTACTTCACGGCGCCAAATGTCAGGCCGCGCACCAGCTGCTTCTGGCTGAACCAACCCATGATCAGGATCGGCGCGATCGCCAGGGTCGAGGCGGCCGAAAGCTTGGCCCAGAACAACCCTTGAGGGCTTGAGAAGGAACTGATGAAGGCGGTGAGCGGGGCGGCCTCGGTGGTGGTCAGCCGGATCGTCCAGAACGCCTCGTTCCATGCCAGGATGATGTTGAGCAGCATCGTCGAGGCGATGCCCGGCACCGCCATCGGCGTCAGCACATAGACGATCTCGTTCCAGAGCGATGCGCCATCCATGCGCGCCGCTTCCAGGATCTCGCCCGGGATTTCGCGAAAATAGGTGTAGAGCATCCACACCACGATCGGCAGGTTGATCAGCATCAGCATGATCATCAGGCCGATGCGGCTGTCGAGCAATCCTGTGTCGCGGAAGATCAGGTAGATCGGGAACAGCACGGCAACCGCCGGCATCATCTTGGTGGAAAGCATCCACATCAGGATGTCCTTGGTCCACTTGCCCGGCGAGAACGCCATCGACCAGGCCGCCGGTATGGCGACGAGCAAGGCAAGGATGGTCGAGCCGACCGACAGGAACACCGAGTTGAGGAAGAACTTGAAGTAACCGCGCTGCGCCTCGACCGCGGTATAGCTCTCCATGGTTCCCGACGGAAACAGGTTGAAGCCCTGGATGGCCTCCTGCTCCGACTTGAACGACGTGATGATCGTATAGAGGATCGGGAAGAAGATCAGCAGTGCGACGATCCAGGCGGCCGCGGTCGCGATCGTCTTGTGGTGGGTGCTGACTGCACGTGCCATCGTTTCCTCCCTTATTTGTCCAAGTTCTTGCCGACCGCGCGCATGGCGAAGAAGGCGACGATGTTGGCGAGAATGACGGCGAGGATACCGCCGGCGGATGCCTGGCCGATTTTGAACTCCAGCAGCGCCTTCTGGTAGACGAGGAAGGGCAAGTTTGTGGAGGCGTAACCCGGGCCGCCATTGGTGGTGACGAGGATCTCGGCATAGACCGACAAAAGGAAGATCGTCTGGATCAGGATGACGACGGTGATGGCGCGCGACATGTGCGGCAGCGTCAAATAGATGAAGCGGCTGATGAAGCCGGCCCCGTCCATCTCGGCGGCTTCCTTCTGCTCGGCGTCGAGCGACTGCAGGGACGTCAAGAGGATCAGTGTCGCAAACGGCAGCCACTGCCAGGCGACGATGATGATGATCGCCGGCATGGGATATTGGCCAAACCAGTCGATCGGCTGCCCGCCGAAGAAGCGCGCAATGTCGGCAAAGACGCCGTATTGCGGATGCATGATCATGTTCTTCCAGACCAGCGCGGCCACCGGCGGCATGACGAAGAACGGCGAGATGACGAGAATGCGGACGATGCCCTGTCCCCACATCGGCTGATCGATCAGCAGCGCCAGCAGGATGCCGCCGATCACCGTGATCAAAAGCACGCTGGCCACGAGGATAAGCGTGTTGAGGATCGACTGCAGGAATGCCGGATTGGAATAAAAAAGCGCGTAGTTCGAGAAGCCGACGAACCCGTCGCGGATCGGGTTGAGCGGGTTGTACTGCTGGAAGGAGAACCACAGGGTGAATGCCAGCGGCACGATCATCCAGACGAACAGCAGCACCACGGATGGCGCTATCATGAAGCGGGCAAGCGAACGGGTCTGCTGAGTAGCCATGACGGTCACCCTTCGAAGGTCAGCCAAATTTTCAGAGTTTACCAAGTTTTCAGAGCTTGAAGGTGGCCGCCCGAACTGGGATTCGGGCGGCCCCTGCCGGCCATGATGGGCAACCGGCTTTCGGCACCGGGAGGAGCCTACTGGATATAACCGCCCTCGGTCATCGTCGCGGTGGCAGCGTCCTGGGCCTGCTTCAAGGCGTCGTCGACGCTCGTCTGGCCGGCGAGTGCGGCCGAAAACAGCTGGCCGACGGTGGTGCCAAGGCCCTGGAACTCAGGGATGGCGACGAACTGGACACCGACATAGGGCACCGGCTTGACGGTCGGATGCGTCGGATCGGCGGCATTGATCGAGTCCAGCGTCATCTTGGCGAACGGGGCGGCCTTCTGGTATTCGGGGTTGGCGTAGAGCGAGGTGCGCGTTCCGGGCGGAACATTGGCCCAGCCTTCCTTCGAGGCGACGAGCTCGAGATAGTCCTTGCTGGTTGCCCAGGACACGAACTTCTGAGCCGCGTCAGCCTTCTGCGTGCCGGCGGGAATGGCCAGCGACCAGGCCCACAGCCAGTTGCCGCGCTTGCCCAAGCCATTGTCGGGCGCCAGCGCATAGCCGACCTTGTCGGCGACAGTTGAGCTCTTCGGGTCTGAGACGAAGGAGGCAGCGACGGTGGCGTCGATCCACATGCCGCACTTGCCCTGCTGGAACAGCGCCAGGTTTTCATTGAAGCCGTTCGAAGATGCGCCCTCGGGGCCATTGGCCTTCATCAGGTCGACATAGAACTGCAGCGTGTTCTTCCACTCGGGCTGATCGAACTGCGGCTTCCAGTTCTCATCGAACCAGCGTGCGCCGAAGGAGTTCGACATGGCGGTCAGGAAAGCCATGTTCTCGCCCCAGCCGGCCTTGCCGCGCAGGCAGACGCCGTTCACGCCACTGGCGCGATCGGTCATCTTCTCGGCGGCCTGCTTGATGAAGTCCCAGGTCGGCGCGTCGGGCATCGTCAACCCGGCCTTCTCCATCAGGTCCTTGCGGTACATGACGAAGGAGCTTTCGCCGTAGAACGGTGCCGCATAAAGCTTGCCATCGACCGAGAGGCCGTTGGCGATGGCCGGGATGATGTCCTTGACGTCATAGTCGTCGCCGAGCTTGTCGAGCGGCAGCAGCCAGCTCTGCTTGGCCCAGATCGGAACCTCGTAGGTGCCGATGGTCATCACGTCGTACTGGCCGCCTTTGGTGGCGATGTCGGTGGTGACGCGCTCGCGCAGCACGTTCTCCTCGAGCGTGACCCACTGGAGCTGGATGTCGGGGTTCTTGGCGGTGAAGTCGTCGGTCAGCGTCTGCATGCGGACCATATCGCCATTGTTGACGGTGGCGATGGTGATGGATTCGGCATGCGCGGCGAACGCGAGGGTGCTGGCCGACAACAGACCCAGGGTGAGCGTGCGAAGTTTCATCAAATTCCTCCCATAGACCAAGCTGAGCATTTGCCTTGGCTATGAGCAATTACTCACCTCGCGTGATTTATGTCAAGCCGGATTCGTTGCTGCAGCGCAGCACGCAGCCTCGTGCGGCATCCGGTTCCAGACGCGTTCGGGGTATTTTGAAGACGGTTGCGATGGATCTCGGCATCCGCGTGGAACGACCTATTGGCCGGCAATCTCGGCCAGGATCCATTCGCGAAAAGCGCGGATCTTCGGCACGTTGCGCCGCGCCTGGGGATAGACCAGCCAATAGGCGTGGCCGTCGTCGCCGACCAGATCGAAAGGCTGGATCAGGCGGCCATCGGCAAGCTCGGCCTTGAAGAGAGCGGCCGTCACGATCGCCACGCCCTGCCCGGCGATCGCGGCGTTGGCCTCATAGGCCTGCGCACCCATGCTGGAGCCGGGGCGCTTGGCCAGTTCCTCGACCGGCAGGCCGGCGGCGATAAACCAGTCCCGCCACCAGATGTCGCCAGGGTCGAGGATCGGCAGGCGCAACAGATCGGCAGGCTCCTTCACCCCGCCGATGGTCGCCGCGAGTTTCGGGCTCAGCATCGGCGTGAAGTCCGCATTGAAAAGCTTGTGCACCTCCACGCCCGGCCAGTTTCCGCCGCCCGAACGGATGGCGATGTCGATGTCCTCGCGGGCGAAATCGACGAGGCGGTTCGATGTATCGAGACGCACGGCCAGCGATGGATGCGCGACCTGGAACGAGCCGAGATGCTGCGCCAGCCAGTTCGAGGCAAAGGTCAGCAGCGTCGAGACGCAGAGCACCCCATCGGCGCCGCTGCGCGCCGCGGCATAGGCTCCACCCAACAGGGCGAATGCCTCGCTGACCGCAGGCGCCATGCGTTGCCCCGCCTCGGTCAACACGATCTGCCTTGGCCGGCGCAGGAACAAAGGCGCCCCGACGCGCTCCTCCAGAAGCTTGATCTGATAGCTCGCCGCCGCCTGCGTCATGCCGAGCTCGCCGGCGGCCTTGGTGAAGGAAAGATGCCGCGCCACCGCCTCGAACACCCGGATCGCCTGAAGCGGCGGGAGCTGGGAGACCTGCCGTGACTTGAGTTCAGGCATAAGCCCTCCTTATGGGCCGTGATCGACGTTTGATTGGCAGCAAGGCCCGATCCAGCCGATATTTGAGGTCGACGATCACTCTCGTCTACAGCGCCGCGCGTCCTTTTGGACGCGCAAAGGACGCTGTAGCACTTTTGATTTTGCGCATGATCCTTTCCGAAAATCGATATCGATTTTCGGGTCATGCGCCAGGCATAACGAAGGCTGACGATCATGACCACGGTACAGGAAAAGCTATTTCTGACGCCAGGCCGAGGCTGGTTTTTGCGGCTGGCGCGCGGATTGGCACGGCACGGACCCAGGAAACGGGCCTATCTCGACATCAGGGAATTGCCGCCGCATCTACAGCGCGACATGGGTTTTCTTGACGGCAACGATCCTTGTGGCCGGCGCAAATAGCCTTGCTGGACTTATCGCAAATCAGCTGGTGGCCAGCAAGGCGGCGGCGGTCCGTTCGTCGGTGATGAGGCCGTTGACCAGCCGCCGGTTGACAGCCGCAAGGATGCCCGGCAGTTTCCGCTCGCCCATGGCGAGCGCGATCACCAGCGACTTTTCACGCGACGGCAATGATGCCGACGACACCCTGTCATTGGTGATGCCCTCGATCATCCGACCTTCGCGATCGAACACCCAGCCGACGATCTCGGCAACGCCGCCGGCTTTTTGCAGCGCTTTCAATTCACTCTCCGAAATGAAGCCGTCCTCGTAAAGCGGCGCCTTGGGGCCGAGATCGCCGATGCCGACGAAGGTGACGTCGGCTTCCGCGGCAAGTGCCAGCGTCGGTTGGATCATCGGCTGGCGGAGCAGCATCTCGCGCTCCTGCGGCGAGGAGGCGATGACCGGCAGCGGCATCGGGAAGGACCGCGCCTTGACCCTGTCGGCCATGGTGAAGATGACGTTGTAGAAGGCGGCCGAACCGTCCGGCGAGATGTTGCCGGTCAGCGACACCACCTTGTGCTGCGGGCATTCCATCGGCGGCAGCTGCTCGATTGCCGCCTTCAGGGTGCGGCCGGTGCCGATCGCCATGACGATCGGCTCTGGCGACCGCAGCCGTCTTTCGATCTCGGCAGCCGCCGCCACGGCGACGCCGATGATGGAGGAGGAAGCGGGATCGCTCGGCACCACCTCGACCAGATCGAGCGCGAAGCGCGATTTCAGCCGTGCCGCGAGGTCGAGGCAATTGGCGATCGGGTGGTCGACACGCACCTTGATCAGCCCCTCCGACACCGCCAGCGACACCAGCCGCTGCGCTGTCTGCCGCGAAATGCCCAGGCTCGAGGCGATCTGGTCCTGCGTGTTGCCGGCGACATAATAGAGCCAGCCGGCGCGCGCCGCGTCGTCCAGCCTGTTGCTGCCGCTGTCCTGCCGGGAATTCAACTTGCTGCCTCCCTGCCCCCGAGCGTCGATGCGGGAGCGCCTTACTTTTACGGCGAAATGCACTTGTGCGCAATTGCCTACCGCCAGAGCAATTGCTTAGGTAGGTACTCGACATGCCTGTGGTGTTCCCAGTGGATGATCGTAGCCAAGCAGTTTTTGAAGTCCGGCAATTCATGAAGTCCGGCAATGTCGGCGCGGCGGTTTATCTCCCGACGCAAACCCTTTAAGGAATTCGGACAAAGGAGCCTCGCATGACGCCGAAAGCGGTTTTCTGGGACATGGACGGCACGCTGGTCGACAGCGAGCCATTGCACGAGGCGGCGCTGATTGCGGCGCTGCACAGCGTCGGCATCGCGGCGCCAACCAACCTGCATGAGCGGGTGCTCGGCATTGCCGCATGGCCGGTCTACGAAATGCTGCGCGACGAGTTCGGCCTCGACCTGCCCTTCGATGACTGGATCGTGCGCAAATACGACCACTACCTGCCGATGGCCGAGACGCTGAAGCCGCGCCCCGGCGCGATCGAGATCTATGACGAACTGCGCGCGCTTGGCGTGGCGCAAGCGGTGGTGTCCAATTCCGACCGGCTGGTCGTCGACGCCAATCTGCGCATGGTCGGTCTTTTCTATCCCGGCATGAAGACGATCAGCCGCAACGACGTGCGCGAAGGCAAGCCGCATGCCGAGCCTTTTCTGCGCGCCGCATGGCTGGCCGGTGTCGATCCAGCCGATGCCGTGGCCATCGACGACAGCGTGACCGGCGCCACGGCGGGACTGGCGGCGGGGATGAAGACGGTTTTCTGGCCGGAAGTGCCCATGGAAGGGCCGCCCGGCGCGATAAACATCAACAGCGCCGACGAATTGCGGGCTGAGCTGGGGCTTTAAGCTTGGCAAGTGGAGTGGCCGCAACCTAGACGCGCCGATGATTGGCGAAACCGGCGATGATAGCGTCCTTCTCCCCGTCAATATAGGGGGAGAAGTGCCCGGCAGGGCGATGAGGGGCGGCGCCGAGATTGACAAGGAAGGCGCTTTTCCGAGAGATCACAGTCAGGCCGAGTTTTGACTTCGTCCCACACTTTTCGGGCGCTTGCGCCGCCCCTCATCCGCCTGCCGGCACCTTCTCCCCGTATAGTGACGGGGAGAAGGGGGCTCTTAGTTCCGGTAGACCGGCTCCTGCTCGTCGAGGATCGCCTTCAATTCGGAAAGATGCCGCTCGGCCTGGCCGGGATAATCTTCCTGCTCCGTTGCTGCCTTCTCGGCGATTTCATCCGACAGGACCCGCAGCGGGCGGCCGGTCCACAGCGCCTTGATGTAGGTCTCGGCGGCGCGTTCGAAATAGAACATGCGGTTGAAGGTGTCGGCAACGGTATCGCCGATGACCAGCACGCCATGGTTGCCCATGACCATCACCTTGACCTTCGGATCGGTGAGCAGCTGCGAGCAGCGTTCGCCCTCTTCCTCGAAGGCGAGCCCGCCATAGTGGCCGTCGACGATGTGGCGGTTGAAGAAGATCGCCGAGTTCTGGTCGATCGGCGGCAGCGTCGAGTCGGCGAGCGAAGCGAGCACCGTGGCGTGGATCGAGTGCACATGCATGACGCAGCGCGCATGACGCACGTTGCGATGGATGGCGCCATGCAGGCCCCATGCCGTCGGGTCAGGTGCATTCGGGCCGGAGAGCGTATCGGGGTCGTTGGCGTCGATCAGCAGCAGGTCACTCGCCTTGATGCGCGAGAAATGCACCTGGTTGGGATTCATCAGGAATTGCGAGCCGTCATCGTTGACGGCCAGCGAGAAATGATTGGCCACGGCTTCATGCATGTTGAGCCGCGCCGTCCAGCGGAAGGCGCAAGCCAGATCGACGCGCTCCTCGTAGAAGGGCAGGTTAGTCAGCATTTCCTTCTGCAGGCGGGCGATGCTCATCGAAAACCTCCGTGAAAGAAGCGAGGATGCCGCGCGCCGCAGATGCGCGCAACCGGTTTCGTTTGGTGCAGACGAGCGCTTTGCCTCACGCCGCAGTGCTTCTGGCGGCGTCGACGCTTAGCCCGCCATGCTCGACGATGAAATCGATCACCTCCTGCAGACCCTTGCCGCGCGACAGATCGGTGAAGCCGAACGGCCGCTTGCCGCGCATGCGGGCGGCGTCGCTCTCCATGACGTCGAGATTGACGTTCACATAAGGGGCGAGATCGCTCTTGTTGATGACCAGGAAATCGGACCGGGTGATCGCCGGCCCACCCTTGCGCGGGATTTCCTCGCCTTGGCAGACCGAGATGACGTAGAGCGTCAGATCGGCGAGGTCGGGGGAAAAGGTGGCGGCAAGATTGTCGCCGCCCGATTCTATGAAGACGATATCGAGATCCGGGAATTTCTTGGTCATCTCGGCGATCGCCTGCAGATTGATCGAGGCGTCCTCGCGGATGGCGGTGTGCGGGCAGCCGCCGGTTTCGACGCCGATGATGCGATCCTCGGGCAGCGCCTGAAGCCGGGCCAGCATTATGGCGTCTTCCCTGGTGTAGATGTCATTGGTGACGACGGCGATGGAGAACTCGTCGCGCAGCGCCTTGCAGAGCTTTTCGGTGAGCGTCGTCTTGCCGGAGCCGACGGGGCCGCCGATGCCGATGCGAAGAGGACCATTGGCTTGTGTCATCTAGGGAACTCCGTGATGGCAAGGAAGGCGAAGCCGAGCCCTACAACCAGGCAGAGCGGCGAATAGTAGCTGACATCAAGCCGCGCGAAAGGCTGTTCGGGCGCCAGCCGGCGCCACCAGGGCGTGAAGCCGGCAATGCCGCGCCCCAGGAAGACGAGTGCGATGAGCAGCGCTGTCGCGACAAGCCCGACCTTGGGAAAGAGCGTGGCAAACACGCCTTCAAGCGCCATCGGCCACAGTGTCGCCAGGCCGAGGCAGGCGGCGACGGCGAAGCTGGCGAAGGGCGCCGGCATCTCGTCGACGCCGCGAAAGCCGACCACCGCGCGGGCACAGGAGGCAGCGTCCCTACCCGGCCAGATCCCGCCAATACCCCAATAGACATGCAGCGCGGTGATCAGCAGCAGGACGAGCGAGAGCGCGAAGGCGAGAATGATCATGAACGGAACAGCCGCGAATATTGCGTCTCGTGCTTCATCGCCATGACATCCGAGACGAACGCGCAGCCGCCGAGATCATCCAGCGTCGAGCCGGCAGCACGGGCGGCGACGTTGAGCGCCAGCGGTTCGAAGCCGGCGAGCAGCGCGGTGGCGCCGCTCTGGCCGACGACGCCGAGCCGGATCGCGGCCTGGACGAGGTTGGAGAAGAAGGTCTGCAGGAAGGCGGAGAGCGCGTCCTGCAGGGCGATGGCGTTGCCACCGGCAGTTGCGCCGACTGCGACGCAATAGGCGCACTCGGCCGGCAGACGGTCCAGCACCTGACACGGCCAGGCCGATGCCGCCTTCAGGAAGGCGGCGCCCTGCAGCATGGTCTCGGCATGGCGCTCGCGCGAGCCGGCCAATGCCTCGGCGAGTGCGGCGATTTCGGCGAGATCGCCGGCTTGGCGGGCGCGCCGCCAGCTTTCGGCAAACAGCACGGCATCGTTCCAGCCCGAGCCCATCTCGACCAGCGTCTCCAGCCATGCGGCGAGGCTTTCGCTGTCGGCGACCAGCCCGGCATGCACGGCTTGTTCGAGACCATGGCTGTAGGAAAAACCGCCGACCGGGAAGGCAGGCGACAGCCACGCCATCAGCCGCAACAAAGCGATGTTGGAAGGCTGGTCAGTCATGGTCGTGCGAGTGGCTGTGGGAATGCGACTCCCCGTGGGCGTGGGAATGCGCCTCGGCGTGGCTGTGCGCATGCGCCTCGGCATGGGCATGACCGTGACTGTGCCCGGAATAGGCGCCGCGCACCGGCTTGAACGGCTCGGCAACGTCGCTCACGGTCGCACCCAGCCCTTCCAGCATCGCCTTGATGACATGATCGCGCAGGATGAGGATGCGGTTAGCCTCGATGGCGGCAGCCAGGTGGCGGTTGCCGATATGCCAGGCAAGCTCGGCCAGATGGACAGGGCCGCTGGCACGGATATCGTAGAGCGGTTCCTCGGCCGCAATGATCTCGATGTGGCGGCCATCCTCCAGCACCAGCCGGTCGCCATCGTTCAAGGCAACCGGCTCGGGCAGGTCGACCAGCACCTTGTCGCTACGGGCCGTTTCGATGGCGCGGCGGCGCAGATGCCGCTCGTCATGGGCCAGCACCGCACGATCATACGGCGTGACCGCTCCCGCTTCGCCGGCGGCGAGCACCGAGACGGCACGCGGGAATTTGGTGAAATCGGTGCGGATGTCGAGCTTCATGTAAAAACTGCCTTTCCCAACAAGCGTAGCCTATCGCGTCCGCCGCCCCAATGGTGCTCAAACAATCGTGTCGAAGAGCCGCAGGATAAACGATATCTGGTAGATGAGGGCGGCGGCGACAAAGGCGATGTGGAAGCGGCGATCGCGGACAAGCATCGCGATGACGCATAATGCGACGAACACCGGCGTGCGGAACAAATATTCAACACCGAAGCGGGCGAAATGCTCGGGCCCCTTCAGCAGCGTATCGATCACGTCGAGCAGATAGGTCGCCGCCAGCAAGCCGAAGAACCAGGCGCGGCGTGAATAGAAAAAATCCTCGTAGCTGGTGTAGTCCAGCATCGAGTCCGGAAACAGCAGCGCGCAGAGCATGAACAGCGTGACCGCGTAGAAGATGATGAACAGGTACTTGCCGAAGGTCCAGGTCTCGATCTGGAACAGGCCGAATTCCCACCACCAGAAATGCACCAGCATCAAAAGCACCGACACAACCCAGGCCAGATGCACCGGATAGAGCCGGTATTGGCCCGGATGCTGGACGATGCGGGCCAGCCCCGACAAAAGCCGCGTGACGCCAAGGCCGATCACCATGCCCATGACGATGCGGATGTGCGGGAAGATGTCGTGGGCGTAAGGGAGTTGCTGGTTCATTAGCTACCCCTTGGCAAGGAACACGCTAAAGAAGAAGCCAGCTAATCCCGCAGGAAATCGCCCATCGAAAGTGGGTTGCCCGGCCAAAATCGTTCATCGAGCGCCTGCTTGGATGTGAATGGAGGTTCGCCTGGAAAGTGAGATTTCCTGAGACCCGTTTCCCTAACCGCGACAAGCACCGCATGCCCGTAAGCCTGGTCGAAAATCTGAGCCGGGTATCGGCGAAGACTCGGGCTGTCCTTGATGATGTTTCCGATCCAGATGCGCTGTTCGGAAATTGACGACTGCCAACTATGACTTCGATGGCCCGGTTGGAATTCCCATTTTAGGAGATGTGCAAGCAGCACCTCCATCCGACTGCGAATTTCTCTTTTGTCACGTCTCCCTAAACTCTCGATCTCCTCGGCAAGATTCTCACGATCGAGGTCGGAGAAACGACCTTCGCGCAACAACGCGCCTTGCTCGGCGCACCACTGGACGTAGTCCGCTTCGTAGGGAGTGAGGGCCCTGAGACGATCAATCCTGTTCATGAGCCCATCATGCCCCAATTTCGAGACAATCGCAAAACGGCACGTGAGAGCCTAGGACAACTGAGGCATCGATATTTGACGCTCAGCCGCCAAGGCGATGGTAAGGGATCAGAACAGAAAATACCGTTGCGCCATCGGCAGCACCGTGGCCGGTTCGCAGGTGAGCAATTCGCCGTCGGCGCGGACCTCGTAGGTTTCGGGATCGACCTCGACATGCGGGGTGGCGTCGTTGAGCACCATCGAATGCTTGCCGATGCCGCCGCGGGTGTTCTCGACGGCGACCATCTGCTTGTCGACGGAGAGCCTGCCGCGCAGGCCGGCATCGAGCGCGGCTTTCGAGACAAAGGTCACCGACGAGTTTGTCATCGCCTTGCCATAGGCGCCGAACATCGGCCGGTAGTGCATTGGCTGCGGCGTCGGGATCGAGGCGTTGGGATCGCCCATCGGGGCGGCGGCGATCATGCCGCCGATCAGCACCATGTCCGGCTTAACGCCGAAGAAGGCCGGGTTCCACAGCACCAGATCGGCGCGCTTGCCGACCGCCACCGAGCCGATTTCGTTCGACAGGCCATGCGCGATGGCCGGGTTGATCGTGTATTTGGCGATGTAGCGGCGGACGCGGAAATTGTCGTTGTCGCCGGTCTCCTGCGGCAGCGATCCGCGCTGGCGCTTCATCTTGTCAGCGGTCTGCCAGGTGCGGATCGCCACCTCGCCGACGCGGCCCATCGCCTGACTGTCGGACGAGATGATCGAGAAGGCGCCAATGTCGTGCAAAATGTCTTCGGCGGCGATGGTCTCCTTGCGGATGCGGCTTTCGGCAAAGGCGATGTCTTCGGGGATCGACGGCGACAGATGATGGCAGACCATCAGCATGTCGAGATGCTCGGCCAGCGTGTTGACGGTGTAGGGCCGGGTCGGATTGGTCGAGGACGGGATGACGTTGGGCAGGCCGCAAACCTTGATGATGTCGGGCGCATGGCCGCCGCCGGCGCCTTCGGTGTGGAAGGCGTGGATGGTGCGGCCCTTGATCGCCGCCACCGTGTTTTCGACAAAGCCGGACTCGTTCAGCGTGTCGGTGTGAATCATCACCTGCACGTCGTAGTTGTCGGCGACCGACAGGCAGCAGTCGATTGCCGCTGGTGTCGTGCCCCAGTCCTCATGCAACTTCAGCGAGCAGGCACCGCCCAGCACCATCTCTTCAAGCGCGGCCGGCAAGGACGCGTTGCCCTTGCCCGACAGGCCGATGTTCATCGGGAAGGCGTCGAAGGACTGGATCATGCGCGCCAGATGCCACGGCCCAGGCGTGCAGGTCGTCGCCAGCGTGCCATGCGCCGGTCCGGTGCCGCCGCCGAGCATGGTGGTGATGCCTGACATCAGCGCCTCTTCGATCTGCTGCGGGCAGATGAAATGGATATGCGCGTCGAAGCCGCCGGCGGTCAGGATCTTGCCTTCGCCGGCGATGATCTCGGTGCCGGGGCCGATGATGATGGTGACACCGTTTTGCATGTCCGGATTGCCGGCCTTGCCGATCGCGGCGATGCGTCCGTCCTTGAGGCCGATATCGGCCTTGAAGATGCCGTCTGATGCATCGACGACCAGCGCATTGGTGATGACGGTGTCGACCGCGCCTTGGGCGCGAGACACCTGACTCTGGCCCATGCCATCGCGGATGACCTTGCCGCCGCCGAATTTCACCTCTTCGCCATGAAGGGTGAAATCCTTTTCGACCTCGATGAACAGTTCGGTGTCGGCCAGCCGCACCTTGTCGCCGACGGTCGGGCCGTACATCTGGGCATAGGCGGCGCGGGTGATTCTAGCCATCAGCAATTGCTCCCGAAACACGGTCCAAAACACAGCCGGTCGAAGCCCGGCCCCACATTGTCGCCATCCTATGGTCACGCAATGACCCGCTGAGCGACACCTTCCGATCCCATTTAACGTTTGAGGTGGCCGGGTCACCCCAAAACGACCGTCTGCCAATCGATGGAAAGGAATATCCATGCGCAAAACGATAAGTCTCGCAGCCGCCGCCACCCTCCTGCTCGCGACCGCTGCCAGCGCCCAGCAACAGCCGGCGCCGCAACCCGGCGAGCCGCCGGCTTCGCCCGCCCCCGCGGCGCCCGGCGCTCAGCCGGCTCAGCCGGAAGTTCCGGCGATTCAGACCGTCAACGTCGTCGACATCGAGGAACTGCCCAAGGAAACGCAGACGAAGGTCAACGAAGTGATCGCCAAGCGCGGCGAGGACGGCCTGCAGAAATTGCGCAGCTCGATTGACTCGACCCCGCAGGTCAAATCCGCGCTCGAAGCCAAAGGACTCACCTCGGCGCAAGTGATCGCCGCCAGCATGGACGCCAACGGCTCGCTGACCTTGATCACCAAGAAAGCGAGCTGACGATGCGCTGTGGCGGGCCGGCACAAGGTCGGCCTGCCGCATCGGGGAGGGAACCTTCGCAGGGCGGAATACGTTTCGACTTTTTGGCGTAGAAGCGAGTCTCGAAAGAGGCTCTGAGAGCGAGCGATGGCGATCACCACCTTCCCCGACACCAGATGGCTGCATATGATTGCCGCAACTGCGTTTCTCGCGGCGAGCATTCCCCAGGCCGCGCTGAATGCACAGGGCCTGGAAGGCCCTGATACCGTCAACAAGATCATCGGCTCGGAGGTCGGCCAGGAAGAGACCAACACGGCTGTCGAAGCCGGCAAAGTCGCCACGGCGATCGACCGGACGCGTGAAAACATCGGTACGGTGCGCAAGACATCCAAGCTCGACAAAGTCGATATCGTGTTCCTCACCGACGCCGCGCGCACGGAAGGCGGTCTGCCGCCGGCGATAGAAAGCAAGGTCGAACAGCATCAGGACGACATTGCGGAACTGCGCCAGGAGATCGAGGCGAACGCATTGCTGTTCAACGCCATCGACTCTCGACGCGTGCAGACCGAAGACGTTCTCGCCGTGGAATTCGACGATCCTGGCAAGGTCGTCATCTACGCGGCGGCCAAGCCGCCCAGCTGAGCCGAAACTGCTCGACGCGTTGGATCTCACAGCGCGCCCATGATTTTCTGCTGGAACCCGTAGACCTCGCGCTTGCCGCCGAGCGGCACCAAGGTGACGTCGCGCTCCTGGCCGGGCTCGAAGCGCATCGCCGTGCCGGCAGCGATGTCGAGGCGCATGCCCCGCGCCATGTCGCGATCGAATTTCAGCCCCTCATTGGTCTCGAAGAAGTGGTAGTGGCTGCCGACCTGGATCGGCCGGTCGCCGCTGTTGGCCACTTTCATGGTGACGGTCGGCTGGCCCTTGTTGAGTTCGATCTCGCCGCCTGCCGTGATGATTTCGCCCGGGATCATCGCCAGCCTCACAAGACGCCGAAGAGGAGGCCGGCGGCGAGAAGCAGGATCGCCGAGAGCGACGTGCGTTTGATCGTTGCGGGGACCATCGATATGCCTTCCGTTGTCAGGATCGTGCCGTCACGCGGCCTTGCGGGCCGGGCCGCAGCCTTCGGCCTTGAGGACACGCTTTGTCGAGCCGGGATATTTGTTCAGCATCGCTGCCGGCCGGATCGGGCGCGGTGCGAAATCACCGCCGCAGTTTGGACAAACGCCGCCCAGCACATGTTCCACGCACTCGGCGCAGAAGGTACACTCGAAGGTGCAGATCAGCGCATCCGTCGCCTCAGGCGGCAGGTCCTTGTCGCAGCATTCGCAGTTGGGGCGCAGCTCAAGCATTTTCCTCTCCTCACCGTATCGGTTCATGCACGGTCACCAGCTTGGTGCCGTCGGGAAACGTCGCCTCGACCTGAACGTCATGGATCATCTCGGCGATGCCTTCCATCACCTGCGCGCGGGTGACGACATGGGCGCCGGCCTCCATCAGTTCGGCGACCTGGCGGCCGTCGCGGGCGCCCTCGACGACGAAGTCGGTGATCAGCGCGATCGCCTCCGGGTGATTGAGCTTGACGCCGCGCTCGAGCCGCTTGCGCGCCACAATCGCCGCCATGGCGATGAGCAGCTTGTCCTTTTCCCTTGGCGTCAGGTTCATGCGTTTCCCTAGGATGGCGTAATCGGAATCAGAGTGACCATAATTTGGGCAGACCCGCCCGTCCGTTGAGCAATTCGACAAGCGGAACCAGCCGCTTGCGGAGCTGGTAGCCGTCCTCGGCAAACAGCCTCGCAAGAAGCTTGCCAGATTTCTTCACGCTCCAGACGCTGGCGTCGCCCTGGCCACCGATGATGTCGCGGGCGGGATCGAGCAAAGCCTCCACCCGCGGCGAGATCATCAGCACCGTCGCCATGGCGATGGCGCCGCCGGCCACGGCGGAACGGCTGAGAATGGCCGCAATGCCGGGCCCGATGCGGAAATCCTCGGCATGAACGAGCGCTCCTTCCTGGCTGACGCGCCAGCGGTCGTGGAAAGCGGCATGCGCCGCGCGTTCGCCCATGGCGAGCCGGCCGAAGACGGTCGCCTCGAGCACCAGCGCCTCGGCACCGGCGGCAATCTCCAGGTCGAGCCTGCGGGCAAAGGCCGATCGATCAAAGACGATGGTTTCCTGCGGCAGCCAGGCGATGCGGCCACCGGCGCCGACTGTCAGCTTCACCCGCACCTCGGCGCGATCGGACGCAGCGCGGTAGACCTTCTCGCAGGCCTGGGTGGTTATGGTGGCGGAGGCGCCGGCGCCGACATCGACCTCCCAGCCGAGGCGGTCGCCGCCGGTCAGCCCGCCGGCGGTGTTGATCAGGACGGCTTCGAGCGGATCGGCCGAGACGGCCGGCATGCGGATCTTGGCGGAACCATCCTGATAAAGCCGCCGAAGACGCGTGCGGCCGCCATTTTTGTCACAGCCGAGCTGCGCCGTTCCGGCGACGCGCTGGGCCGGCGGCACAAAGGTCAGGTTATGTCCGATGATATCCACGGCGCCAACTTAAGCACACTCATATGGTTTGAATCCGAAATTCGCATCACTTTGGAGCAGCGTAATGAACGAATTTCGGATTCAAAGCCATATGAGCAACTTACGGGACTCTGGTGTGGTTTGGATTTGAGGTTCCTATCCGCCGGTGGCATCAAGTCGTAGGAACCTCAAATCCAGACCACACCGGGCGGCTTTGTCGACATATAGCTTGTTGCTTGACAACGTTTCGGTTTCTATAGAGGAGCCGTCTTGGTACGGTCACACAGCGCCTGTCGGGATAAAAGGCGATGATGACGATTTGAGCCTGGGGAAAAAGAGGCGTCGATCAGTCGGCGCCGGGAAACGACAAGGGTTGGGGAAGGAACCGAATGGCTGACCAGCTGGCAACGGACATCATCGAGAAGATCAAAGCTCATGCCGAGCCCGGTGGCGAAGAAATCACCACCAGCACCGAACTGACCTCACTTGGCATTCATTCGCTGGAACTGACGGAGATCATCTTCGACCTCGAGGAACAGTATGGCATCGAGATCGAGATGAACACGGTCGATGCCTGGAGCAACCTGAAGAACGTCGGCGACATGGTCGAGGCGGTTCGCGCGCTGATCGCGAAAAAAGCCTGACCGAATGCACAAGCGCGTCGTCATTACCGGCATCGGCGGCATATGCGGGCTCGGCACCAATGCGCCCGCGATCTGGGGCGAGATGCGCGCCGGCCGCTCGGCCATCGGCCCGATCGTCAATTCGGAGCTGCATGACCTGAAAATCAGGGTCGGCTGCGAAATCAGGACGCTTCCCGATCACGGCATCGACCGCAAGCAGGTCGTCTCGATGGACCGCTTCAGCCTTTTGGCGACGATCGCCGCGCGGGAGGCCGCGCAACAAGCCGGGCTGAACCCGCACGCAGCCAACACCTACCGGATGGGCGCCATCGTCGGCGTCGGCGTCTGCGGCTGGGAGGCGATCGAAGAGAGCTATCGCGCCATCCTGCTCGAGGGCAAGAACCGCACCGGCATCTTCACCGTGCCGAAAGTGATGCCGGGCGCTGCGGCCGGCCATGTCAGCATGAATCTCGGCCTGCGCGGGCCGGTCTTCGGCGTCACCTCGGCCTGCTCCTCGTCCAACCACGCCATTGCCTCGGCGGTCGACCAGATCAGGCTCGGCCGTGCCGATGTCATGCTCGCCGGCGGCACCGATGCGCCGCTGGTCTGGGGCATCCTGAAAGGCTGGGAGGCGCTGCGGGTGCTGGCACCCGACACCTGCCGGCCGTTTTCGGCCGATCGCCAGGGCCTGGTGCTCGGTGAAGGCGCCGGCATGGTTGTGCTGGAAACCTACGAGCATGCCATGGCGCGCGGCGCCACGATTCTCGCCGAAATTGCCGGCGCCGGTCTTTCCGGCGATGCCTCCGACATCGTCGCGCCGACCATCGAAGGGCCGGAGGCGGCGATGCGCTTCTGCCTCGTCGATGCCAGGCTCAACCCGGAAGACATCGACTATATCAATGCGCATGGCACCGGCACCAGGGCCAACGACCAGATCGAGACGGCGGCGATCAAGCGCGTCTTCGGCGATCATGCCCACAGGCTTTCGATCTCCTCGACCAAATCGATGCACGCCCACTGCCTCGGCGCGTCGGGCGCGCTGGAGCTGATCGCCTGCGTGATGGCGATCCGCGAAGGCATCGTGCCGCCGACGGCCAATTTTCGCGAAACCGACGCCGATTGCGATCTCGACATCACGCCGAATGTGGCGCGCGAGCGCAAGGTGCGCGCGGCGATCAGCAACGGCTTCGCCTTCGGCGGCACCAATGCGGTGCTGGCGTTCAAGGCGGTCTGACCGCAACCGGTTCCCCAGATACGGCGAGACTTGTTGCCGCTCGCCACGACCGCGCGCTTGCGCGCGAAAAATCCCGCCCAGGAGTTTCGATGACCGACCTGTCCGCCTTTCCGATCGCCACGCGCTGGCCGGCCAGCCATCCCGACCGCATCCAGCTCTATTCGTTCCCGACCCCGAACGGGGTGAAGGTGTCGATCGCGCTCGAGGAACTCGGCCTGCCATACGAGGCGCATGCGGTGAACATCGGCAAGAACGAGAGCTGGACGCCGGAATTCCTGTCGCTGAACCCCAACGGCAAGATCCCGGCGATGATCGATCCGGACGGCCCGGGCGGCAAGCCGATCGGGCTGTTCGAATCCGGCGCCATCCTGCTTTATCTCACCGACAAGACCGGAAAGCTGGTCCCGGCCGACCCGGTGCGGCGTTACGAAACGATCCAGTGGGTGTTCTTCCAGATGGCCTCGATCGGGCCGATCTTCGGCCAGGTCGGCTTCTTCCACAAATTCGCCGGACGCGAGATCGCCGACAAGCGGCCGCTGGCGCGCTATCGCGACGAATCGCGGCGGCTGATCGGTGTACTCGAGACGAGGCTGAAAGGCCGCAGCTGGATCATGGACGACGACTACACCATCGCCGATATCTCGATGCTGGGCTGGGTGCGCAATTTGATCGGTTTTTACGAGGCAGGGGAGCTAGTCGGCTTCGACGACTTTCGCAATGTCGCGGCATGGCTGAAACGCGGCCTTGCCCGGCCGGCGGTGCAAAAGGGCCTCACCATCCCCGCTCGCGGCTGATCAAACCGACCGTAGCCGCAGAAACTCGGCCTATTTCGCCTTGGCTTTCGTTTTAGCGCCGGCCTTGGCCATGGCCGCCTTTGCCCATAACGGAAGCGGCAAGGGACGCAGCGCTCTTGGCCGCGGCGACAACCGCGCCGGCCGCAACATTGGCCGTCGTCTTGACGGTGCGCATTGCGCTGTCTGCCAAGCCGCCATTTGCCGATTTCCTGCGTTTGGCCGGTTTTGCCGGTGCCTTGGCTGCGGCGGGCATCACCTTCTTCGGTGCCGCCTTGCCAAAGGTGCGCTTAGTCGCATCCTTCGAGCGGGCGGCGACCGCCGGGCCAGCGCCGGTCTTTGATTCAGTTGCCTTGGATTCAATTGCCTTTGATCGAGTTGCCCTACCCTTGCCGGGCGCAGGCTTTCTTGCCTTGGTTGCCATCGGAGTTGCCATCGGACAGTTTCCTCATGTCAGCATCATTGCCGTATCTGCCATAACGGTCGGAAAGTCCTAAGGTTCCAGGTGCGGGCTGTCCTGCAAATCAGGATTGATCGGCGAGATCACCAGATCGGCAGGGCGGCGGCGGGCAAGCACGCGGTCGATGTTGGGCATGTCGTTGTAGGCGATCCAGGCGCGGGCGTCCTCGTCGGAGCGGCCATGCTCATGCCATCGCTCCAACAGCCGGCGCTCGAGCTCAGCGCGCGGCACATCGACGAAAATCGAGAAATCGAACAGCGGCGCCAGCCGCGACCAGGGTTCTTCGTCAAGCAAGAGATAATTGCCTTCGACCAGGATGAACTTGGTGTCGGCGGCGATGATCGAAGCGGCGGCGCGCGACAGCTCCATGCTGCGGTCGAACACCGGAATGGCGATGTCGGGCTCGGCCGCGCGGATGCGCTTCAGCAAGGTTTCGAAACCGGCAAAGTCAAAGGTCTCCGGAGCGCCCTTGCGCGCGCGCAGGCCGCGCTGCTCGAGCACGATATCGTCGTAATGGAACCCATCCATGGGCACGATTTCGGCCGCACCTTCCGGCAGCAGTTCATGCAGGCGGGCCGACAGCGTCGACTTGCCGGCGCCCGGAGGACCGGCGATGGCAACGACAAAACGCTGCGCCTTGCCGGCGCGCTTGAAGATGGTGGCGGCGAGGTGAGCAATCTCGGACATCGGAGCCTTTCTGGCTGGGTGTTTTCGATCGCATCTTGGCGACAGTTCGCGAGAATTTCAAACGCGGGATTGACGTTGTCCAGGATAGTCGCTTCAGTAATGATCGCTTGCTGTTGAAGGCCGACCAATTGTCGAGGTCGGCGCCGCCCCTCATTGCCCTGCCGGGCATTTCTCCCCGTATAGTGACGGGGAGAAAGAGCTGGCCGCGATGTTGGCGCCCTTCCTGCAACGCTGGTGATTGGCGAAACCGTCGATGAGAGCGCCCCTCTCCCCGTCACTATACGGGGAGAGGACGCCGGCAGGCAGGTGAGGGGCAGCGCAAGCGCCCGCTGAGCGAATGCCTGCGCACAACCCAATCAGACAGGAACCGACCTGCCAATCCTCAGGAAATCGCCGTCGAAAGCGACATCCCGCGTCGAACCGTCAGCCGCCGCAACACGCATGTGCCCCTGCGCGGTGGCGATGTCGCGCGGCGGCTCGCCGCCTGATAAGGGCAGTGCGCCGATGACGTGGCGGAACGAGACATTGCGGCCTTCGCCAAGGGCAAAGGCGGTCGCCACCCCTTCCCGCTTCAGCCAGTTGTCACCCAGCGACGCAGCATGGCCGAGCGCGGTGCGGCCGTCCTCGATGCCGAGCACGCCGCGATGGCGGCCGCTCCACGGCGGGTAGGCGCGACCGCCATTGCTGATCCACAGCATGGTGACCGGCAGCTCGGCCGGGTTCTTCAGCACCACAACGAGATCGGCTTCCGCTTTTCGCGCCAGTGCGGTCCAGCCCGGCCCGCCATGGTCGGCCTCGACCAGCGTGACGAAATCCTCCCGGCTCTGGTCCATGCGGTAGTCGGTCAGGTCGAGCGTGCCGCCATCGGCGGCCGGAAAACGCGTCAGGTCGGCGGAACGCGCGGGATAGGCGAAGCGGAAACGGCCGCGGGCCGGGTCGGGCTCGAGCGGGTCGTCCGGCGTTGCCGCAAATCGCTTCGGCGAGAAGGCCAGCTTGCCGCCGTCCTTCATCGCCGTCATCGGATGATGGGCGACGGAAATCGCGCCCGACCCGCCGGAAAAGACATGTTCCTGATAGAGAAACGGATGGTCGCCGCGCAAGGTGAGGACCTTGTCGACCGTCGCGCCCATGACCTTGTGCTGCAGCCTGAAAACGGCGCGCCAGCCATCGGCAGCCGCCGCGGAGGCGACGACATCCCAGGGGCTGTTGGCCGGCCAGCCATGCAAGGGTGCTTCCTCGACATCGCTTCGCGAAAACGGCGCGCATAAAAAATCGCCGGACAGGCGAACGGTGCCCTCGGGCAGGTCCTGCGGCAGCGTCTCGCGCGGCTCGTCGATCCACGGCGCGCGATGCAGCGGTTTTAGCCGGCGCCCGTCGATATCGACCACTATCTCGGCGAGATGGCCGACGGTGAGATCGACAGTTACCGAAATGCCTTTTGCCTTGATCGTGAGCGTATCCATGGCGCACCTGCTGATTCTGCCGGCGCCAGCAAACCCGCTCGGTGCCGGTTGCGCAAGCTGGGTGATGGGCACTATCGCAGGTAAAGCCGAGGTTTTCGCTCTACGATGTACCCCCACCCCTAACCCCTCCCCACAAGGGGGAGGGAGACTTCCGTTGGCGCTGACCTCGGCAAATTGCCTGCCTTCCGGCGCGCTAAAGGGAAAGTAAAGGCGCGCGGCAGCGTTCCCTCCCCCTTGTGGGGAGGGTTAGGGTGGGGGTCCATCGTAAAGCGAAAGCCTCGGCCCAGCGATAGCCCTGCCGTAAACGGGAGAGAAAGAAGCTGGCCGCAATGCCGGCGCCCTTCTTGCGAACGCTGGTGGTTGGCGAAACCGTCGATGACAGCGTCCCTCTCCCCGTCACTATACGGGGAGAGGATGCCGACAGGCAGGTGAGGGGCGGCGCCAACGCCAGGAGCGGGGGAATTCAAACCTGAAGCGATTGCCCTGAAGACCGGTGTTAACGAAATAGACGGCGCCATTGGGTTAGGCTAGTTTCCCATTCGTTTCAGCAACAGCTACCCTCCAGAACAGTGTCCAAACCGCGCCTCTTTCCGTTCATCCAAAGATTTGTCGCGGCGCTGGCGCTGCTAGGGCTCGTCGCCGGCTGCGCGACGACGCCGACTGAGACCATGCTGGCGGTGCCGGCGCCGGCGCAGAAATATGCGGCTGTCGTCATCGACGGCAGCAGCGGCAAGACGCTGTTCGAGGCCAATTCGACGGCGCCGCGCTATCCGGCGTCGCTGACCAAGATGATGACGCTCTACCTGCTGTTCGAGGCGCTGGATCAGGGCCGAATCAGCAAGACGACGCTGATCCCGGTCTCGGACAACGCCGCCAGGCAGCCGCCGACCAAGCTGCGCTTCAGGCGCGGCGAGACGATCGATGTCGAATCGGCGATCCGCGCGATCACCGTAAAATCGGCCAATGACGTGGCGGTCGCCGTCGCCGAATATCTCGGCGGCAGCGAACAGGCGTTTGCCGCGATGATGACGGCCAAAGCGCGCCAGATCGGCATGCGCAGCACCGTCTTCCGCAACGCTTCGGGCCTGCCGGACGCCGGCCAGCTGACGACGGCGCGCGACATGGCGGTGCTCGGCACGGCGCTGCGCGCCCGCTTCCCGCAGCATTTCCACTATTTCTCCGAAAGCGACTTCATGTTCCGCGGCAGGCTGGTGCGCGGCCACAACGACATGCTCGGCCGCGTCCGCGGCGTCAACGGCATCAAAACCGGCTATATCAGAGCGTCGGGCTTCAACATCGTCACCTCCTACGATGCCGACGGCCGCCGGCTCATCCTCGTGGTGATGGGCGCCGACAGCGCGCGCCAGCGCAACGACCACGTCGAGGCGCTGATCCAGCGCAACCTGTCGCCGACGTCGAACACGACGACGCGGCTGCTGTATGCCGAGCAGTGAGAGGGGTTCGGGAGTTGGGGGCGAGCTCTTGATCGGCGGTTTCAACTTGACAGGTGACGGCAATTATGCTAGGAATTTATTCATAGTGCTGATTTGCGCCCGCCCGCCGAGGCGGGTTTTTCGTTTCAGGCTTTGGCGCCATTCTCATAGCTCCGACAAAACCGCAGGTTGCCGGCCTTTGGCCTTGCTTCTCGTACCTTCGAGGGTCATGGCCGGCTCCAGATCGCGGGCCTCCGTGGAATGAGCAATCCCAAAAATGCGTTATTCCGAGTTCGCAGCCTTGCCGCCTGCCACTTGCCCGTTGAAGCCCGCGCCGGCTTCCGCTAAGAAGCCGTGGCTGGCCGGTTTACCGGCTGGTTCGTTTTCCGGATCGTCGATCCTGAAAGCACCCGTAGCTCAGCTGGATAGAGCGCTGCCCTCCGAAGGCAGAGGTCACAGGTTCGAATCCTGTCGGGTGCGCCAATAAATGTCGGACGACACAGAAGTTTGGACAACGACACAGATCATGGGACTCTTCGCAACCAAATACTAAGAAAAAGCTGGCAGGCTTTCGCGATATCGGATTCTTTAAAAAGTTGCGCCGGATACGCCGCAACAGCGTGGCCTGACACATAACCGCACCGATCACATGCCCTCGACGTTCGAAAACCTCCTTGCATCACGGGGCATCCACACATGACGCCTGGTACCCGCCAAGATCCGACCTACCCCTTGCAGACCATCTCTGAACGGAGGCCAAGGGAAAGTGGTGACCCAATGCCGCCTTCCGGCGCCGATTTTCCTCTCAAACCGGACCTTACTCGCTATCCAGCGTTCAATGACCCGTTGGTGACCTTCGTTCCTCGTGCCGCGACCGCTTAGCGCCTGATCTCGGCCATAGAGATCAGCTTTGCTGCATCCCGAAAGCGGACTTCGTCGGCGATCACGCTAGAGGTCGTGGTTGCGCCAGATGCCGCTTTATCAAGCCGATCCATAAATGTCGTGATTTGGGCTGTGTGCCGTCTGTCCGCTTGAAGCAAACGAACATAGAAAAGCGGTCATTCCTCTATAGCCACAATGTCGGCCGCCAGCACGACGGCGCACCCCGGACCGGACATTACTCAATCTGTGCGCCGTGATTGTATAGCCAGTTCTGCAGCGTTCGTTGGAGAGCCAAGGGGCAGAAAGTGCCAGGAGTCATCTAATGTGATGCAGCACTAAGACATCTGACCTTTCAGGGGTTGAATGCGGTTGTCTCGGATTAACGAGACGCTGTTCTCGTATCTGGCCGAGGCTCGGGTCCGGATCAACCCATGGACGGACGACAACAGCAGCCATCGACCGCACTTCTCGCCGGGTAATTTTACGCCCAACTAGTTCGCCAAAAACTCTGGAAAACTAGGCCGCCTTAGGCGAACATCAACCTAGGGACTTTCTCAAAAACCGGAGGAAACTTGTGGCGCTTGTCACCTAGTGTGTAACTTCACTCCGTGGAAGGATCTATTCGCCGATCAGTTTCTTGATTTAGAAGGCAGCACATCTGAAAGCGTAGCAGATCAAGGGGGGAAACACGTGGCAAAAGCAGAACATGTAGAGTGGGTTAAAGATGGCCATTCTGCTTGGAATGATCGTCGTCGGCTGGTGAAATTCAACCCCGACCTTTCGGGGCTGAATTTTCGCGAGGCTATTCCCGAATGGTATGATGGCAGGACGCGATCAGATTTCTTTAGGCGCTTCAATTTTTCCAACGCCAACCTCAGAGAGGCCAATTTTACTGGCCTTGATTTTTCGAGATCAAAGTTTGAAGGCGCTGACCTCTCTGGAGCTGACTTAACCGAAGCCACCTTTAACAGCGCAAAATTCAATCGCGCTGACCTTTCGAGAGTCAGAGCGCAGGGAGCCGACTTTATCCACGCAAATTTTGCCGGAGCACGGTTTGAAGATGCACAACTGGAAGGCGCTAATTTCGCTGGGGCGATCATCGAACGGCTTTCAATACCGCAAGCTCAGAGGCAGCGCGTCCTCGCCTCCGCTGACAAGACTGACGATTTCGACCTCGACGGCTGGGCGGGCGAGGCTTACTCGCTGCCGCGCCTGGGGATGCAAAATCCTGGTGACAGCAAAGAGCCGACCTACCAGGTACTCTATGCAACGAATCGAAATCTCCTTCGAACGGGGGCCGACATTTCGTTCGGCTCCGAACGCAACACCGCTCTCTCTTACGGATCCTGTGAAGTCTTCGTTCCCAAGGCGCACAAGGTAGGATCTATTGGTTCGCCATTCTGGAAACGGCTGCTCAAGGGTGATGACCGACTGAAAATTAGGAAGCTTGTTCTTCTCGACGATGAGCTTCACTGGCAGGTCGTGCGCGACAACTTCTCGACGTCAAAGGGCGCTTCCCCGCCGACTATTCTAATCCATGGCTACAACAACAATTTTGAAACAGCCGTGCTTTGGGCTGCCCAAATTGGGTTCGATCTTGGTCTTGAACGCGGAGTGAGCTTGTTCAGTTGGCCTTCGAAGGGGACGCTGAAAGGGTACCCTGCCGATGAGGCAGCCGTGGAAGCGAGCAAATATGTGTTGGTCGAATACCTTTTGAGTTACCTGAAAAACGCGAGAGGTGTCGGTGTGAACGTCATCGCGCACAGCATGGGCTGCCGCTGCTTAACAGGTGCCCTGGAAATCATCGGATACCAGCAACCGGACAAATTAAGCGGCATCAATCAGATCATACTGGCAGCAGCGGACGTAGACCAAGACGTGATGAAGAACGTCGGTCCGCACATCATTCTTAACTCCGGACGTACCACATCCTACGTTTGCGGCGGCGATGTCGCGCTGTCTGCATCAGGATGGCTTCACGATTATGCGCGAGTTGGCCTACTACCTCCAATATTTCTGTTCGACAAGATCGATACCGTCGAGGTTGAAAAGACGGACCTCTTTGGATGGGGGCACGGCTACGTAGCCGAGGCGAAGCCAATTTTGAACGATATTTTCCAGATCATAACGCACTCTGCGGCCCCCGAAAAAAGGTTTTCACTAAAACCAGCAAGTGCGAGTTCGTCAGCCCACTGGAAGTTGATTGATTAGAGAACCACCGTCCGTGTTGTCAGGGGCAAAGAAATGGTAAGTGCAAGAAGTGTGGTGAACTACCGCGATCTTGGCAAGGGGCCCCTCCGCATTTCGTCGCATCCCTCGAGCCGTGGCGCATCCGGGGCATCGAACTTCTACTGCACCATTGAAACGTCCGCCGTTTCATCGCGCTTATGGAGTGGCCTTTCTGTAACTTCCGCCTGACAGACGAACGGTCACTTCCGAATGGGTTCGCCACTCGCAATAACCGAGCGCCCGGCCACGAGTCTGTCGGCTGATTGGGCCGAGTTGCTAAAACGGCTTTTGGATGACGGCAAATGTAATCGCGCGACCGTAGCGGCGCATAGCTGCCATTGTTGCACGCCGGGGTATGCCCTGAGGTGACGTAACACCCTCCTCCCCGACCGATGTAACATCTGGGTTGACATCGACTATTTGTGACAAGGTAGCCTCGGGCTTAAACCTTGAGGTGACACTTCATGAGCCGATAGTTAGCGGGATTGCTGCTGCGGACCGAGCGTTGAGGCCGAGTCGGTAGGGAGTAAAATGAGTTGCGAACGATGCGCAAGAGCGCGGGTACATGCATGTCGAGACGCAAAACCCTTCGGCACCGCGCGGCTTGGGCTAAGCGCCGTATCGAGCGTCTGGATCGTGGGATCTACTGGCTGCGTCTGCCCATAGACGGGGACTTCATAGACATCCAACTGCAGTAGCCGTTCCGCTTCTTCACGGGTCACCTGCACACCGCTCGAGCCGATGAATTCAGGGTGGGCGCTGCCATAGGCCGATGGAAGGAGGTCCTCCACACGCATCCAGTCTTCGGGCACGATCCGCCACGCGCGGGTTGCCTTGACGGCGTATAGCCATTTGCCTCGCGACTCCGGGTCTTTCTTTCTCTTTCTCAGCCCATCGATCGCCGGAGATGAGGTCTTTCGCATGACCAATTTCGTGAGAGACCTCGAGGACACCTACCACTTGCCGCGCATGTTGTCGGGCCCCTTGCCCTTGGTCACATAAATCGCGACAAAGGCGCCAGGTTTCGACAGGTTCAGGTATCGAGACCTCTTTCCTTCGTCGGCAAATCCGATGCAACCCCAGTTGGCCGGGTCAAATCCCCAGAATGAGGTCAGCCAGGCGTCGCGGCCATTCGGCAATTTGTTTGTGTCTGGCGCCAGTTCCGGCACACTCGACCAGTCGAAGTCAAACACCTGCTGCTGCGCCGCCTCGATATCGATGTCGCCCAGTGCACCGCGAATATAGGCCATCGCATCGTCTGCAGGGTGCCGCTCGCCTTTCTTCACAAGGATTGTCGTTAACGGCGGCAGCTCATGGTCGTGGAGGTAGTGCAAGATCACTTCGAGATTGTTGCCCAGCCCCGCGACCCGTAGGGTGGTTCCAGCCGATCGCCTCGCCGACCTGTTGATAGGTGGCTCGTGTGCGTCTCATCGCCTTCTCGGCAAGAAAGCAGGCGATCTCAAACTGCAACGTATCCATCATGCTGTCTCGACGTGTGGGACAGCCAACGCCGCTGCTGTCGGTTTGTTATCTCCAATGCGTATTGATGTAGTTCGCAATTTCCTCACCCTTCAGCTGCTTTGTGACATTGCTGGTGCGCACGTAAAACTCGCGAGCTTCATTGTCTTTCAGGTACGCCGGTTTGGGTCCACGTTCCTTGACCTCCACAATGCAGGCGAGCTTGCCCTCGTGCGTGGCGAAACGGATTGAATACGATGGTGCGAATTCACTCCCGATCTGCTCATTCATCAGGTTTACGAGGGTCTGCTGAAACCACTCCCTTGAGCGCTTTTCCGGTGTCATCGTGGAAAAGTCCTGTTCAAGGCCAACGACTCTCTTGTCGTCGCTTACGCCGATGGCCAGCAAACCGGGCCCGGAGTTGAGAAACGCAACAATCGTTTTCAATGTGGCCTTGCGCACTAGTTTGCTTTTCGCGCCTTCCTTGAGGTCGAACTGTAGCGTGCTCTTGTATTCGAGGTCCTGGCCCTCATCCGCTTGGATTATCTGCTCGATTGTAGGCGGAGGCGGAGGTGGAAGATGAAATGCTCCCGGCCAGCCGCCGTGCTGTTCGATAACACGGTCGATCTCGCCCATCAGGCGCCGGGTCTCAGTTAGCGCGACAATTAAGCGCCGGTAGTGCAGAATATCTTCGTCGGTCAGCACACGACCAGGCGACGGGTTCGTGCCGCCCGTGGCGGCGCGGTCTTTGAGCCATTTCTGGCAGACCGGATAACCGCCGACATGGAACTCCCAGGCATCGCGCGGCACGTCCTCGAACCAGCGCGAGCCGTTGATCATTACTTTACCGTTCTCGTAGTCCGGAAAGCCCCGCTCCACCCGCGCCTCGCCGTGGCCGGCGAAGCGGATGTCGGGGTCCCGCAACACCGCCGCCTCGTCGGATTTCAGCAGGTGAAGCGCGACGAGTTCGGAGCCGAGCGGAACGATTGCGGCGAAGGTGGCGCGGTCCTTCGGCCTCGGGATGCGCGGGAAATCGGACTTCAGGAACTCGGCATAGCGCATTCGGTAGCCGTGCGAATGCAGGACGGCGTAGATCCAATCGAACAAGTCGCGCGGCCCGAATGTCCTAGTCAGATCCCCGCGCCCATCCCAGGCGGGTTCCAGAAGCGACGCCTGTTCGCCCTTTTCCTTTCGGTAGTCGGAGCCAAAACTCTGCTGCTGGCCCTTCGGTATTCCGTCTTCATAAGTCAGGTCGACGATATCGCCAAAGGCGACTGCCTGCTTGCGTTCCACGTTCGGCCGCCGGTGCGTCTCGCTGCCGGCTTGCTTTAGCCAAAGAGGGAACAAATAGCCGCGTTCCTTAGTTCGGTTCGAAATGAAGCAATCGTCCTGTATATTTTGACAGGCAAGAACATGCTCCCACGGAAATGCAGCTAACTGACGCACTGTCGAAAGCGCTAGATTGCGTCCATCGAGCATTTGAGACATGATTTCTTGTCGCGGCATGCACTGAAAGCCGCGAGAACTTCCAGTGAAAATCGTATAACGCGCATCGAATGGCCGGTAGGCGACCGGCTGAACATGATGGCGCCAATCCAATAGTGCCTTGAGGTCATCCTGCGCCCACTCGACTTGCCAGTCACGGGGCTCCTTCGTCCTCCTGAGGCTCACGCGTACGGGATTAGCCTTTGCCTCCAACTTCCAATCTTTTGCACCCCCTCGCCGATCACGTTCGAGCAACAATGGGTCCAAGTCTACTGCTAAGAACTGCTCGCCAGCCGTCTCCATCTCGGTTCTAGTGAACTGAACGCAAAGGTCGTCATTGGCTGTCACTATTCCTGCGTTATTCAGCGGAAGCATATCGCGCAACGATGGTTGTAAATAGAACTCAGTAAGGATTGGATTTGCACCACCTCTGGAGGTTTCCATCGGCGTCAATCTGAATATGGGAGGAAGAGGATGGAGCGGATTTACTGCGGCTTGCAAGCCATGTGCCTCTAGCCATGCTAACTTCCCCTCATCGGTTCCAGAGCCGACGCGCCCGAGCAGGTCAATTTGCTGAATTGTCGACTTTGTCGCGATCTTGCCGGCAATGGTGACGTTGGTGCCTTCTTCGATGGCGAAAACACCCTCATCGCGCGTCCCATCAGGCGCAACCTCGCGTTTGTTAATGTTGCCGTGGAGGTCGACGATACGAAGCACAGGAAATGCATCGATGATTTCAGTACGGACCCCGCGGAAGGTCGCGCTATCGAGCCAAGAATTGGACGTGATGTAGCCAAGAACGCCAGTGCCGGTCTGCTCGATCTGGCTCAATGCAAAGGCTAGGAACTTCACATAGTCATTGTTGAGCCATTTCGGATTTCGTTCGTTGAGCGGCTCACCGCGCACCTTGAAGAAGCGCTGGATGAGCTCGCCCGCATAGGTGAGCTTGCCTTTAATCTTGCTAGGATTCTCGGAGTGGCCCTTGTAGGGCGGATTGCCTATGACGACCGTGAACGGAGTGCGGTCCTTCGCCTCGTTGGCACGTTGCGCCTCATGTGCCAGCGCCTCCAGCCGCATGCGCTCTTCGAGATCAAGCTCGCGCGATGGCTGCAGGGAGTTGGTCAACAGGACGTGCAGGCGTTCGGCCGAGCCAAAACGATATCCCGTCTCGACCAGTTTCAAGCCAACCTTCATGTGAGCGATGGCGTAAGGCGCCATCTTCAGTTCGAAGGCGGTCAGTCGCGGCAGTAGGTGTTTTGGCACATAGGCATTCCAGAGTTCCTTGATCTCCGCTTCCGACTTTCGGTCCTCTCGCCAGGTCTCCTCCATCCGCTTGTGAATGAGGTCGATCACCTCGACGAGAAAGGTGCCTGTGCCAGTCGCCGGGTCGAGGATCTGGACGAAAGGTTGATCCGGCTTCACATGGGTTGGAATTTTTATCCGCTCATCCCGCGCCGTCATCTCTTCCCAGGTGGTGGTATCCGCGAGTCCGAGCGGCAGACCAAACTCGGTGCGCAGCATTTCGTCCACACCGCGCACAATGAAACCCACCACGGCAGGCGGTGTGTAGAAAATACCGGCGTCGACCTTCTGCTCCTTGTCGTAAGCATTCAGGAAATCTTCATAGAAGTGGATCACCGGATCTTTCTTGGGATTGCGGTTGCCGAAATCATTCAAAACCGCGTCCATGTTGGCATAATTAAGGGCATCCACCACATCGCGAACGCCGAGTTCGTCGAAATCCAGACCCCGACGCGCATCACGCCCACCTAGAGAAAGAAAGGACGCGAACAGTTCGCGCAGGAACGGGTTCGTCTTCGGCACCATGTCCGAGAGGTTGTCGGCGACGAGATCGGCTCCCGGACGCGAAATCTTTGCTGCCAGCAGACCATATGAAATGGTCTGGGCGAACATGTCGGCAAAGCCGTCTTCGTCCAAGTCTTGGATGAGGTTTTTGCGGAAGGCGTCGAGCAACCCGCGCATCGGACCGCTCTCGGACTCGGCCCCCAGCAATTGATTTGCCCGAGCACGGATATTCGAGGCGAGGATCGCCAAGCGGATTGCTAAATCTCGCGCCGTTCTGATGACTTCGCCGTGCCGGATCTCGAAGGCGCTTCCCCAGTCTTCGCGCCAGCTCTTGACGTCAGCGGGGTCGTCCGGCCAATGCAGCCGCTTGCTAAGCATCTCGGCGACATATTGGTTGTGCAGCCTAGTATCGCGCCCGTTCCAGCCTAGCACGTTCAGAACAGGAAGATCGCCTGTATCGGAGGCATCTGAGAAGTGAGCGAAGGCGATCTCGCGCTCGCCAGAACGGCCAAAACTGGTCACGAAGATCAGGTCATGGAGCTGCCAGGACTGGCGATTCGGCGTCTGGGCTCCCGCGCGCTTCCTAACCACCAAGCCCCGCAGCATGCGACGTAGCACGGTGACCGAGATGTTCTTGTTCTCGAACGAAATGAAAAAGATACCCCAAGCCTGGTCCGTGACCAATGGGCGGAGCTGGCGGATTTCTCGGATCTTGGCGACCTCATCCTGCTTCAGGCCGAGATCGCCAGCGTCATACTCATAGACGATATCATCGAAGCCGTAGTCATCGCCGATTGGCCACTCGAGTTTGTCGCGCAGAAGATCAACCAGCTTCGAAAAATTGCCGACGCCAGCAAGCTCCGCCGCTGTGACTTGGCCCATGTTTCCCCTCCCGATATGTCTAGCTGAGTTCCATCCAGGCCCTGAGGACCGGTCTGACACCGACCGGCGCCTGAACGCGGCGCAAATAGGTCTTGGCTATGTGTTTCTCGACGAGCGTACGAATGTCGCTGAGGTGGAGCCGCTCCATATCCGTCTTGCGACGAGTCTCTGGCGTGGAGCGGATAAGCCCGATGATGTCGGAAGCTTCCTCCACAATCTTCTCCGAAGCTAGATCGTAGAGATACCACTTCACATCGCCGCTGTCGGTATTCCAGACGTCCTCCCCCGAAACCTCGCTCGCTTGACGGTCGTGCGCCGGGCGGGCAAAACAGAAGAACACCCCCCTTGTGTTCGGCTTCGAGTGCGCTTTTCCTGAAAAGATGCCGTCGGGAAATCCAGAGACGATTTCCTCCAGCCCGGGACAGTCCCTCAGCAGGTCCTGCCACTCCAGATGCATGGCCTCGTCGGCGCTGATGGTCCCTTCGCGCTGTTCGTCGAAATTGTGCAGATCCTCATAGTCATCATCTGACTTTAGAAGCTTCCCGCCCTCAATGCCGAGCGTCTTGGAAATGCGCAAGGTCTTGTGGGAAACCCGGTTGTAGAGCCGCAGAAGATCGTCGAGCTCGTCCGGCGGCAGGAAGTTCCAGTAGCCGATCGTGCCCCTCAGCTTCTCCTGGTCGGGATGGTCTCCGATGATGCGCTTCTCAATCTTCGGGTTCATGCGCCGGTCCACGCGGCCGATGCGTTGCATCAGTCGAACTGGATTCCAGTGAAGGTCGTAGTTGATGAGGCGGGAGGCGTCCTGGAGGTTGAGACCTTCCGAAAGAACGTCTGTCGAGATGAGGACACGGATTTCCTCTTTGCCCTCCTTGGCCAAGGCTGGACTGGAGCTCTCATTGTAGTAGGGGGAAAAACGCTGGATGATGCTGGTGCGATTGCCCGCGGTTCCGCTGTCGATCTCCGAGACGCCCTCAATCCCCGCGAGCTGCAGCTGTTCGGCCAGATAGCGGGCAGTGTCGCTAAATTCGGAAAAGACGAGAACTTTGTGCTGCTTCATCACCGGATCGGTGCGGAGCAACCTGATCAGTTCATTCAGCTTCTTGTCCTGGGCTGGCTTGAATTTTTCCAGCTCGTTCAGGAAGTCGGCCAACTGTTCGAGATCCTGGAGCGTGTCGTGGATGATTTCGTCCACGGCGAACTCGTCCCGCGAGAGCTGTTCGACCGCTTCAAGCATCTCCGGCGAAATGATATCCTCCTCGACGTCCTCCTCGAGAATGTCCAACTGCGCCTTGTATCCGAGCAGATTGCCGTTCTTTCGCTTCCACCTTTCAACCAGTGCTTTTTCGTGGTCGGTGTCGGCATGCACCTCCACCCAGGCAAGGAGCTTGTGCAGCAACCGCCAGCAGGACTGCCGAAAAGCCTCGGCGGAACTTTCGAAGCGCTTCAGAAAGCTCGTTCGGATGAGCGCAACTACCTGTTGCCGGCGTCCTCGTTCCATCGCCGGGATGACTTCGGGGTCGTGTCCCTTGTAGTAGGCATAAGGATTGTAGATGCCGAGTACGAAGAGAGGTGCGCGTTTGTGGAAGGCGGTCGCCACCATGTCCAGCAGCTTCCCGTAGGTCTGCTTGACCGAGTATTCGGCAACCTGGGGTTTGCGAGGTTCTGGAAATAGAACATGACCGTCGCCCTCTCGCGACATACTTTCCTTCACGTAGCGCCGACTTCGCTGCACGACCAACGCGTCGAAGAGCGGATCAGCCTGTAGGCGCGGACCAGCGTCAGCTATATTCAATTCGCGCTGCTCGCCGTCGCTTCCGTTGCCATAGATCTCTCGCTCAATCTCCTTCTCCAACTGTCGAATATGGCCAGCGAGCGAGTGGATGCCGAGTGGCGCTTCCCTGAAATGGTCCGTTCGGTGTTGTGAAAAGAGCTCGACCATATGCTGGAAGTCGAGAAGGCTGTTGTTGATAGGCGTCGCCGTCAGAAGATAGAGCTGCTTGTTGGCGACGATGTCGTACAGTCGCCAGTAGCGCGACTTCCGCCCTTCTCCCTCGAGACCCCGGGTGCCTGTGTTCCGGAAATGGTGCGCCTCATCGATGATGACGATATCCGCCTGAGCAGCCACCTGCTCTAGCTCCTCGGCCATTCTGTCGCGAGCCAAATCAGTGTGGCTGAAAATCTTGAGGCGACTGAAGCCTTTGAAAACGTCGGGAAGCCGTTTTGAAAGCTCCCGCTCCCATACGGGCTCTTTGGCACCCTTTGGCACAAAAAGCACAACGTTCTTCTGATCGTGGCGAACAAAGCGTTCGATCAGCATGAGTCCGACAAAGGTCTTGCCGAGACCGACGCCGTCGCAGAGGAAGGCACCGCCGAACTTCTCCGCACGTTTCATTAGGGCGGCGTAACCATCCCTCTGATACTTCGCGAGCGCGGGATAGATCCGCGAAGAGTTCGTTTCCCATTCCGTGGCCGTTTCCTCGTGGCCGAGGAAATACTGCTGAAGCGAGCGAGTGTAGATTTCAAACGGCGAATATGAACGGGTGTGACGTTCCAGAACCGACAGGACTTCCGGCGTCACGTCCTCCGCCTCTTCCCATCGTTCCTCGTACCATTCCTGGAGCACGGCCACGGGCGTGCCAGTGATCTGAACGTTGAGCTCGATGTTTTCCGTTAGCCCGGGAAGGGTGAGATTTGATGAGCCTACTAGAGCGGACGAGCCGACGACTTCAAGTCTGCCGTGCGTGATATAGGCCTTCGCATGGAACTTGTCTTTGCGGTAGACGCGGCACTCGATCTGCCCCGATCTGATCGCCTCGACCACCGCATCTACACCGGACAGGAAGTGATTTTTGACTTTCTCGCGCTCCACGCTCTGGTCAAGTTTGGCCTTGATATCGGTAAGGGCTGCCTCGAATGCTCTCTTAGTGCGCCGAGATACCTGATCGCCCATCAAAATGCGTATTTTGTCGACCTTCTTCCACTCACCGCCGAGCGCGAGCAGCGCACCGATTTCGAAGTAGCCGGTGGCGATATCGAAGCCCTTCGATATTTGGCACCAATCATGCAGGTATCTGAGCGCCCGCCACTCCTCGGCGCTATTGTCGACGATGAACAGCTCGCTTCCAACTTTGTGGCTGGATCGTTTAGGCATTCCGAGACGCGCTCCCCCTGCGCTTCGCTAGGCGACGACCTGACTTCACCGGCGAGCTCCAGTCAACTCCCATTCGGCGAGGTACTGCTGCAAATTGCAATTTGTGAAGCGCCACGGCCTAGTGGTGAAACCGGCTTCCTGCCAGAAATACATGCGGCTATTGTTTGCGAGCTCACATTGATTCTATCAATCTGAATGGGCGAGGGGCGACGTCGAATCCAGTCCTGCCCACCCATCTCACTTTCCACCTCAGCTGTGCTCTGGAACCCAATCCACCTCAAATGACTTGTCCGTAGGTAGATTTGAAGGAGAGAACCCATTGTCCGCACCTGAGGAAATGGATGTCGTCCTCGAAAAGCTGCCTTTGAGGATCGGCGCCTATATACCCGACGACTTGCTGGAGGACTGGTTCGCGCCGGGAACGGGCATGAACCCGGTCAGCAAGGAAGCGCTGGCAGCCGCCAAGACTTACGGATGGCGCTTCGAATGCGAGTTCAAGCACTACCCCGAACGGATGGAGGGCGTGTTCTGGAAGTGGGTGCCGGCGATCTGATCCGCACAACGACGCCAGCCTAAGTAAGGCGACGCTGCCGTTTCTGGTCTCGGATCTGTCAAACCGAGTGGACTTGAAGGCCATGCGTACCTATCTGCTGATACGTTCTCAGCGAATGTTAGGCATATGAGTAACGAACGCATTCAACGTCGGCTTGCCGCCATTCTGGCGGCTGACGTCGTCGGCTACAGTCGGCTCATGGAGTGGGATGAAGCAAGCACGCTGACGGAGCTGAAGCTCCGGTGGAGCGATATGGTGGAGCCGCTCGTCGCCCGCCATCAGGGCCGTGTCTTTAAGACGATCGGCGATGCGATACTGGCCGAGTTCGGCAGTGCCATTGGCGCCGTCGAATGTGCGATCGAAGTGCAGCAGGCCATGGCCGCGGCGAATGCCGACGTTCCCGCGGAACGGCGCATCGTGCTGCGCATTGGTGTCCATCTCGGCGATGTAATGGTCGAGGGCAGCGATCTTTATGGCGACGGCGTCAACGTGGCCACTCGCATCGAGGGCCTCGCCGATCCGGGCGGCGTGGTGATTTCGGATGGCATCCACGAGCATATACGCGGCCGCCTGAGCATCGATTTCGTCGACGGCGGCAATCGCGAGGTCAAGAACATCGAGCGCGCGCTGCACATCTGGACCTGGTCGCCGCAGACAGCGACGCCCGCCGATGCAGTCGGTGGATTGCAGCCGCCGCGCGGCAAGCCGTCGATTGCGGTGCTGCCGTTCGACAACATGTCGGGCGATCCCGAGCAGGGCTATTTTGCCGACGGGATCACCGAGGACATCATCACCGACCTTTCGAAGGTCTCGGGCCTGTTCGTCATCGCCAGGAATTCCTCCTTCGCCTACAAGGGCCAGGCGCCGGACGTGCGCAAGGTGAGCCGCGAGCTCGGCGTCCGCTACGTGCTGGAGGGAAGCGTGCGTCGGGCCGCCAATCGCATCCGCATCAACGCCCAGATGATCGACGGAACGACGGGCGGCCATCTCTGGGCGGAGCGCTACGATCGCGGTCTCGAAGACATCTTCGCGGTTCAGGACGAGGTGACCCGCACCATCGTCAGCGCGCTCGAGGTGAAGCTTACCACCGGCGAGGAGGCGCGGCGCGGCAAGCACGGCAAGGTCGATCCGGAGGTCTACGATCTGATCGTCCGCGCCCGTCAGACCGCCTTGCAATTTCGTCCCGAGGCATCGGTTGAAGCGCGCAAGATGCTAGAGCGCGCACTGGCGATAGATCCGGGGCTGGCTCTCGGCTATTCGGGGCTCGCCATGGTCACCTTCGCCGACTACGTCAACCAGTGGAACGGCGCGACCGAGGACAATCTGACCAAGGCGCGGGAACTGGCGCATAAGGCGATCGAAACCGACGACACCGAGCCGCAAGGCCATATCGCGCTTGCGATCTGCCTTTCCTGGATGCGGCGCCTGGACGAGGCGGAGCATGAAGCGGAGCGCGCCATCGCTCTCGACCCCAATTCCGCACAGGCCTTCAGCGTACTTGGCAGCGTGAGGGATTTCCAGGGGCAGCATGAAGATGCGGTTGCGCTTTTTACCCGGGCCCATCGGCTCGATCCCCAGTTCGACATGTCCCTGCACCTAATGGGAAGGGCCCTCCTGGCGCTTGGCCGCTTCGACGAAGCCGAGATCGCGTTCAAGCGGCGGCTGGCGCTGGCGCCGCGGACGGACATGACGCGCTTCTATCTCGCCTGCCTCTATGGCCTCACCGGACGCCATGACGAAGCGCGCCGCTACTGGCAGGAGACGCAGCAGGTCAATCCGAACTTTTCCGTTGAACGCCTCGGTCAGATACTCCCCTATCGGAATCCCAGTCAGCTCGGTCGGCTGGTGGAGGGGCTGCGCAACGCCGGCATCGCGATCTGATCAGATATTCCGGTCCACCAGGCAGATGTGGCAGCAGCCGGAACCATGGCCCGGAGTCCAGGTGACGTTCTCGAAACGCACACCTGTCGCCTCGAACAGGCCACGTTCGAATGCGCCGGCAATGCGGCACAGAACCGCGAGCTCTCGTCGCCAACGCCGGCATCCAGTCAGCCGTCTTTCAATTCGACCGATGCTCGGCTTCAAGCCGACCGTCACCGCCGGCATCATCCTGTCCGGTATCGAGATGGTTCACATGATGCGCAAGCACCAGGCGAGGTACACCTACAATCCCAATCCATCCCTGGCCGAGCAGTTCGCCATTCTCGCCGCCTGACCAACAGCGCACCACTTCTCCCTGCGTCCCAAGTCAGCCGTTGCAACAAAACCAGTCCCGGATCGTGGCGGAGACGCTGGTGCCTGGCACATCGGTGGCCGAAGCGGCGCGCCGGCGCAACATGAACGCCAACATGCTGTTCATTTGGCGTCCCGAGGTCGGGCAGGGCCGCCTGCCAGCTGTCGCGCCCCAGCCGAAAGGGGCCGACAAATCCGCTGCGATGGAGTTCATCCCGATAGGCATCATCGGTCGCGATGACGGGCCCAGGCCTATAAGCGCGGCGCCGCGATGCAAGCCTCGCTCGCGATTATTTCGGGGCCCACTGAGCCGGAGCCGCGCGATACCTTGAGGAGACCCTGGAGCGGAGGGATAAGCGGAATCCAGACACCTGATCATTGCGGATGTGCCGAGGCGGCGGTAGCTTACCTCCGGGCCATCGAACACGGGCCTTCGGGCTAAGGACGGGGTCAAATGAACAGAAGACGTCTATTGCGGACAACCGCAGCAGCCCTCCCCTTCCTGCACAGCCTGTGGTCGTGGGTGCTCAGCCCGATCCAGGCGGCGGCAGCAGACCGTTCTATGTCGCGCGTCCGTCCGACTCACCCGGAATGGCCGTCCCAGGCAAGTTGGGACCGGCTTAACCAGGAGGTCGGGGGTCAACTCGAAAAGGTTCGCTCACCGCTCGCCGCGTGCATGGAAGCGCCGTCGAGCCCCCGCTGCACCGATGTCTTCAAGGAACTGAAGAATCCCTATTACCTCGGCGACGAGGTTGGGCTAACGCAGACCCTCGGCTGGGTCGATGGCTGGACGTCACAGCCGAGCGCCTATGCGGTGGCCGCCCGAACGACCGGCGATGTCGTGGCGGCGGTAAATTTCGCCCGCGAGAACAATTTGCGGCTCGTCGTGAAGGGCGGCGGGCACAGCTATCAGGGCACCTCCTGTGCCCCGGATTCCCTGGTGATCTGGACACGCAAAATGAACGCCGTCACCTTGCATGATGCGTTCGTCGCCACGGGATGTGCCGGGCAACAGCCGCCGCAGCCGGCCGTCACCGTCGAGGCAGGCGCGATCTGGGGTCACGTCTACGACGCCGTCACGACGAAGGCGGGCCGCTACGTCCAGGGTGGCGGCTGCCTGACGGTGGGCGTTGCGGGCCTGATCCAGAGCGGCGGCTTCGGCAGTTTCTCGAAGGCCTACGGG
The DNA here is from genome assembly GCF_055811385.1 of Mesorhizobium sp. WSM4849. Classification (NCBI taxonomy): domain Bacteria; kingdom Pseudomonadati; phylum Pseudomonadota; class Alphaproteobacteria; order Hyphomicrobiales; family Phyllobacteriaceae; genus Mesorhizobium; species Mesorhizobium sp. WSM4849. The sequence goes on from NZ_JBVVPW010000017.1 coordinate 145,145, forward strand.
ATGGCCGCGGCGAGCCTGCTGGGGGCCGAGATCGTTACCGCCGATGGCGAAGTGAGGATCGCCAACGCCTACACGAACCCTGACCTATTCTGGGGGATCAAGGGCGGCGGTGGCGGCAGCCTCGGCGTCGTAACGCGGCTAACGCTGCGCACACACGAACTGCCGCAGTTCTTCGGCGCGGTGTTCGCGACGATCAAGGCGGCATCGGACGCCGCCTTCCGCCGGCTAATCGGCCAGATCCTGGAATTCTACAGCGCGGCGCTGTTCAATCCGCATTGGGGCGAGCAGATCCGCCTCCGGCCGGGCAACGTTCTCGATATCGCAATGGTGTTCCAAGGGCTCGACCAGCAGAAGACGGAGACGGTCTGGCGGCCGTTCTTGGACTGGCTGGAAGGCGCTCCGCAGGATTTCAGCCTCGACTCGGAGCCGATGATCATGGCGGTGCCGGCTCGAAATTTCTGGGACCCCGCAATTCTCACACAACTTCCCGGATTGGTGATCGCCGACGATCGCCCCGGCGCGCCAAAAGCCAACCTATTCTGGGCAGGCAACGTGGGGGAAGCGGGACAGGTCCTGCACGGTTATCAGTCCGCCTGGCTTCCGTCCTCCCTCCTGCAACCGGGCCAGCAGGGCCGTCTTGCCGATGCCCTGTTCGCGGCGACCCGGCATTGGGGCATCTCCTTGCACTTCAACAAGGGCCTGGCAGGCGCCTCTGCGGAGGCAATTGAGGCGGCCCGCGACACGGCGACGAACCCGGCGGTGCTCGACGCCTTCGCGCTGGCCATCAGCGGCGCCGAAGGGCCGCCGGCCTATCCCGGCATTCCCGGTCACGAGCCCGACGTGCCGACCGCCCGCCGGCATGCAGCCGCGATCGACAACGCAATGACCGAGGCGCGCAAACTGCCGGCCGTCGGCTCCTATGTGTCGGAAAGCGATTTCTTCGACGAGGCGTGGCGGGAGTCTTTTTGGGGCTCGAACTACGCAAGGCTCCTCGCCGTGAAGGACAAATACGACCCTGACGGCCTCTTCTTCGTGCATCACGGTGTGGGCAGTGAACGCTGGAGCGCCGACGGCTTCACGAGAGTGACCTGACATTGGCGATCGGGGCAAGGAACCTCTGCGGACACCTCAAGTCGCGCTAGAATGACGGCCTTTAACAGTGGGGCGACAAGTGTCCTCGCAACCAGTCGGAGGCAGACCATGAGCATTCCTTTAAGCCGGACGCTTCTCGCCGCCATTCTCTTCGTCATCCCATTGGCTGCGGCCTCAGCGCAGGAGAGTGGCGGATCGGCCGCCCCCGCGACCGCGGCCCAGGAAATGCCTGATTGGTTCAAGCGGGGCCTTCCCGGCCCGGGCCACGCCGCCCTCGAGCCGCTTGTCGGCCTGTGGCGTGTGCATTTCGAAATCCACGGCTCGCTCGGCCGCAGTCCCAACGACGCGCCGCTAGTTTCCGACGACGTCTTCTGCCGACGCGAATGGGTGGCCGGCGGCCGCTACATCGAGGACACCACCGAAGGCACGATCGAGGGTGGGCCCTACTGGCGCCGCGGCTGGCTCGGCTACAGCAACATGGACCGCCGCTATGAATGGGTCACCATCGACGCCACCAACTCGACGATGATGACCTATGTCGGCGAACGAGGCTCGGGCAATCAGCGGCCGATCGACATGAAGGGCGAATTCACCGATCAGGGAGTTGCGGGCGAGGCGGCGGTCGGCAAGCGGGTTCCGATGCGCACCGAAATACGCATCGACGACAACGACCACCACACCATCGACCTCTATTTCACACCGCCCGGCAAGTCCGAGGTCCTGGCGACACGTGCCGCCTACACCCGCCTTGGAAAATAGCGGCGTCTGCATTTTCGGTCGCTAGCCTGAGCGTGATCACGGGCCACATCTTGGATGCGCTCTCGAAGCCTCATTGCTGGACCTTGAGGCGCTCGGCTGGGAGAACATCTTCCGTCGTCTCGCAATGCTGCGTGCGCGCTTGGCCGGAAATCTGATCAGGATCGGCACCGACATCGTGACGTCGCAGCGTGAGGCCGCCGGTATCATCTCCTTCAGGTCATCGGATGCCGAGGCGCTGGCGGCGCTGCTTCGAATGCGCAGCGTCCGCGTCGAGGCGCGCAACGGGCTCGTGCGCGTCTCACCCCATTTCCACAACCGCGAAAGCGAGATCGATAGCTTCTGCGAAATTTCTAGCAGCTTGTCGAGGATACCGAGCGCTCTGACCGATGGTGGGCGCTATGAAACTCAATCCGAGAGCACGAAGATTCTCACTTTTGGCATTAATCGCCGACGAAATTTTTCGCGGATGGCTGCCTGGAGTGCTCCTCCAACTCGCCCGATCAATGCGATCCGAGCATGATTAGGTTGTTCTCGCTGTCGCGGAAAAGGGCGTAGGTGGCGCCTGGCTCCCAAGGTGCCGGCGACGGCGGTTGCGTGAACTCCACGCCGCGCTCTGTCAGCCGTTCATAGGCCGCCCCGACATCGGGTGTAATTAGAATTGCAGGACACGGTCGCCGCCGGCTCAGACATTCCAGGGAAGCCTCCCGGAAGCACTGAGTCACAAACCACGTGAACCATCTCTTCCGAAGCCCGCGCCCACAGGTCACGTGCCCAAACCCCGGAACTGTGGATCGGCGCGGTCGCGTCGGCCGTTTGCCTGCGCCAACGGTCGGCGCGATCCTTATTGTCGCTTCTTTTTTCAACCCATCTTGGCAATGACCTTTGCCATATCGTTGGCGTCGAACGCCCTTAGGGTCTGCGTTCGGACGTTGCCGAGCGAAGCTATTGATAAGCTGAGCGCGGTCGCGGCTATATCATCGTCGGCTTCGGCAATCGCGACCACGTCGTGCTGACCGAGCGTCCAGTAAAGCGAATGCACTTTGACCCCGCTTTTGGCCGCCATCTCCTTGAATGCTTCAGCACGCTTTACGGTGTCCTTGACTGTCTTTGCCCCCTGATCCGTGAAGTTGGTGAGCAGCACATAGTAAGCCATATTATCCTCCCATAGACAGGGAGGCGTGCGGGCGCTTCGGCGACCGCCGTATCTCCCGCCTCAAAGCATAGCACGTCACGCGAACTGCGTCCCATTGCTAAGGCCGATTGCAAGAATGGCTCCCTTATGACGCCTTGGCTCGGGAGCAGTGGGCGAAGGCCCTAGCAGGCCGTTGAAGAAGGATCACGTTTGGCCTGGAGGATGGCCTCGTCGCCATTGTGATGCGAATGTGATCTCGATCGAGCCGTGGTCCAGCAGTTCGGCGAAGCCATCCCTGCGACGTCGTCCAACTCCTCGCAGCCGGCCCAAGTGTAGGAAGACCGTCGAGGGACTGTAGCTGAGATCGACGGCCACTTGGAGGACAAGACTTACAGCACGCTTTCGCCACCAGCCAGAACGATTGTCATAGCGGTGTCTGTCGCTGTCCTGAGTCCAGAAGCTCGAGTCTCGATTTTCGGGCAACAATCTTCGCCCGATGTGTGGACGGGTTCATGTAAAGCGCTCTATCGCAGAGATGGTGGCGAAGTTTTCCTTCGCTGATCCGGACAAGGTCGACCGGCTGTCGAACCAGTTTCCGGTCTAGAACGGCGCACCCCGGCTGACATATCCGATGATCGTTGTCGATGAGTTGGTGCGCGGTACGACCATGTTTGTGTCGGCGCGGTGGGGTCTGATCCCGTATTGGGCGAAGGACCCGAAAGGTGGCGCACAGCCGAATCAACGCCAAGAGCGAGACTTTGAAGACCGACGGCCGAGTGGTGCCGCGCGAAGGCGGCGACTGGCAGGTGTCAAACGTGCGGTGCCGTGCCAATCGGCAGCTTTGCCCATTCCAAGATTGCGGGTCCCTGATATATTACTCTGACCATCTCGTTCGCAGGATCCGTTTTGCGCATATGCAG
>NZ_JBVVPW010000018.1:0-144582 GCF_055811385.1 Mesorhizobium sp. WSM4849
ATCAGCATCAGGACCTCGCGCTGATGTTCCGGCAGCTTCTGGACCGCGCTATGGACTTCCTTGCTCTGAACGGACCATTCCTGGGTCGCTTCCGAAATCGGGATCAGAGAGGCACAGTCAAGCAGGCCGGGTTTTTCCCTGTCGGCTGCCTTGATGTGGGTATAGTAGGTGTTGCGCATGATGGTGAAGAGCCACGACTTCATACGCGTTCCGGGCTCGAACTTATCGATGTTGGCGAGCCCTTTGGTCAAAGTCTCCTGGACCAGGTCATCGGCGTCGTCAGGAACACGGCAGAAGGTGCGGGCGAAGGCTCGCAAGGCAGGTATCAGGTCAACGATGGAAACTTCATCCGTTTCCTGGTTGGCCAAGGGGTAGCCGCTGGAGGACAATGGTCCAGCTCCCAGCAAGAAAGAGTTGATGAACGCAGACCTAGCTAAATGCATGAAGGTTTGGATCGTTCCGGACATCGAAATAAGTCGCTAGAAAATCTCGGATGGGGTGAAATACGCGCGGGCCGTGCGTTTTGCGGCTGAGCTCCTGTTGCGGCGAATCCCGCCCGCTTGATCGGGGCAGCCAAGGGAAATGTCCCGCCCTATTCATCGGTTTCACGTCGGAAGCCGAGTCGCTTCTGGGCAAGGCAGGTGCCGATGCGGATGAAGGACTGATAAGGCTGCAGTCAAAAGAAGCGGCTGAGGAATTTGTCCTGGCCTGCCGGAAATTGCGGCTGTGGGCGCGAGAGGCGGCCGTCAAGCTCTGACGCCGGTGCATGCTGGCCATCTGTTCGCATGGTGACCGGAGCCGCGGCAACAAAGTGGGCGGAAGCATCCCTTTCGCTCGGACGGGCTACTTATGACCGGTTCTTATTCTTAGCCTCGTCCTCTCGCTTCTTTTTCAGGACTTCGTCAGTCCCGACCAGCTTTTTCGACCCGCCGGGGATCGCTGTGGACACCACGGCAGGCGGGTCGCTTGCGGGGAAGGAATCCTCAAGGCCGGCCTGCAACTGGTCTTCCAAGGTTTCCGGCTTTTGCGACCGACCAGGTGTCCTTCGGGTTTCAGTTTCCTCCAGCGGCTGCTTCATATCAGGTGAAGAACTAACCTCTCGAACACAGGCATAAAGCTGTTCGATGGCAAATTCCTTCAGTGTTTCGAAGTTGGCCCTATTATCATCATCACGCATTGCCTCGATCTGATCGACCATGGTTTTCTCGAACCGGTCAAGGCTATCGGCTCCGCAAGCCTGGCAAAGGCGCAATAATGCTTCTTTGAGCATTTTCGGGCCAAAGTAAGCCGACGCTTCGAGCTTGAGCCGTTGCAAATCCTCTGGAGTTGCCGCCTGAAGTTTTGACATATGCAGCCCTTTCGCCTGATGAGCATATCAACGGCAATTATCGGCAGATGTTCCATTCATCCGGCACTGATGCATAGCTCTTGTTCAGCGAGCCGCCTATCACCGAGCCACCCGATGGATCCACATCGCTGAAACGCAGACTGGTCTGTAGACGCGGCAACCGGCGGTAACGGCGTGCGACCGCATTTGCAGCGGCAGGTGTCTACCTTCGTGCTCGGCCGTCTTCGAGTTCGAGCGTCGAATCGAAGTAGGTCATCCAGCGCGTATCGTGGGTCACAACGCAGATCGCGACATTGCGACTATCCGCCAGATGCCTGAAGACCTTCATCACCATCTCCGCCCGCGTGCCATCCAGCGCAGCGGTGGGTTCGTCGGCCAGAATGACAGTGGGATCGTTAGCCAGGGCCCTCGCGATCGAAACGCGCTGCTGCTCGCCGCCGGAAAGCCGGGACGGATAGTTGGAGCCGCGATGCCCCATGCCCAACGCATCGAGCAGCCTCGCGGCTCGCACGTGCGCCTGCTGTCGGCCGACATCGTTGACCTGCATGGCGATGGCGACGTTCTCGGCCGCCGTGAGGAAAGGGATCAAATTCGCCTTCTGGAATACAAAGCCAAGATGGGTCCGCCTGTAGGTCCGCAGCTCGTTGAGCTTAGCACCGGGACGCGAAATTACCTTGCCGTCGAACAGAACCTCTCCCGTGGTCGGAGCCTCCAGCAGACCGGCGATCATCAGCAGTGTCGTCTTGCCCGAGCCGCTGGGGCCGACGATGCCGCTGACGGCGCCGGGGCTCAAGGTCAGCGAACCTTCAGCCAGCGCGGTGACCGGAGAGCCGCCGCTCTCATAGACTTTGCTGGCGCTGCGGACCTCCAGCGTGGCGAGGCGGCGCTGCGACATCTAAGCGCCGCCAGGTCCAATTGTGAAATTGGAGCATCGAGGGCGATCCGCCATATGTGGACATCGAAGCCGAGAACTGGCGTCGCCCGCCCGCCATCGTCTTGCAAGACAACACCGCTCTGCTTCATCTTACACGTTCCTCGCCGACCGAAGAGCGCGGCGTGGCGTCGGCTCGATCGACGCCAATGGTAGCTGGTGATGAGCCATTAAGGAACGCTAGCAGATTTTGCCCCAGCTCAGGATAGAGGTAAGCGCGCTCTTGGCAATGCATCCGGGTTGTAGAAAGCACCGGTCAAGTGCCGTGCCAGCAAGTGAGAAAGGAACCTTTTCTAAAACACGCCGTTTGCCAGTAGGTCGTTGCATTAGCGACCAGTAAACAACGGAAGGATCTTGTCATGAGTTACAAGATGATCTGTTTAGGCGCGATGGCGCTTTCTATGGTAAGCGGCGTTTCTCTTGCGGCAGGCACCGAAACAGGCACGTCTGCCTTGGATGACCCCGCAAAGATGGAGCCGTTCTACACGGACTCCAGCATGACGACTCTGCGGTCCGACGACGAGTTCACGGCAGCTTGGAAAGCGCTGACGGACGAGGACCGCATGGCAATGACAAAAGTCTGCGATGAGGAGGCGGCAAACGCCAACGCCGCCAACACCCACCCTGAATTCTGCAGCAGTGTCAAAAAGCTCGGCGGTGGTAGTAACTGAACCATGGAAGGCGGGCAACGGCCCGCCTTTTGATTAGCGACTGTGAGGCAGGAGGATGGATAGCCGCGTGGGTCGGCTATCTTAACGGGCCGCTCCGCCACTCACCGCCATGCGAATGCCCAGGCCAATGATAAAACAGCCGGCGATGCGCTACTGCCAGAGCCGCATCTTTGGTTGCTTCACGATCCACTTCGGAGCGGAGCCGCTGGCGATCCCTTGCCGGGGCTCCGCAAGCCGGTGGCCTTGGAATTACGCGGCCGCTTGAAGAGCACGTTGGTTGACACCACCCTCGCCTAGACCCGTCAGCGCTTCGTCCGTCGCGACCTCTTCCTTGAGCGTCTCTTTGAGAAGGGCAGCAACATCGGCCTTTCCCATCTGTTCTGCCCAGGCGATAAGAGTTCCGTACCGGGCGATCTCGTAATGCTCGACGGCTTGCGCCGCTGCCACCAGTCCGGCATCGAGCGCAGGAGCACCTTCATAGTCTTCGAGTATCTCAGAGCCCTCTTCAATGATGCCGTCGATCGCCGGACAGGTCTTGCCGCGTGCTGCCTTGCCGAATTTCTCGAACACTTCCTCGAGGCGATCGACGTGACCTTCCGTTTCCATACGATGTTTTTCGAAGGCAGCAGTCACTTTTTCCGACTCCGCGCTTTTGGCCATTTTCGGCAGCGCCCTCAGTATCTTCTTTTCGGCGTAGTAGAGGTCTTTGAGTCCGTCGAGGAACAGGTCCTCGAGACCCTTGGTTGCCGCTTTTGCGGCTTTCTTCGTAGTTGCCATGGTCGTCTCCCGCTGGGGTTGGAGCTAGCCTCCTTAAAATGTGAAGGCGTCCGATAACCCCGCCGGTCGGCAACAAGTTCCCTGACGATCCGGGCCGCTGGGAAATTTTTCCGAACCTTTGGGTCGCACAGGTGCTGCAAGGCTTACTCTGGTGAGCGGAGGCGCGAGGAAATGGTCGATATCGCACGAGCTTCGCTCGCTCGCCTTTCGGGCCCGTGCCCCGGTCGGCCCGCGCTCAGGAGCCGCGAGCTCCTTTTCGGCAGACCATGCGCTTGAGCAAAATCACCGACGAGGGAAATGTTCGCATCGCTTCGGATGTCGCAGCCATCGGCTCAATCGATCCGCCTGATACGGCCCTTTTCGAGACGGAACACTCCATCCTGCCCGCCCTGCGTCTCAAAATCGGTAAGCAGATCGTCCCATGTACCCAGGAATTCGCCGCAGTCGTCGCAAAAGATCCGGTCGTCAGGACCGGCGTCGGCCGGAATCCTCAGCCTTATTGTCAGGCAATAAGGGCACTCCAACTGGTGGTTGAGATACTGCTTGGTCATGGACGATGGCGAGAATGCACTGGAAATATGGCCCCTGCAACCTCGCTCGCGCTGGTCTGACGAGCTCGGTCAGAAATGTACAGCGATAGGGGGCATCACGGCGATTGTTGCGATCCGGGAATAACCAGCGCGCCTTCGTCAGGGGCCGAATATTCAAAGCCGATGAAAAACGCAGCAAGAATTAGCGCGCAGATAATTGCAATTGCTGCCAGTGCGGTTCTGGACAACGGCTTACGCGGTTCCCGATCTTGCAACACTGAACCAGTCCGCTCTCGGTTCGAAGACGAAGGGGGCAAGGCAGCTTGACCCATTATATGCCGTCTTTGGTCGGAGGCCAACCAGACCGAGCCGTTGGGGGAATGTTGTCGGATGTCAACTCTCCCCGCTTGAGTTTTCTGATGGCTTCGTCGGCTTCGATCTCATCCAGCCCGGAAAGCCGCCCACGGATGTTCCGTGGTCATAAGCGTTTTGCGATCTTAATTTTGACGCTCATGAGCCGGCGCAAATGGCACAGGATAGCACGGGACAAATCCGACAGTGCAAGACGATCGCATCAGCCTAAGAGGTTAATCGGCCGCTTTCTTTGGCGGCTCCCGGGTCGCATGCGTGACGACGGTATAGCGCGTAATCGGACCCTCGTCGGGGTCTTCTCCTTGAAAGTGAACGTCCGCGTTCACCGGTAGCCGGCTGGTATTGCCGAACTCCTTAACTGCGGACGCACGGACGAGTTGGATGTTGGGGTCCTGCTTCATAATTTTTATTGCCGCAAGCTCGGCAGTACTGCTGCCGCCAATGCGCCAGCTGGCTTCGAGCACACCGGATCGCCAGATACCCGACGAATCGACGCCCTGGCCGATATCGTAATTGCGCCGCGAGGCGAAAAATCCAGGATACTCAGCCATCGCCGCGTCATAGGCCCTCGCCTGCACAATTGCCAAAGCTAATGCGCGAGGAAGCTGAAGGTCTTCGAGAGCTTCCCATCCGCCGCGCACTACAATGAGATCGGATCCGCCATAAACGGATTGTCCCGCATTATCGGTCGTCGTCCTTTGAGTGCCGTAGTAGGCGATCATGATTTCATCGATCTCCGTTCTGCCTACGCTCAGGGTGACGATGTCACTAAGGTCCGCTTCGAGCACAAGACCGCACTCGTCCAGGTCGGGGCAGCGGTATCGCTCGAGCTGCCTCTCGACGTCAGCGACGGTGCGAACAATGTGCTGGTCCTGACCCCGCGAGGCAAGCGGTGGCTTAAGTCGCGCCGGCCCGAGCCTCAGCAGACGCTGCGCTGCTCGCAGCGCATCGTGCCGCGAAAATACGGTGTAGCCAGGCAATACTGCTGCGCTGACGGTTCTGCCGAAGTTGTTTGACCATTCCTTCGGTCGCTTGGCCGAGCCATCGACCAGTTCATGGGTTATGGCCTTGGTCATTACGAAACGCCAAGGCACCACGCCGCCGAAGAGGTCTTGCGGCCCGTCGATACCCAGCCGTGCCGCATCAGTGGCAAGCAAGCTGTCGTCCGGCACGAAATACAAGCCCTCGCCGTTGCCGCTGCTGTTGCCCAGACCCTGCTGGAAGGCAAATCCCTTGAGGCTCGCAATCGTGCGGGCAACGGCAGCCATAGCTTCCCGTTCGTGTGCGTAGAGAGGCTCGCAGCCCGGCGCGGAGAATGCGATCACGGTCCCTTTTGCCTCGCCCGGCTGACTGCCTCTGTGCTCGGTCATGTTGCTCGTTCTTGGGGTGCTACCTCATTATGGCCGCGGATGTGTCGGCCGGCGGTTCGCTCCGACCCAAGAGAACGCGCAAGATGGCAGAAACGTTCAGCCTGACTTGGCCGGCTCGCCGTCTTCTGCGTCCTTTCGAACGATATACGTCGGGAACCGGTACCCGGAGCGCGCGATTAGAGGGGTAGACGTGAGGTCCGGGTCGTGTCTGAAGGTGACCGCCTAGTGGCGAAATTCGAAAACAGTATCGGGTGGATTCGGTGACGTTGCTGGTTCAGCCGCGCCTGGTCAACGACCCCTTCTCGGATGCGGGGCTTCTTCTGGATTTCCGATTCGGCAACCGGGCGACGCTCTTCGACATCGGCGATCTGTCGCCACTTTCGCCGCGCGAAATCCTGCGCGTCAGCCACGTATTCGTATCACATATGCACATGGACCACTTCGCCGGCTTCGATCGGCTGCTGCGGTTATTTCTATACAGGAATAAAACAGTGCATTTCTTCGGCCCGCCTGGGTTGATCGAGGCCGTGCAAGCCAAGCTCAACGCATACACCTGGAACCTCCTTGACGAACAGTCCCACGACTTCATGATAGCCGCCTGCGACTGGACGCCGGCCGGATTTCGTCATTCCTGCCTCTTTCGGGCGCGATCGGGCTTCGCTCGGCAGGACACGGCATCAAATCCAGCCGAGGGAAATACCCTGCTCGACGATCCCGATTTCCGTATCGAAGCAGCAATGCTCGACCACGGCGTTCCATGCCTTGCATTCGCGTTTCAGGAAAAGATCGGGGTCAACGTGCAAAAACCGCAGCTGGAAGCATTGGGTTTGCCTGTCGGACCGTGGTTGAGCGAAGCCAAGCGTGCGGTCCGGCGCGGAGCTGATCCGGAAACGACGCTCGCCCCAACCGCGGATCGACGTATCTCGGTCGGCGAGCTGCTCGGTGCCGGAGCCCTGAGAACCGGCCCCGGACAGAAGATCGTCTATGCGACCGATCTCGCATTCAACGAGGCAAATCTTGCGCGTGTCGTTGCGCTTGCGCACGGCGCGAACCAGCTGTTTATCGAAGCGGGCTTTCTGCAGGAAGATCGCGAGCTGGCCGCCGCGAAGCGCCATCTCACGGCAGCCGAAGCCGGCACGATCGCCAGGCTTGCCGGTGTTGAACATGCCGTGCCGATGCACTTTTCGCCCCGCTATCTCGGACACGAGGACAAACTGCATGCAGAATTCGCGGCACATCTAGGCGTTGGAAGCGCTTCTCACGTAAGCAAGAGCCGGGATGGCCGCGTTTTCGATCACTTGCGTTGAAGATCCCGGCGGGCGATCCGTCGCCGTCTGCCTGCAAGGATGGCGGAAAGGTTGACCGGGCGAAAATCCCAGCCGTCGACGCCCGTGTCGTACTGGCGCGTAACCGGGCTCAGCCTGCCGTGGGAATGGCCATGCAGATTGATCGATTTCTTGCCGATCTGATTCCAGGTGCGAAAAGGATAGTGGCAAAGGATCAGCAACCTGCCGTCTATCGTCAGCTCCTTATAATGCTGTGTGCTGGCCCAACCAGCGGCGCCGATAGTTGCTGCGCCATCGTTGTTGCCGATAATCAAATGCTTCTGGCCATGAAGCGACGACAGGAGCGATGAAACGAATTCGGCCGACCCCTTCGCAAAGTCGCCGAGATGCCAGACCTCGTCGTCCGGACTGACGGTTTCGTTCCAGAGTGAAATCAGTGTTCGATCGTGTTCTGCCAGCGAGCCGAACGGGCGACGATCGATACGCAGAATGCGGGGATCGCTGAAATGTGTGTCGGCCGTGAAATAGATCATGGTCGTTCACAGCCTTGCGAACGATATCGACCAACGAGCCCGAATTTCGGCATGCCGTCATCGAGCCTGTCGAGCCGGATGAGATAGCGCGCCGTCGCGCTCTGGCCACCTCTGCTTGTGTTGGGAGAGCCCGGCGGCTTTGATCAAGGGCAGTGGCAAGTCCGACGGCAATTAACATTTGGGGTGGCGACAAAGATCAGACGCGGCTAACATATTGCCGCTTTGGAGAGTGTCGTGCGAACGAAACGTTTCAGACAGCCGATTGTTGTTCAACCTGGCCGGATCGCTCGCGACAGGGTTGCTGTCTCGGTCTCCGACACGGCTGAGGTGCTGCTGAGGGACTGGCCGACGCCAGCCTCCAAGACGCGGCTCGCTGCAATCGAAGCCTGCCTTGCGGTTATCCGCGGCGAAAAGCCGCCAAGGGTCGCGCGCCAAGCATACATCGTCGCGGCCAAGGATGCGAGGATCGTGCTCGGCGAACAAATCTAGACCTGCGCCGTCAGGCAGAGCCCCGTCCAGGCAACTCGATCTCTTCCTTGACCTGCTCCTGCAGATCGCCACGCGCGCGCTTCGCCTCGCCAGGTGCTGAAGTCGAGTTGCTCAGACAATCGCTCGATCCCAACCGCCATAATGTTGGTCGCTGCGCGTGCCGCGCGGCAGGCTGAGCACGATCAGCGCCAGACCGATCGTAACGTCCGCCGCGATCGCTGTGGTTCCACCGCCGGCGAGCACAAAAGGTGAGACCGCGATCCACGCACCGAGCACGACATTGAGGAAGCGCACCGGCCGGACAATTTCGGCCATGGCCGTGACTGCGACCATGATAATGAGACAGCCGACGACATGATCGCTGAAGTAGAGCGGTGGTTGCGTGCCAATGATCAATGGCGTCGTCATCAGCAAGGCGCCGAGCAGCGTGCTCGCTACCAGCGTCCATGGGAAGTTCACGCCGCCGGTGACAAATTCCTTCAGCACCTCGAAAACCGGACGGTCGAGGTCGGCCCCAGGCGTCTGGTTCTCCGACAGCGCCGGTCCGCCCATCCAGAAGGTACGCCAGAACGGCTCGCCCGCCCTCGTGGCGCCCCAGAGATACTGGATGGTCGCCAGCACCTCATCGACCGAGTAAGGGATCAGCACCACCGTGACGGCGGCCTGGAGGATGCAGAGCGTGCACAGCGCGCCAATCAGCGGTGGCTGGATGATGATGAAGGAGACGCTGACCACGCCAAGCGGAACGATCAGCAAGCCGAAGAGGAGTACCATCCACGGCATGGTGCGCCAGCGCCGGCGGTCGCCGATCGCGCCGGCGAGGATATCGAGGCAATAGGCAAGCGCGCCGAGCCCGGCATCGGCGATTGGGAAACCCTTCGAGACCCATGACGTCACCACAGCCTCGCTGCCGTTGCGCACCGGCGCGCCGCCGGGGTCGAAGAACGGATCCCACAGCCCATCCGCGTGGCCCATCTGGAAGGCGGCGAGATAGCGCGAGACGAATAGGCCGACGAAGGCCAGCGCCACGATCGGAATCCGCTGCGTGAAGGTCGATGGCGAATAGGTCCAGCCCAGCGGAATGTCGTCGTCGGCCGCCAGCGCGCGGCGGCTGATGCCAGGGGTCGGCGGGATCATCACCGCAAAGGCGACGATCAGCATGCCGACGAGCGTGTCGATGGCATAGGCGGCGGCGCTGGTCGTCCAAAACAGCAACGGCGCCAGCATCACCCAAACTCCGAGCGACGCCGTGATCCACTGCACCCAGCGCCAGCGTCGGGACATGCCCATCAACGCAAAGACCGTCACCAGCAGGCCGGAAATGATCTCGCTGACGCCGAGGCTTGCGTTGCGCAATTGCGGCTCCGCGACAGCGTGGCCCAGAGCGGGTGGGATTGCGGCTGTGACGGGATCGAACAGGCCAACTGTCATTGGCGAGGTGACCAGCCACAGCCCAAGCGCAGCGTTGGTCATCGGCGCCCAGAGTGTCCTGGACCGATGCCGTGTTATCGCCGCTTCGACGTCTTCCTTGCTTCGTTCGAGCGGTCCCTTGAGGCGCCTTTCGGCCTTTTCGATCTCGGGGTCCGAAGCCGCGACAACGGGCGGATCAAGCTTGTTGGCCGCGTACCAGTCTGTGGGGTCCTGTTTCAGCCGGCGGATCATCTCCGGCAATGTATCCAGCAGGCTGTGTCTAGGCGCCCAACCCAGCAGAGTTTTGGCTCGCGAGATGTCGATCTCGTAATGATCGTCCGAGTTCTCGATCATCCACGGTTTGATGTCGGTGTCCTGATCGAGTACCTCCGTCTGCACCCACGCGCCCAGCTTCGTCAGCTGCTTCGGCAGCGCCAGGGTCCGCCAGTCCTCGCCATGGATGAGCCGGCCGATGCGCTTCTGCATCTCCTCGTATGACGGTGTGTCTTCTTCGCCGATCAGAAGCACGGTCTCGGGCGGAAGTTCGGCGCGCCGGTCGACGGTACGCACCACCGCATCGACGAGATCGTCCTTGTGCAGATAGGGCTGGCCGGCGGTGATATCGCCGGCGAACAAATAGGCGGTCGGCAAGCGCTCGAAAATGCGAGCGATCTGCTGGGCAATAAAGGCCGCCCGGCAGTCTTCGTCATAGACGCCGGCGAGCCGCAGGATCACCGTCTTGATTTCGCCGCGCTCCCTCGAAATCAGCGCCTCGGTTTCGGCTTTCGATCTTGGGTAGGCCCAGGCCGGGTCGAGCGGCGAGTCCTCACTGATTTTCGTGCCCCTCCCCGGGCTTGGGGCATGGACGAGAAGCGTGCTGGAGAACACGAACTGCTCGGTCTTGATCGCCGTCAGCGAATGCAGGAGCCGGCGCGTGCCCTGCACGGTGACGGCGTCATATTTCGGATTGTCCTTGCCGGTCGTGTCGTAATAGGCCGCGAGGTGGATGACCGCGGCGATGCGACCGCCGCGCTCCCGCGCTGTTTTCACAGCCCTACTCACGCTCTCATCGGAGGTGAGATCGATCTCGATCGTCTCCATGCCGGCGGGGGGATGCTTCGGTTTTGCAACATCGAGGCCGATAACCCGGTAGCGGTCAATCAAACCTCGCGCAATCGCCTGCCCCAGGAAGCCGCTGCTTCCGGTGATAAGGACCGTCGGAAGGGGCGCGCCGTGATTTGCCATAAGTCAGGCCCGTTCGCGTTGGTAGAGAGGCCCGATGGCGTGGTGCGCTTCGGCCTTCCTCGGCTCGCTCAGCACCTTCGAACTGGATTCGTTTTCCTTGTCTGCACCGAGTTTTAGCCTGCCCAGGATCATTGCCTCGGCCCTTCCGGAGGCGCGAGATGCTCGAGGAACCATCGCGTGGCGTGTCTGACTACTTCGTCCATTGTCCCCGGCTCCTCGAACAGGTGGCCGGCACCGTCGATAATGATCAACTGTTTCTCGCCTTTCAGCGCGGCAAGGGCACGCTCGTTCATCCCGATCACCGGCCCGTCCAGGCCGCCGACCAGCAGCAGTGTCGGGGCACGCATGGCCGGCAACGCGTCCATCGCCAGATCGGGCCGGCCGCCGCGCGAGACGACAGCCGCGATACCTGCATCCGGGCGTGAGGCGGCCACCAGCGCGGCTGCCGCGCCAGTGCTTGCCCCGAAATAAAGTGGGACAAGCCTTCTGGTTCGTGCTTCCGCAGCCGCCCAATGCGTCGCCAGCGCGAGCCGCGATGCAAGCAGGTCAATGTCGAAGACGTTTCGCCTGTCGCGTTCCTCGATCGACGTCAAAAGGTCGACGAGAAGGGTCGCCAGTCCAGCCTGCCGAAGTGCGGCGGCCACGTGATTGTTGCGCGGACTGAGCCGTCCACTTCCGCTGCCATGAGCGAAGATGACGATGCCTTGCGCACCGTGCGGCACGCCCAGCAGCCCAATGAGCCCGTCGGGCTCGATCCTGACTTCCTCGACCTCTGTCATGGCGGATGCCGGCATCTTTACACTCCAAAGGGAGGATCGCCTCACAGGCAGAGGAACGGCGCCTCGCGCCCACTCAGGGCGTTAAACACCGGCATGCCGGAAATGTTTCCGAGTCAGGCCAGAAAAAATATGGCTATCCCATCGGCAGCGACAGATCTGTCCCGTCCGTCTATTCGGAATTGTGGGCTCCCTCGGCGCAACGCTCTCCGCGGCCGAGCCTCAAGATTTGTTTGGCATCAATTGGTCTAGAGCCATTGTCGCCAAGCCCGATGCAGCGTTCGATTGGCCACTCCGCTATGAAGCGAACTTGGTGCAGCGTCGCATCGCCGGGCTCGCGTTTTTCAGGTAGCGCCTCTTGTGGGCGGCTTGTCCGTGTCGTTCCATTCCGCCTTGCGTGCCCGCGCTTCCTCGAAGATCAGCTTGAACTCCCGCATCATCGCACTCTCAATGGCGAACGCACTGCTTGGCACGGCGCCGGGGTCTTCCTGATTATTCTGGAATTGAAAACGGGCCTCCAGTTCGGCCCATATTCGCTCGGAAGTCGCGTCGCGGCCGGCAAGCAGCGCGACGACCAGCGCCAGAGTCTCTCGCTGGGCGTTCAGCCGCCCCTCGATCTCTTCATTCGTCAACCCGGACATGTGGATCGCTTCCAGTTTCAGGCGAAACGGCAAAATCGCGTCGTTGTTCCGGAGTTCAGCTCGTCGACTCGCCCGAGTCGCGGCCTATTCTTCCCTGAATGCCCGTTGGATTTGGTTCGCCAAAGGTTTCACGAGATAGGACAGCATGGTGCGGCTGCCGGTCGAAAAGAACACCTCGACAGGCATTCCAGGCGCCAGGGCCAGGCCCTTGACCCTGGTAAGCTCTGTGCGCGGTAAAACAACATGCACGGTGTAAAAGCCAGCGCCTGTTTTCTCATCGACATTGAGGTCGGCGGAAATCTTGCTGACGGCACCATTCAGTTCCGGCGTTGTTTGCTGATTGAATGCCGACAGCCGCAGCGTCGCGCTTTGCCCTGACGTCAACTGATCGATGTCTTGGGGTGCCACGCGCGCCTCGACGGTCAGGTCGTCTGTCACAGGGACTATCAGCATGATGAGCTCGCCCGGAGAAATAACGCCACCGACCGTGTGCACACCAAGCTGATGAACGACGCCGGTCTGCGGACTGCGTATATCGATCCGCTTGAGCTGATCTTGGGCCGAGACCTTGCGCTCGACGGATTCAGAGATCTTTGCCTGGACGTCACGCAGTTCGGTCGCCACCTCGCTGCGCAAATCCTGATCGATCTGAATGATCTGCAAACGGATTTCGGATGTACGACCCTTCGATTGCGCTATGGCCGCGGTCAGTTGCCCGTGCTCACCTTTGAGCCGCACGGCATCGCGTTCAAGCGCAGTTATGCGATCGATTGAAACCAGCTTGCGTTGCCAAAGTCTGCGCATGCCTTCGAGCTCAAAGCCGATCAACTTGATTTCCTGGCTCTTGGCATCTTTTTGCTCGGTCAAGCCGGAAACTTCTTCGGCAAGCTGCGCAATACGCTCTTCCAACTGAGCCTTCTGACCAGCGCGTGCCTGTCGGCGAAATTCGAACAGAGATTGCTCGCCGGCCATCGCTCGACCAATCTCAGGGGCATCCTGCCGTGACACAAGCGAAGCTGGAAAGATGATGCTCCCTTTGCCGTCGCGCTCGGCCTCAAGGCGAGCCAGGCGCGCCTCGAATTCGTCCAGGCTCTTCGTGACGATCGCCAAATTGGCCCGGGTGATCGTCTCATCGAGGCGGATCAAAACCTGGCCCGCCTTCACGGCATCGCCTTCCCGGACGAAGATTTGACCGACAACGCCACCCGTCGGATGCTGCACCTTCTTAACGCTGGAATCGACGACCAGCTTTCCCGAAGCAATCACGGCCCCGGAAATCTCGGTGACGGCAGCCAAGCTTCCGGCCCCACCAATCAGAAGTATGCAAGCTGCGACCCCACCAAGCAGATAGCGCCGAATGGTCCGGTCAATCGCGGATGCAGTGCGTTCTGCCATCAGGATGCAGGTTCTTCAGGGCCAGAGACGACCTTCAAGGGAACGCCTGCTGGGCGAGTTATCTTGTTCAATATCTCATTCTTCGGGCCAAAGGCCTGGATCCGGCCGTTCGCCATCACAAGAACCTGATCCAGGCTGGCCAGCGCGCTCGGCCGGTGTGCGACCACGATGGCAATACCGCCCCGAGCGCGAACACCTTGGATCGCCACCGTCAACGCGGCCTCGCCTTCCGCATCGAGGTTGGAGTTAGGCTCGTCGAGGATGACGAGGAACGGATCGCCATAGAGCGCCCGGGCAAGCGCCACCCGCTGTCTCTGGCCCGCCGAAAGCGCCGATCCGGCCTCGCCGATGCGCGTCTCGTAGCCTTCCGGCAGGTGGATGACGAGATCATGAACGCCGGCCGCGCGCGCAGCCGCCAGTATCTTGTCCGACGGCGCCTGCGGTTCGAAGCGCGCGATATTCTCGGCAATGGTGCCGTCGAACAGTTGGACATCCTGCGGCAGGTAGCCGACATGGCTGCCCAGCTCTTCCGGCGACCACTGGTCGAGCGTTGCGCCATCCAGCCTGACGGTTCCGCGGATTGGGAGCCATATGCCGGCAATTGCCCGAACCAGCGATGATTTTCCCGAAGCGCTCGGCCCGACGATGCCGAGGCCGACGCCCTTTTCCAGTGCAAAGGTGGCGTCTTGCACGACCATACGACGCTCCCCGGGCGGCGTGACACTGATACCTTCGACCGAAAGAGCAGATTTCGGCGCAGGCAGCGAGACACTTGTCGCAGTTTCGGGAAGCAGGACCAAAAGCTGGGTCAAGCGGGCCCAGGCCTGGCGGGCGGTGACGAAACCCCTCCAGTGCGCGATAGCCAGTTCGATTGGTGCGAGTGCCCTGCTCATCATGATCGAACTGGCGATCATGATGCCGCCGGTCGCTTGCTGATGGATGACGAGATAGGCGCCGATCGCCAGGATACCGGATTGCAGCATCATGCGCATGATTTTCGAGATCGTTCCGAGTGTCCCAGCAAGGTCGCTCGCTGTTGCATTGGTGTCGAGATAGTCAGCATTGATCCCTGACCAGCGCTCGGCGATGCGTGATCCAAAGCCCATGGCCTGCAGAACCTCGACATTGCGACGCGTCGCTTCGGCAAGTGTATTGCGCGCCGCCGCTTGACTGTTTGCCTTTCTGGCGGGCTCTCTCGTGCGAATTTCGGCAAGCAATGTCAGGCTGAAGAGAATGACCACGCCGGCCAGCGCCGTCATGCCGATCCAGAAATGGAATAGGAAGCAGATTGCGAGATAGATCGGCATCCATGGCAGGTCGAAAAGCGCGGTCGGACCGGCGCTCGACATAAACGAACGCACCTGATCAAGATCGCGCAACGATTGAAGGCCGTCGCCTGCGAGCTTGGTGCGCAACGGCAAACGCATGAGGGCGGCATAGACCTGTCCGCTCAGGCGCGCGTCCAATGCCATCCCGATGCGCACCAGCAAACGCGACCGGATGAGCTCAAGAGCGCCCTGAAAAACAAAAAGCGTGCCGGCAAACACGGCGAGCCCGACGAGCGTCGGCACGCTGCGGCCGGGTATGACGCGATCATAGACCTGCAGCATGAAAAATGAGCCGGTCAGCGCCAGAACATTGACGACGCCGCTCATCAACGCGATTCCCGCCAACGCTCGCCGGAAGGAAGCCAGAACCGCTGCGAGGGTCGTTCGTGGCGGTTCGGATGGATGGGGATGCGACATCGGCTTCACATCAGTTCCAGTTCGGTCTCAGGCGGCAATAACCGCGCCCGAAATCAGGCCTGATGACGAACGTGTCGGTGCCGAGCCCATCTGTCAAATGTTAGATAATCCAATCTTGCAACGCATAGGCATGGATGTAGTCGATCTGCATTTCCGCAGGGGTCGCGAGCCCGTCGGCAGGTGCTCCCGCTTGGCCACCAATCCCCATATTCACCAGCATATACATCGGGTCATGCATGTCGGCAGGCGTTGCGGCACGAGCGACTTCGACGTCGTCGAAATACCAGACGAGTTCGTCTTCTGTCCAAAGCACGCCGTATGTGTGGAACCCTCCGGTATCCGAGGTATAGGCCGTCGAGCCCACTGTTGTATGAGTTCCCGTCGCGTTCGAGTGGCCTGTCAGAATGAGCTTGTTTGGATCCTGACCGAACATCTCTATAACGTCCAGTTCCGGTGGCCAGGAGCCGTCCTCCGGGAGAAGCCAGAAGGCCGGCCATGTACCTTGTTTTTCGGGCATATCGGCCCGAATCTCAAAATAGCCGTAGGTCTGCGCGAAGGATTCGTAGGTCGTCAGCAAACCTGACGTGTATTGGTAATTATTTATATAGGGCCGGATCGCCTCAGGAGCCCGGGCGGCGGTAATCGTGAGAACACCGTCCTCGATGCTGAACGGATTGACGGACCGTGTCGGGGCGTAGTCGGTATCGATGTACCATTGAAGATCGTTTGTGGTCGTGAGCGTGCTGCCGTTCGCGGCCCCCCACCAGTAGTTCGAATCCCAGGTGCCGCTCGAGCCGTTCCACAGGTCCAGCGTGTCGAACTCGTCCGAGAAGGTGAGTTCCAGAGCCGACCTGTCCACGGCCAGCTTGAACTGGCTTGCGGTGAAGTCGCCGATGGTCTTGTTGGCGAAGACGAGAAACTCGCTATCGGACAGATCAAGTCGGACGTTCGCTCCCGACTGGACCATGTTGGCGCGCACCTCCTCGAAGGAGGTGAAGCCGTAGCTCCCGACGCGAACGGTATCCGTCGCGCCAAAGTCCAGGATCAGATCACTGCCGTTGCCGGGGGTCACGACGAAAATGTCCGCCCCGGATCCGCCCTTGAGAACGTCATCGCCCTGCAAGCCGTCGAGCGTCTGTTGGCCGGAGCCGCCGGTAACGATGTTGTCTAGCGCGTTTCCGAAAGCATAGCGTTTGTCGCCGGTGACCGTCAGGTTCTCGAAATTCGCTGGAAGCTCATAGCTCATCCAGGTCGAGATGGTGTCCACCCCCTCGCCAGACAGCTCGACCGCGTTGTTCTTTGAGGAATACAGATAATAGATGTCATCGCCCTTGCCGCCACGCATTGTGACGGTGACGCTGCCGTCCCCATACATCGAATCGTTGTACGTGCTGCCATAAAGTGTTGAGCTGGAACTCGTCGCCGAATACCACTTCACGGAGGACCCACTGTAGGGAAGTGGAACGCCTTTGGCGTTCAGTACCGTGGCCATGCCGGTCTTTTCTCCTTTGTCTCGCCTCCATTGCAGCCCTAACACTTATTGAGGGCAAAAGGAGCCAGTACTTTTTCACTTTCGAGTTCGGAAGGTTACCAAATGGTTATCACGTAGCGGGAGCACTTGCCGGGGAGCTTCACTGCCTCGAGTGCATAAGGTTGGGCCACTGCAACATGATCGAAGATGTGGCAAGGCAGATCGAGACCGACCCTCACCGCATTTCGCATCTCGAATAGCATTACCGCTGACCGGTGATGAAGAACTGCTAGTAGACTTTGAAAGCGCCCGCATCGGCTCGTGCATCCACATCGGTGATCAGCATGTGCCCCGGCGATACCGTGATCGAGGTCGCGAGTTCGGCACGAGCAAGTGCATCCTGTGCGGTGATGCTGCTGGCCCAGAATACAGGGACCTCCCCGTCCATGATTTTGACCGCGTCGCCCCAGTCGGGAGCCATCAAGTCGGCAATTCCAATGACCGTGGGATCTCCGACATGGATGGGGGAGCCGTGGGCATGCGGGAAACGTGCGGTGAGGGCGCGAACCCTGTCGACATCGCAACGCCTTATCGGACGCATCGAGACGACCATTTCGCCACCAAACGGTCCGACGCGGCAAGTCTGGATCCTGGTTCGGAACTTGGGTGAGGCCTTGCCGCAGCCGATGCGGCTCAGTTTCTTTTCGGCAAGTGCAGCTTCGACGGTCAGCGAGCTGCCGAGCGCGAAAGCGGCAAAATCATCCCGCCACAGGTCGATGATGTCCGTTCTCTGACGCGTCAGCTCCCCGAAGTGATAGATGTTGTACTGGGGGGCATCGGTGCGAATGTCGATATCGCCCAGCGCCGGGATCAATGGACTGCCGGCGCGATTCACGCCGACCAATGGACAGGATTTCGGGTTGCGGATGCAAAACTGGTGAAAATCGCCGGCAAAGCTGCGGGGCACAATCACGACATTGGCCTGGAGCTTGCCGCGCGCCAGCCCCCCTGTATGGCCCTCATAGGCGCCCATTCTGACAAGCCTGCGCAGCCTATCCGCATCGACCAGTCGCAGGTCCTCGAAGATCGGTGAAGTGGTCAGGCGAGCCATTGCTTCCGAGCGCGTTTCAGAGACAAATCGGGAGGGCGTAAGATCGTTGGCAGCTCGGCTGCTTGTCAAATCGTCAGAATCTTTCCTCAACGATAAATTGTATTTATTGGCCGGCCAACGATTGCTTCATCTTGCGACCGACGCTTGCGCAAACCTTCCTGTTGTCCAAATCTTCCTGCCTTCCTGTTGTCATTGACAGCTGCGGCAGCCGATCGCTTCTATCTGTCGGCCCGCCTCGTGCAGGAAGCCAAGGTCGCGGTTCATGTAGAAGAGCAGGAAAGCAGAATAGAGGACAAAGACGAGGCTAAACACCAGTGTCTTCACGATCAGCGAAAGCGCAAAAACGTTGAGGTGCGGTGAGGCGCGCGCCAAGAAGGCCAGCACAAGATCGGACAAGAGCATGCTGATGATGAGCGGGAAAACCAGGGTCAACGCCATCAGCAGAATGCGGTTCAGCAGATCGAGGAAGATTGCGGCGGCATCCTTGCTGAACACCGGCAGAAGCTGGTCGATCGGCCACAGGCCATAGCTGTCGTAGAGGCTGGTCAGGGAAAGCTCGAGGCCGCCGGCAGCCAGGTAGACCGTGACCATGATGACGGCGAGCAAGGTGCCGGTGGCGCTCGTCTCATGGGTCATCATCGGATCGATCAGCGTCCCCATCGTCGAGCCGCGCTGCAGGTCCAGGATATCGCCGGCAGCCTCGGCCGCCCAGAACGGTATGCCCATCGCCAGCCCGAGCGTTACCCCGACGACGACCTCCTTGAGCATGTAGGCGACGATCATCGTCGTCGCGATGTCGGTGTTCGTCAGCTTATTCACGATCATCGGAAAGACCGGAACCGCCAGCGCCAGAGCAACGCCGTTGCGCAAAAGGCCCGATAGCGGCACACGCGAAAAGAGTGGCATCAGGAGCATGAATCCGGTCATGCGTGCGAGCGCGAAAGCTCCTGCCAAAAGATAGAACTGAAGCTCTTTGACCGACGCGAAGAATGGTTCGACCGGCATCTGCGTGCTTCAACGCGTGACGACGGGGAATTCGTCCAGCGCCGTTGAGGCCTGCTCGGCGATCTGCTGGCCAAGCAGCGGGCCGAAGACGATGACGACCAGCAGGATCACGACGAGCTTTATCGTCTGCGGCAGCGACTGGTCCTGAATTTGCGTCAGCGCCTGGGCAAGCCCGACAAGGATGCCGACGGCCATCGCCGCGATGATCGCTGGGCTCGACGCGAACAGCACCGTCAGAAGCGCGCTTTGGACCTTCGCCAGGATGAAGTCATTGCTCATGCAAACCTCCTAGCGGCGTCAGACATAACTCAGGATCAGGCCGTGCATCAGCCGCGACCAGCCATCTATGGCGACGAAAAGGAACAGTTTCAGCGGGATCGAAATGAGGACCGGCGAGACCATGATCATGCCGAGCGTCATCAGGATATTCGCAACAACGATGTCGATGATGAGGAAGGGAAGATAAAGCAGAAAGCCGATTTCAAACGCCCGCGTAAGCTCGGACGCGACAAAGGCAGGAACAAGTATCGAAAGATCATCGTCTTTCAGATTTTGACGTGCCTGTTCCGGCCACAGGCGGTTCGTCCCGTCAAGAAAGAACTGCCGCTCTTCCGGCTGCGTGAATTTGATGAGGTGCTGCTGCAATGGTTCCCTGACCAGTTGCGCCGCCCTGGCGAGGTCGTCCGTCGTCTGGAACTGAACCTGCCCTTCCTGAAGCCGGCCCGTCATTTCGCTCAGCAATGGCGTCGTAACATAGACCGTGAGCACGAGCGCTATGCCGTAGAGGACCAAATTGGGCGGCATCTGCTGGACGCCTAGCGCATTGCGGATGAGGAACAGCACCACCGAGATTTTCAGGAACCCGGTCATGGTGACGACTGCCAGCGGCAGCAAACCGACGAAGCCGACGGCAATCAGGATCCCAAGCAGGTTGGGCGAATTGTCAAGCATTGTCGAACATGCGGGCGATCCGCACGCCCAGGCTCTCTCCAATGCGCACGATCTCGCCATGGCCGACGCGTTTGCCATTGGCGATGATGTCGACCGTCTCCTTCGTCACATTGGCGAGCGGAACGATTGCACCGGGCGCAAGCTGCCTTACCTCGCCGAGAGGCATTGCCGTGCGGCCGAGCTCGAAGGCAAGCGCAACCGGCAGTTGGTCCAGAGTTGCCTCTTCCAATGTCTGGTCGGCGTGCGGCGGCGTGTTTTGGTTCATGGTCCACTCCCATTTCGATCCAGCGATTGCAGTCGGGACGGCAAGCAGTTGCGGTCCACTGGCAGTCAGCACGGCCGGGGCATAAAGCCGCTCGGCAATGACCAATGCCGCCTCTTCCTCATCGTCGTCGAAAAGTATTACATCTTCAGGTTGTAGGCTTTGAAGCTCACCAAGGCTGATTGTAAGCGCGTGGCGCCAGAGGCAGACGGGCAACGGTAATTCGGCAGGCACCGGGAGCCTTGCTTTGCCGATCTGGTCGAGAAAGCGCCCGGCCCGCACGGCCAGACCGACGCTATCGGTATGCAAGGCGCAACCTATGGTTTCGTCCTTGTCGGTCAGGACGAGAGTCAGCGCGGTTTGGTCCAAAACGCCGCCTTCTTGTTCGATCGACGTGATCGCGATCGTCTCGCCGAGCTTGCTCTCGATCCATTCAAGATCGTCTTCGAATACGGACTCCAGCAGCAGTGCGGCGTGAGCGGGTGCTAGTCGTTTCGGATCGATTAGCTCGTCAGCCTTGGCAAGACCCCGTTCGACAACAGATAGCGGCAGGCGCAATTTGCCCGCCATGTCTGCGAGAGTGAACGCAATTGTGCACAATGGCTGGTCCACAGCGTTCGGTGCCGGCCAGACGGCAGCGATCGACATGGTTTTCCCGGCAATCGTGATCTGCGCGGGAGCACGACGGCGGTAGAAGGCGTTCAATGCCCCAACCTCCACGGCCGCAACAGATTCCAAAGTCAGCGGCTCGCCAACGCTTGAGCGTGTGCGTCTCACCGGCTCTGCGCGCGCTTTCTTTTTTGCCGACGCCAAGGCCTGAGGCATCACACTTCCATATTCACGATCACGGATTGGGACTATCGCTCTGTAGGCAAGCGCAGCGGACTGCGCTCGTCTTCCTCGGAAAGCTCGGCCAGCGCGAGGCGACGACGCGCAGTGCGTTTGGTCAGATGCTCCAACAGCCCGTCCAGCTTCGTCACCGCCCTCATGCTGGCGCGATGATCATTGCGGGCTGCCGATAATTCGGCTTTGCGTCGTTGCTCGGTGACGCCGGCCAGCTTCTCGTTGTCCCGAAGCTGCTCGGTTTGCCTGGCGGCGCGCTCGAACTGTCCCTGAAGCCTATGAAGGCTGGCGGCCTTCACCGGCTGTCCAACAAGCGAACCGAACGCTGCATTCTCAGCATCGGCTGTGCGCTGCAGGTGTTTGCTGACCGCGGCGGCCGCCTGCTGAACCGCTCCGGCGGCTCGCTGCGCGGCGGCGTATCTCCTTATGACCGCTTCGTTTGCGCGCTGTTCACCGTGGCGCCTGAGGTCGCGCAATCGTGCGATCATGTCACGATCTTTCATTGACGATCCCCCGCATGCGTTCGCGTGTCCTCTCGATGGTCTCGTGTGTGGCGGACGGCTGTCGCAGGAAGGCGTTGATGGTGTCGATCTTCGCCACCGCCTCGTCCGCCACCGCATCGCTGCCCTTTTCATATTCGCCAACGCGCAGCAGCAATTCGACGTCGGCGTAGCGGGCGAGCAGCTCCCGCAAGCGGCCGGCGTCCGACCGATGCTCGGACGGCACCACCGTGTCCATGAGACGGCTGCGGCTGCGCAGCACGTCGATGGCCGGGAAATGATTGCGCTGCGCAAGTTCGTTTGACAGAAAAACGTGGCCATCAAGAAGCGCCTGGATTTCTTCGGCAACCGGATCCAGGGTGCCATCGCCCTCCAGGAGAACGCTGTAGAGGCTTGTAATGGAGCCGATGCGGCCAGGCCCTGAGCGCTCGAGTAATCGGGGCAGAACTGCAAAAAGCGAAGACGGAAAACCGCGACGCGTTGGCGGCTCGCCTGAAGCGAGGCCAATCTCGCGCTGCGCACGGGCAAACCGAGTGATGTTGTCCATTGCCAGCAACACATGCTTGCCCTGGTCGCGAAAATATTCGGCAATGCTGGTCGCCACATAGGCGGCTTTGACGCGCTCGATCGCCGGCCGGTCGGACGTCGCGACGACGATGATTGCCCGCGCCAGCCCTTCCGGCCCGAGCTGATGCTCGATGAATTCGCGCACTTCACGTCCGCGTTCGCCGACAAGAGCCACCACGGCAACATCTGCGTCGGTGCCGCTGACGATATCCGAAAGCAGGATCGACTTGCCGACACCAGGTTCGCCGAAGATGCCGACGCGCTGCCCACGCGCGCAGGTGAGAAGCCCATCGAGGGCGCGGATACCGAGCTGGATAGGCTCGGAAATCAAGCTGCGCTCCAGCGGCGATGGCGGATAGGCATTGACCGGATAGCTGCCGGTAATGCCATCCGGCGCAAGCGGTTTGCCATCCAATGGCTCGCCGAACGCGCTGATCACCCGACCAAGCAGGCCGGGCCCGACGCGCACCGTTTGGGTCTTTCCGGTCGCAATGACCTCCGTGAGGCTTGAAAGGCCGGTGAGATCGCCAAGCGGAACAAGGATCGCCATGTCGTCCATGAGCCCAACGACTTCCGCCTTGGTCGCCGTGCCGGTCCTGGGATCTAGGAGTTCGCAGATCTCGCCGATCCGAACCTCCTCCACCGTCGCGTGAATGACCGTGCCGGTGACCCGCCGTACACGCCCTTTCCTGGGTCGGCTGGCATCGTCGCGCAGGCCGGAACGCAGGTTCGGAACGATCGATGCGAGGCGGCTCTCGAGCTTGCTGGCGGGACTTGTCATGCCGCCGCCTCGGCCTTTGATGAAATCGCAGCGGCAATGGCATCGAGCTGTGCCTCGATGCTGGCGTCAATGACGGCAATGTCGGTCGAGAGGATGCAGGCGCCCGTCGCCAGCGTATCGTCCGCGTCGATCTCGACCGTCATGCCCAAGTCGCTCTCGCGCAGGACCGCGTTCAGTTCGTCGCGAACCCTGTTAACGGAAGCAGGATGAAGTCGGATCTTCAGATATTTGGCGCGGCGAATTTCAGTGACGGCCTGCGCGGCCGCCTTGGCGACCAGCATGCTCGCGTCGAATTCTCCCAGCACGCGCCTGACGACATCAAGAGCTAGATTGACGATTTCGGCTTCCAGTCCACCGAGATAGCGATCTACCTTGACCGCGGTCTCGCTGACCAAACGCGCGGCATCCGCGTCGCCTCGCGCCTTGCCATCTTCATAGCCCTGCGCATATTCGGCCGCATAGGCTCGCCGAGCGGCGTCACGCAACTGCTGCGCATCACGCCTGGCCTCGTCGAGAAAAGCGTACGCATCCTGCCAGGCGCGTGCCTCGGCAGCGCGCAGGATGCGGGCGACGGGGCGCCTCGGCACGGCAGTGGTCGCTTTGCCCGGTTCGACCATCTCGCCTAACCCATCGCCCGTCGAACAATCGCCGGACCAGCTTCGGCAAATGGTTCGGCCGTCGGATGGTCAACAAGCTCATGCGGCATCAGCTTGAGGCGGACCCGAATGCTCGTTTCGCCCGGCATCGCCTGACACCAGGCGCCAAGGCAACGCAGGCCGTCGGCATGGACACGACGATGAATGTCTTCCAGGGGCTCCAACGGCTGCATTGGACCGGCCAGATCGCGGTTGGCGACTGCGAAAGCGCAGATTTCCGCGCCGAGCGCTGCCTGCAGCGCGGCGGCTTGGCGTCCGTCGATGACGGCGGCCAGACTGCCGGCCCAGTAGATCGCGCCCGCACGAAGCGCAAGTTCCTCCAACTCCTCTCCCGACGACAAAGCAATCGCACGGTCTATCTCATCGGCTGGTTCGTCGGAAACGGCGCCGCTGAGGCCGTAACGATCGAGCAGAAGCTCCGACAATCGCTCATGCAGGCGCTGCGACCGCAACATACGCTCGCAGGCAGCCTCGCCGATCGTGCCGTCAAAGCATTGCGCCAGCCGGGCCGCATCCGCATAGCCGGCGGGATTGGCCATGAATGTCTGCCATTCCGGGCTGGCAGTTTGCGTCGAGCCGGTCTGGATCATCTCTTCTTCACCGGCATTGCCGAAGCGTCGAGCGCATAAACGCCGGGTCGTCGATACCACTGGACGTAAGCCAAGCGGGCAGCCAGCGCGAATAGTGCCGCCGTCATGCTGTAAAACAGCCACATCGCGGCGGCGACGCTGTCGGGATGCAACCAGAGGCCGAGGAACGTTGTGAAACCTGGCTCGCCGTTTGCGTTCTCGGGAACTGCCGCGGTCACCGGAATGAGCGTGACGGACACATTGTCATAAGTCAGCCCCGCGATGCCTTTGGCCACCAGCATCTTGACCTGAGGGATCAGCTCATTCATCGGAACGGATGCGCGATGCCGGATGAAAACGGAGGCGGACGATGGGACCAGCCGCTGTCTCAGCGGATCGTTTTCGGGCAGGACGAGATGAACGCGCGCGGAAAGCACACCGTCGATGTCCGAAATCGTCTGCGACAGCTCCTGGCTCAGGCCATAAATCATCGTCGCACGCTCTTCGACCGGCGAGGATACAAGCCCGTCTCGCTTGAACACGTCGCCGAGCGTCTGGAATTCCTGTTTGGGCAACCCGCTTTCGTCGAGAATCGCCATGGCTTCGGCGAAACGGTCCTTCTGTACGGAAACCGTCATTTTGCCGTCCTTGCCGGCCTCGCGTTGGGCCGGGATGCCGTGACGCATCAGCGTGGCTACGATCTCGTTGGCCTGCCGCTGGTTGAGGTTGGAATACAGCTCAACCGAGCACGCCTGGAGCACAAGCATGCTCACCACGACGAGCGCGACGCGGCACCGGGCGCCGCATCGATTCAATAGTGTTGACCGCCGCGGCGAGGATAGTGTGTGCACGAACACTCCGTAGGCTTACTGTTGCTTGATAAGCGTGCTGGTGGATGACGTAACGGCCGTTACGCTGCTCGTGACCACTTCGAGATTGGCGGCTGCCCACATCACCGAAATGGATCGTTCGAGCAGTTGCTCGGCATTTTTCGCGGTGGCATTTTCGCCTTCCTTGCCTGACGGGGCGGTCTTGCCGGCGCCATCCTGCATGGTGGCCGTTTCAGCATTCACGGGGGCGTTTGCCTGGCCAAGCGCCTTCTGGACCTGCTGCATGGTCCCTTCCAGCGACTGAACCGCAGAACCGAACAATGCGGACGGATCCGTGAGCGCCCCGCCCCCAGCCTTCTCCACCTCGGCCAGATAGTCGAAGAGCTTGTGTTCGGCGACCGGCTCGGTCTTTTCCAATTTGGAGGATTGTCCGGCCATTGCCGGATTGGCTCCCGAAGACACCTGCGCCACCTGCTGGCCTGCCCGCATGGCGACATCCCCGCGTTCAGGCATGCCAACCTTCGCGGCCTCATGTTTTTCCTGATTGGCACCCACCATTCGGTTACCCGGCTGCGCTGTCGTTCCGGCGGTGATCTGCTGCTGCGAAGTTACGCTGGTGGTCAAGTTTGCCAGTGTGGCTTCCAGGGCTCCAATCGGCGCGATTTGCATGAACCTGCCCTCCTGCTTGCTTAGTTCGGTTTGCCGGAGGGAACATTCTGCGCCTCCGCTTGCCTGCCGCGGAAAACGCGGACCGGAACAACTTTGCCAGCCTCCTGCTTCGTGCTCGGCGCCGCAGGAACTCCCAATGTTTTCCTGACGAGTTCAACATAGGACGGCGGCCCCGATACCGAGACAACATCGTCCTGCGTGGACACCTTTATCGGAAACTTCGGGTCGATGACCCCCAGCCGCGAAAGCCGATCTTCCGCATTGGCAGCCGTGTTGGCATCAAGCGCGATCATTTCCGTCCGGACCTCAGCCTCGGTCGCGACGTTCATGACGATGCCATCGAAATGCCAGACCAACCCGTATCGATTGCAAATCTCTTGCAGAAACTCGCGGGCGGTGCCAACCGGCATGCCGGCGCTTAAACGCCCCTTTACGAGCTTGCTGACACGCATGGGCACCCGCATGTTGCGGCCCAACTCGACCAGCGCGTCAGCCACCGACTGATCGACGGTGATGTATTTGTACGGGCCGGCAGGCCAGCGCGGCTCGGCGGCGTTGGCCGGCGACGAGGCAAGGCCGAACGCCAGGATCATCGCAAGACCGCAGGCGGCAAAAGCAGCCCTGGCTCCCAACAACCGATCCGCATGGCAGGTGTCGCGTCCCGTCAACATTTGTCCTATCGCAAAGGGACGCACGAGCGATGGCCCGCGTCGCTTGTCTCATGGTTTACCCGCCGATTCACTTTATCGTGCACATCGCGGAATTGGAAGTCCAATTGGATTGCACATGAGTATTTGGTGCCAAATGTTGCGAACCGCCAGCAAAGCGATATGGTGCGCGCTGGAATCAGGTGATCGCCGGCCGAACGCCTGGATGCAGAAGGGATCGGTCCTGGTGGCGGCAAACATGATCCTGCTTGCGAATTTGCCTGTTCCCGTCAACTTTGCCGGACGCAAAGTCCGGGTCACGCCGCGCCTGATCCAGAGCCCGCGCCTTATCCGGAGGTTGTGTGCATCAGTTCTGGTAGCTGCCACCTCGATTGCCGCCATGACGCCGGCGCAGGCCCAATCGAATAGCGGTTATGACCCACGAAGCTGGGCTTACGATCCGGCAAGAAATGTGCTGGTCTCCCCTTCCGCTCCCGATCAGACTCCGGATGAAGAAATCCAGCCCGATTGGTCGGCAATCCCCAGGGAGGTCGTGCATTTCAGCGAGGCTCAACCGAAGGGATCGATCGTCATCAACACCACGGAGCGGCGCCTTTACTACATCTTGGGGAACGGCAGAGCATTGCGATACGCGGTGGGCGTTGGAAAGGAGGGATTGGAATGGTCCGGCCGCGATACGATTTCGGACAAAAAGAACTGGCCAGATTGGCGGCCGCCGGCCGAAATGCGATCCAGAGAAGCATCAAAGGGCCGCTTCCTGCCCGCGCATGTCGAGGGAGGACCGAACAATCCACTGGGCGCGCGCGCATTGTATATCGGCGACACGCTCTATCGCGTCCACGGCACCAACCAGCCATGGACCGTCGGACAGGCCAACTCCTCCGGTTGCATTCGCATGACCAATGAGGACGTCGTCGATCTTTATGACCGAGTGAAGATCGGCAGCCAGATCATTGTGCGGCATTGATGGCCGTTCCCGAAAGCCGCAAATGAGTGATTCCCAGTCGTGATACCTTTCAACATCAAGCAGCTCGAAACCTTTCTCCTGGTGGCGACCTTCGGAAGCTTTCGAAGGGCGGCGGAACGCCTGAACACCACGCAGCCGGCGGTGTCCACCCGAATTGCCGGGTTGGAGGAAGCGCTTGGAACCAAGCTGTTCGAGCGGCAGAGCAGTACAGTCAGGCTGACCGCCGAGGGACAACGGCTGCTGGTACCTGCCCAACGGGTTTTGCGCGTAGCGGAACGGCTGCAACTGATGGCCAGCTCTCTTTCAGAGACATCAGAGACGACGAGGGTGCTGAGGCTTGGCGTTGCCGAAACGATCGTGCACACCTGGCTGCCGGATTTCCTCAAGGCACTGAAAGCAAACTATCCGCTTGTCGATACCGATATCGTCGTCGATGCGACGACGACCCTTCGCAACGAACTCATGTCACACCGGCTCGATCTTGCGGTGCTGATGGGCCCTGTCCTGGAGCACAGCATCGAGAATATCGAGATGCCGTCCTTTCCGCTTGTCTGGGTCTGCTCGCCGCAGCTGGAATTGCCTGACCGGCGCAAGGTGACGCTGAACGACCTGATGCAGTTTCCCATCATCAGCTACGCGCGCACTACGCGACCCTATAGCGAACTCTACCGCAAGCTCACCGGCGAATTCGAAGAGACGCCGCGCATCTTTCCGGCCAATTCGCTGGCCGCTTCCATCACGATGACACTCAACGGAATCGGCATAGCCTCGCTGCCTGAGGGAGTGGTCCAGGACTATCTCGCAAGCGGTAAACTGCGCATCGTCGAATGCGAATGGCACCCGTCAGACCTGCAGTTTACCGCCTCCTACTCTTCCGAACCCTCCAATCCGGCAGCGGAGCGGGCGGCAAAGCTGGCCGGCTGCGTTGCGCATGCCTATGCTGCGAGAACCGACAAGCTCAGGCCCGCGGTTTCTCAACCCAAGGTGGCCGGCAGGTAGATGCGGTCGCCTGAGAAGATCAGATCCGGGCTCAGGATATGATCCATGTTGAGCACAACCGTCTCGGCCACATCCGCAGAATGGGTCCTGGCGATCAGGCGAATGCTGTCGCCGTTCTTGACCTCGACCCACTGGTAGCCGTCTTTCTCCAGCGTTGGATTGGTGCGGCCCGCAGCATTGCTGCTGCCGTCGGCATGCGCCTCGACATGGTCGCCGGAAACCCAGCCGCTATGCATGTCACCGTCCGGCCCGAAACCCTCGACCGGTATCCAGGCGTCTCCTGACTGGTCTGTCGAAGGCCCGGCGGTCTGCTCGACGAAGGTGCCGGGTTGCAGAACCGTCACCACGGTCGAATCCCCGTCAGGCTGCGCCCGCAAATTCAGGCCGTCATCGGCCAGCACGGCGAGCTGCGGGAAGTCCTGCGGCGGGGTTTGCGTCCCGGGATCAGGCAGCTCTGTGCTTTCGTCCGGAGGCGCGCCATCGACGCCGGAAGGGTCGTTGCCCGGCGCAGTCGGGTCGGTTGCCGGCGTCTTGCCGGTGTTGTTCCATGGCTGGTCGTCCAGCGCATCCCAGGCAAACAGCAGCATACCGACGCCGAAGGTCACGCCTAGCGCGATGCGATCGGCGATCCCCCAGCGCGCGTCGGACTTTGCGCGGGCGTCGATCTGCTCGTCCGTCCTTGGCACGGCCCGGCGATTGAGCAGATCCGTGCGCGCGGCCGACACCCAGAACTCAGCGCTGCCGACGGTGAACAAGGCGCCCGCCGTCGCGGCCAGCGGCGAGTGCAGGTTCTGTGCCGTGTAGAGAAGGGAACCAAAGACATAACCGGGACCGGCCAGATGCTCGGCCACGTTCCGCAACACCGGGCGTCCGGCGATCGACTGCAGCGCGGATTTCGTGCCGTAGACCACATTGCCCAGTGAGAAGGAGCCGTTCACCCCGACATTGTCGCCGCGCAGCAGCCCGGCGGCCGAGCCTGGAGACGAAAAGATGAACGACGCCCCGCTCGCGGCATTGAGGGCGCGTCCCAGCGGCTTGTGATTTGCCGTGGCGTTCGGAAAGACCGATTGCGCGCTGAAGACGATGCCGCGCACGCCGAACGCCACGCCCGCAGCCGTCGCGGCCCAATGCGGTGGCAAGATCTGCCATACCGTGTAGGAGGAGCCGGCCATCGGACCGAATGTCGCGACCAACTGCGCGTTCTCCTTGAGGCGGGCGTGGCTCAGCGCCTGATCAACGGCCGCAGTTTGATCCGGCGTCATGGCCTTCTTGTGGGTTGCCCGATAGGTGGTCATCTGCAGCACCGAAAGCGTATTTGTTTGCTCGGTCGACATCCAGGCAAACTGCTTGGGCGTGAACTTGCGCAACTGGCCGGGGCTCAATTCGCCAAGCTGCTTCGGCGTCAGCGCCGCTATCTGTTGTTTCGTCAGCGCCTCGATCTGATGAATGGTCAGAGCGCCAAGCTGCTCCCGCGTCAGGGCTGTGATGTGGCCTGGCGACAGCTTTGCCGTCGTCGCGGGATCGTGTGCCGCGACGAGAGCTGGGTCCAGCGCCGCAATCTGCGTCGCACCGAGATGGCTGAATTGGGCAGGTCTCATGGCGGCGACCTGTTCCGGCGTAAGGCCATTGCGCTGCTCATCACTGAGCTTGGCGATCTGGTCGGGCGTCAGCTTGCGCACCTGCTCGGTGGTCAGGGCGGCGAGTTGCTCCTGTGAGAAGGCCGCGACCTGATCCGGCCGCAAGCCGGTGATCCGGCCAGGGGCAACAGCCTGCAATCTGCTTGGCCTGATCGCCTGGAGCTGTTCGCCACCCAGAGCCCGCAACTGCGTCGGCCGAAGTGCGGCAAGTTGATCGAACGTCAGTTGCCCGATCTGCTCGGGGCTGAGTGCAGCCACCTGCTGAGGCGCCAGCTTGGCGATGTGCGCCGGCTTGATGGCGTGCAATTGCGTGCCGGTGAGTTCGGAAATCTGATCGGCTGCAAGCGCTCTGACCTCCGGCCCGGTCGGCGCCCGCACGGGTTCGGCAAATCCCGGCTCCGCTGCGGAACTCACCGGAAGCTCAAGGCTGACGATCCTTCCGCTGGCAGAGTCAAAGACCACCCTTCCCCGGTCAGGGGCCGGCGGCCATGTCGCGGCTGTCGGCGTTTCGGCGGCACTATTCGCCGCCTGCGGCATTTCGCCAGCCACGGTTGGGGTTTCGTTGCCGACCACCTCGGCCACCGGCGGCGGTGCTTCGGCCTGGGCTGGCGCATCCCAGAACTCGTCGGCCGGCCGCAAGATCACCTGCGGGCGTTTTTGTGTTGATCCGCCGGGCGCGACGGCATCGTCATTGCGCGTGAACTCACCGACGAAGTTCCCGTCCGGATCCATCATCCGCCAGCCATGGACCTCGTTCCATGGGATGCTACCGTCGATTGCAGTCTCGTCGACGCGAGCCATTCTGTCGCTGACGGGCCGGCCCATCGCCTCGAACTCAGTCGGGACGTGGAGGCGCGGTCTGCTCGGACTGAGCGTATAGAGATAGGTATAGCCTTGCTGCCGCGCGGCCCGTGACTCTTCCGCGACGAAGGTCTTGGCGCCCGAGATCGATTGGCTGGTGCCGACGAAACGGCCATGGGTATTGCCAAGCACATAGTTGCTCAGGACGATGCCTTGCGGATTGTCCACCCAGATTCCTGTCGGCGGCGGTGGCGAGAAGCCGCCCGCGTCCCTGATCTCGCTCGGCGCACGTGTATCGGCGCGGAAAACATAGGGGCCGACATTGCCGCGCAAGGGTCTTGCAGGGTCGCCGGCGCCGTCGACCGGCAGATTGCCTTCCTCGGGATGCCCGAGGCTCCCCGGCACATGGTCATCGGAAGCACCACGTATCCAGGGCAGCACGACCGGCTCCCCGGTTTCCGGATCGCGATGCAGAATATGCGACTTGTGAGCCAAGGCCGGGTCGTCGCTGCGGAGTTGCGGGCCATCCGCAGGCGGCACGTATACGTTCTCCGCGCTCTTGGGCGGCGTCCCGAGATACCTCACGGTGGCCGTTTCGCCATTCTCGTCGACGATCCGCAGCGTTTTTTGCGACGGTCCCGGACCGAGTGCCGGCGGGGTGCCATCCGGCGGCCCGGAGCCAAGTGCCGGCGGGGTCGGCGGCGAATTGTGCAGCACATCCTGCTCGAGCAGCCGGTTGAGGTAATGGGCCTGCGTGGGCGTCAGTTCGCTGCGGGCCTGCTGGTCCAGCTGTTGCCGCAACGCCTTCCAGGCGGGCCTGCTCATGCCGTCTGGTCGTCCGCCGGCGGAGGCGAGTTGGTCCGGATATGGCGCCACGCCCAGTTCCGGGAACACATCCAACACGCGCTGACCAGCAAACCTTAAATCGCCGTGCGGCGATGCCGCAACTTCGGCGAGATAGGCGTCGAGATGCTGCAGAACGTCCGGCGTCAGTTGCCCTCCCGAAGTGTCCAGCGCGGAGAAAACCTTTTGCGCGCCTTCGGAGGATCCGGGGTGGGCGCGGGCGGTACGGGCATGCGGGACAAGGTCCTTCCTCACCGAGCCGAGTTCCACCGTCGTTACCGGCCATTGGCTATAGTTCACGGCGAGACCGGCGCCGTGGTCCTTGCGGTCCAGGCGGTTGAGCGGCCCGGCGCCCGTCTCGCGCGGAACGCCCTCGAAGGCGGGGGTGCCGCGCCAGGGTTGCTTGCCGCCTCCGACGGGCGCAATGACGTTGTAGTTGCGGTAGAGGAGACGATCCTCGAAACCAGGCACCTTGCCTTCGGAGCTATAGTGGCTGGCGCCACCTCTCGTCGCCTCCTCCCAGAAAGAGGCTGCCCGTTGGCTGAGCGGGCCAGGCTCCCTGTGCGTATATCCCGGCCGGCCGCCTTCGCCGCCGAGATAGCGCAGCGTGCGATTGACGTAGGCCCCACTCAGAGAGAAGCCAGCCAGGGATATCGAAGCGCCAAAGGCGCTTTCGCTCTGGAACGTGTTCTTCGACAGCATCGGCGCCGAGGCGACCCACCGGGCGGAGGGAGCCGCCGCCTCGTCATAAGCGAAATTCGGCCGGTATCCATTGACGAAAAGTTTCTGGCCCTTCGCGTCGTTGGGATGGACCGGGAGCAGAAAGCCCGTGCCGTTCGGGCCGTTGTTCTTCAGGCTGAGTTCGCCATAGACCTGCCGGCTGGGCAGCGGCACTTTGATGCCGACGCCGAGCATCGATCCGCCGAGAGTGACGGTGCGGCCGTCGGGGCCGAGGATCCACCCGGCAGCCAGCAAGGCGCCGTTGGTCACCATGTCGTCCAGCACGGGGCCGCCCAGGACATTGGCTTCGTGCTCCTGCAGGAACCAGGAAACGGTGGCGCGGTCGGACCGCCAGACCCCTTGTGCATCGGTGAAGAATGTCGGGGCGCGCCAAGAACTCGCCTTGTCGGCACCCAGCAACCGCTCCAGCAGGACGGGCACCTCGCTGTTGATCTCGGTCCCGGCCCTGGGCTTGCTTGCAGGCAACGCGTTCTCCAGCGCGTGCGCGAGCGACTGGACCGCGGGGTCCGCGGATTTCTGCTGGTTGGCGGCGTAACCGCGCATCTGTCGCCAAAGATACGGCGTCCAGGTGTCGTGGCCGGACAGAACCTTCTCATTGTAGCGGCCTTCCGGCGAAAGCTTGCCGGCGGGTTTGAACGAAGTCTCCGGCTGAAGCTTCGGACCGTAGACCCACGTGCTGCCACTGTCGGCCTGCAGGACCTGCATGAGCGCATCCTGCTGCGCGGCGGTCACCGCCTTGCCGGGCTTGGTGGCGCGCCCCTTGAAAAACGGCGAGGCGGCATTACCCGCGGCGGCAAGGTTCGGATCGGTGGAGCGTGACGCAGCCTTGAGGTAATCGCCGACGATGCCGCGGCCGGCGTCGGTCCAGCCGGCTTCTCCTGGCAGCGCCCCGGCGGTAAGGAACTGCTCGCCGCGGGGCAGCCTGGCGTCGGACGACAGGCCGAGTTGGTCGATCACTTCTCCCGGCGAGAGATGCGGCAGCTTGCCCTGAGCGCTGAACACCTGGAGGGTCGTCAGGCCGTTCATCGAAAGCTGGCCGGCCGGCTTGCAGCCGGTGAACGGGCTGTTGCGGTCGGCGTTGAGCATTTCGCCAAGCGCATGATGCTGGGCCTGCGTCATCTCCGTGCCGGACTGAGGCAGGCCCCTGCCGCCGAGCTGCACTCTGGTCATGGTCACCGCATCGCGGACGACAGGATCGCTGGAACGTTCGAGGGAGTGGAGATAGTCGCCGACCAGTTCCAGCTGCTCGGGCGTCCACATCGGCGCGGGCGTCGCCGCATCGTCGGGAAGCGCCGGCAAGATCGTGGCCAGGGTTTCGCCGAGCGCCGAGCGATGGCTGACTTCCGGATTGTCGGCAGGATCGAACGTATGGACTTCCCGTGCCGGGGTGTTGACCCTGATCTGGCCGTTCGGCGTGGTTATCGACCCGCGCTTGGCGCGTTCGACGGTCTTGCCCGAACCCAGGTAGCCGGCATCCGTCGCATGCTCGCCCGGCAGGACGATGTCGCGGGTCATGCTCGCCTGCGGGCCGGCCACAACGACCTTGGCAGGCAGGTATTCGCCGCCGGCCTCGACATAGATGTCCTGTCCGGCGGTGACGCCGTCCTGCGGAACCGGCCGGTGATAGATGCTGTCGACCAGCTCTCCGAGCTTCGGATAGTCATAGCGGGGTTCGGTATTCGCGTAACGCGTGCCGATCCGCCGCAGGCCGGCTTTGACTGCATTGAACGTCTGGCCGAAGCTGTACGGGTTTGACGAGAAACGATTGATGATCGGCGTGCCGTCGGGCCGAAACCGGCTGGGGTGCCCGGTGTCCGTCACGGCCGGTGGCTCCGTGCGGGCGTTCGGATCGGTTGTCCAGCGGCCGTCGGCGCCGAGATAAAGCACCGGCAAGGAAGGGTCGAGCTCGACAGGAGCCGGCACCGGCTCCGGCGCGGCGGTGATCGCCTTGGGTTCGGGTATGGCGACAACCCTCTGCCCTTCCGGCAGGTTGAAATCGACAAGCATCTCGCCGGTATGGCGGTTGCCGAGAGTGTAGCGCATCAACGGGCGCGTGCCTTCCGCCCCGCGTGTTTCCGTTTCGGACTGGAGCAGGACCTCGTCCGGGGTGGCCAGCACGGCCGGATCGTAAGGGCGTGCGCCGTCGAGGTAGCCCGTCTGCTGCGGATCCTTGCCGCTGGTGTAGACGTATTCCGCGGGATTGGGGCCTGGCATGTCGGTGAACGTCTTGGTCGCCGGGTCCCAGACGAGCCGCAAGCCGCTCTCGGCCGGGCGCGTCGTTCCATCGCCGCGGACTGGCGGAACCACAATCGGATCGCCGTCGGCGGGGACGCGCACATTCTGCTCACGCGCTCCCTCGGCGTCTCGGTCGCTGGCATTCTCGGGATCGCCGCGCTCGCCCGGGGCGCTCGGCCCTTCATCGTGGACGTTGACAACCGTCCCCTCGACGACGGGGTGGCTGGGATCGTGGAAGACCAGCTTGTCGGTCGGGCGATAGACGCCGTCGGTGCCTTGCTCATGCACGACCATCGGCCGCGACGATTGTCCGTCGCCTGATGGATCACCCTTGCCGCCCGCGGGTGGCGGTGGGTTCGGACCGTCGGACTCGCCGGCCGGCAGCGCCCTCGGACCGGTTGGACGGTTAGCCCCTCCCGTGTTATCAAAACCGTTCCGGGCGCCGAAACCGGCTCCCTGCTGGCCGGATGTTTCGCCGGCCGCGTCGCCATCGATGATGATCTCATCTGGATCCGGCATGACCTGCTCGCCGGTGGGCCTGTAGACACCGTCGGGGCCGGCTTCGTAGACGGCCCGCGGTTGCGGCCCCGTCTCCGACGTATGAGTTTCATTCCGGGCGCCGCCGGTTCCAGGCATGTTGGACAACAGAGAGCGGCCGCCCAAGCCTGTGCCGACAGTGCCGACGCCTATGCCCACGACTGCGTTCGCGAGCTCGAGCAGGGACATCTCGCCGCCATGCGCCGCCAGATCCTCCACCGATTTGCCGAGCAACGGAACACCGGTAACCACGGCGCCGGCATCGAGGCTCCACGCAGCGGTGGTCAGCTTGTTGCCGCTTTGCATAAACTCCGAGACCTTACCAGCATAAGAGGCCTCCTCTACGTTCACCTGGAATCTGCCGAGGCCCCAGCTGGCATCCTTCA
Source organism: Mesorhizobium sp. WSM4849 (assembly GCF_055811385.1). Classification (NCBI taxonomy): domain Bacteria; kingdom Pseudomonadati; phylum Pseudomonadota; class Alphaproteobacteria; order Hyphomicrobiales; family Phyllobacteriaceae; genus Mesorhizobium; species Mesorhizobium sp. WSM4849. Next base: position 35,549 of record NZ_JBVVPW010000018.1, read on the forward strand.
TGCGGGTCATCCCGAAGCCGCCCGCGAAAGCCTGGGATCTGGACAGGCTTGTCTTGGCCAAGCCGAATGTGCGCAGAGCACCCGCGCCCACTGGCAGGAACGCAGTTACGCCGGTGGCGACATTCCAGGCCGACTGGCTGTCGAAGTCGCCGCCCTGCAGGAGGTGATCACCCTCTTTGATCAGAGCTTTGCCGCCAAGGATTGATCCGGAGCCGATCGCGATGGGAATCGCCCATTGGCCGCCCGGCACGAACGAGACGATGGTGGAGACACCGGCGACGATGCCAAGGCCAATGTCGGTAGCCTTGTCCCAGAAACCCACCTTGCGCGCGTCGGCCACTTCCAGTTCGTCGAGCGAAAAACCATCCTCGCCGAGCGACATGTCGCCGCCCTTGGCCATGACCAGATTGCCCTTCTCGCTGAAGATGCGGTTCTCGTGCTGGAATTCGTCAAAGCTGCTGTAATATTTGCCCGAGCTGTCGACATAGCCGATTTCGTCGCCGCCGCTCTTGATCGCGAACAAAGCCGTCGTCGATTCCTTCCCGCCGTCGAGGGAGAAAACCGGCACGATCTTGACCTCGGCGTCGTCGCCGGCGCGGTCGGTGATTTCTTCGGTGACCTTTTGGACGTCTTCACTCGGCGCGTCGAGCCCGAGGGTCTGACCAACGGCAGTGCTGAGTTGGTCCGGCGTATATGTCTCGTATTCGCCGGTGAAGCCGGCCTCGTAGAGGTTCTCGAACTGGACCTGATATCCAGCCAGCGCCTGGTCCTTGTGTTCTTCAAAATACTCGTACTTGAGTTTCGCCTCATGCTCGGCGGAACCGTATTCGAGAAGCTTGGGGTGGCTTGCGGAAAAAGCGTACCAGTCGCGCCCAGCCACCATCGCCGGCCGCACGTTTTCTTCCCAGTCTTCCAATTGGTTCTTTTCGGTCTCCGCCTGGCCTCGATCGATTTCCGCGGCCGCAACTTCGGGGTGCACCCACAGCTTCTGGCCGTCCATCTCGATCTGGACCCACTTGCCGCTGTCGCCGATTGCGCCCGGCCCCTGCTCCTCGTAGGCCGCGGCAACTTCCGGCGCGACCCACAGGTCGCGGCCGTTCACCGTGATCTTCACCGCCGTCTCGCCCGGCTTGAGCGTGCCAGCGGGCGCCTCTACGGTTCCCGGCCCGTAGTCGGTGATCGCCTGGTCGCGTGCCGTTGTCGCGTCGACGAGCCCCGTCTTCGCATCTCTCAGCCCGGCATCAAGCTGGTCGACCTGCACGCCGACAATCTTCGACTTGGCCGCATCCAGCGCCGATTGCGATCCCGTGCCGCTGGCTGTGCATACCGGCGCCGACGATATGTCCTGCGTCGAGGCCAGCATCTCCTGCCACTGCTTGTTGAGCGGATCGTTGCGGAAATCTTCCCTGATGCCCTCGTCGTTGAGGTCATATGTCAGGGCAGATTTATGTACGTTGGTGTCATCACCGTTCTCGTCGGTGAAAGTGGCGTTCTCATAGACGGTAACGACATAGAGCTGACCGTTCTCCTCGACTATGTCCTGCGATTTTATCTTGCCAGTAAAGTCACCATGTCCATTGGTATAGCCTTCCCAATCGAAATGGTGCGGGTTTCTTTCCTGCGCCTGCGCAAGCAGTTGCTGCTTGAGAGGCTCCATGGTTACGGCAAGATCCGCCGCCTCTGCCTGTGCAACCCCATACTCCTGATATGCCTCGGCCAGGGTCACCTGATTGGCCGCGGCCCCCTGAAGCGTTTGCAGACCTTCAAGCCGCTCTTCGATGGCCGTGTATTCTGGGCTTCCAGGCTTGGCATCGGTAAGCTTCAGCTCCAGCTCGGTCGAGCTGATCATTTGATCGATCGTGGCCTTGTTGCCGTTGGCGGTGCGTAGCGAAACGTTTGTAAAGAGCTCGGCGACCTCCGCGTGCGCGGCCTTTCCTTGTTGGCTGGTTTCCTCGGCACTGGGGCCATCCGGGCTGCTGACAGCCGTCTGGTTGGGATCGCTGAGCGTCGGCAGGTCTACCTGTTTGTCGATCGCTTCGAGAAGTGACGTCTGGCCCTGCTCGTATTCGGCCCGGGCGGTGCTGGCGCTTTCAAGCGCGTTGTTGGCGAGGCTCAACCGACTTTGCGCATCTGCCAGCGTGCCCTTCGGCTCGGGCGGCTTCCAATCCAGTCCATAAGGCGCCAACGCCTCGTCGAGCGTCGACTCGGCACCCTCCATGGCGTTCTTGAATTCAGGGTCAAGTGCATAGACGTCGAGCTGTGCTGCGCTCTGCGCAGCCTTTGCTTCTGCCTCACCGAAGTTCGCAATCGCCACGTTCTCGGCTGCGATCGCCTTGGCCACCTCCGGGTCGAACCATTTCCAGCTCCCGTCGACCAGCAACGGCACCCACTTCCCGCCTGAAGGAGCCGTGGCTGATGGTGGGTTCCCGTAGGGACCAACCGACGTGGGACCACCGTCGAGAGTCGCGCCGGTTGCGTCTTGTCCCCGACCATATAATTCCATTGCAGCGACCACAGCCTGCTGCTTTTCAAGCGCCTCCGTGGTCAGCTCTGGCGTCGCTCCGCCGAATATGCCGTCCAGCGTCGTCTTGAGTATCTGGTCTTCCTTGGCCTGTTCCGGGTCATTGCTGTTCGGGTTGATGTCCAGCAACAACTCGGCCAACGCTTCCTGCGTGGTGCCGGCCGCGATATCTGTAACGGCGCCGGTGGTATCGTTGGTCAGCGTAATCTTGCCGTCTGGCGACGTGGTCAGCGTGTAGCCGTTAAACGTCACATTGACGGTGGTCCTGGTGGCACCCTCGATCACCACGGTCTCTCCCGGATGAATAAGGTCGGGATCGCGCGGAGAGGTGAACAGTTCCGGATTGCTCTCGGCGAGATCGTCCAGCGTCACACCATGCGCCTCGGCGATGTCGCTCAGATTGTCACCGGGTTGGACCTCGTAATCGATCGGCTCGCCGTCGTTCAGCGTCTCTACGATTGTTTCGGTGCGTCGGCCGTCCTTGTCGAAGACGATCGTCGTTTCGGTGTTGTTCCTGGGGTCGACGATGGTGGTGGTCTGCTCGCCGGTCTCGGTGTTGCGCTCGATCTGGGTGGTCACGCCGTTGCCGTCGACCATGTCGGTCGTCTCGGTGCTTCCCTCAGTGGTCGTCACCGAGCGCGAACCATGATGGTAGTCATTGTTGTAGGTGACGGTCCTGCCGGTATTCGGATCCGTGACGACGATCTGGAGGGTCTCGCCAGGGTCACCGCCCTGCGTCACCTCGAGGCCGGCGGCGTTCAGCTCGGCGATCACCTGCTCCGGCGTAAGTTTGCTCTCCTCGGCGATCTCGTCAATGCTTTTGCCCGCGGCAAGCTGTTCCTGGATCAACGGCACGCCCGAGCCGTCCGCCGTTTGCGATTGCGCCAGTGTGGTCACCTCGCCGCCCGGAGCCGTAACCGTGGTTACCGGCAATGCGGGGCCGCCGGCGGGCGTCACCGTCTGCACGGTCGACCCATTCGGCAGGTTCCTTGTGGTGGTGACGGCACCGTCACCACTCGTTTCGGTGGTTGTGGTTTCACGGGTCTGGGGATTGGTCGTGCGTTCGGTGACCGCGCCGTCGCCGAGATCGTCCACCAGTGTGGTCGTGATCGCGCCGGTCTGCGCGTCGACACTGGTGGTTTCCTTGCGGCCGAGATCGTCCCGGATCGGCGAGGAAGTCGCCTGCATGTCGGGGCCGGTCACTTCGGTGTAGTAGCCGCCGTGGTGATAATCCTGGTTTTCGGTGATCGTGCGGTCTCCGGCGGTAATCACCACCGTGCGGGTGTCGCCGTTGGCGTGCTCGGTCGCTACCGCCGTCATGCCGCCGGCATTCAGAGCCGCCACCACATCCTCGGGAGCCAGTCCCTGCTCGGCGGCGATGTTGTCGATGCTTTTGCCGCCCTCGATCTCCTTGAGAATGTCCTTCGCCTTGGTGACTTCCGGCGAAACACCACCGTCGTCGGGCTCACCACTGGTCAGCAGGAGGTTTGGCGTACCGCCGAAATTCTGCGTCGTGAAAAGCGCAGGCGCGGCGGTGGTGCCGCCGTTGCCGTTTGCTGCGGTGACTGCGGCAGGCGGCACCGGTCCTGGTTGCGCCGCCGGGGCAGTCGGCTGTGCCGTCGTCAGTTCCGCATTGACCTGCGTCAGCCGCTGGCGGGCGCCCGCGGCCGCGTCGGCCTCACCCATCTTGTTGGCGAGCCGGATTTCATTTTGCAATTTCGTGGCTTCCGCCTGCAGCCGCGTAGTCTGCTCGGCATTGGCCTTTGGATCGACCCTGGGCGGCGGCGGCTTGACGGTATTAATCGGGCGGATCATCAAACAACCTCCGGAGCCGGTCCAGTCCTGGTTCAGGCAGTCTGCCTGCCCCGCGCCCGACAGTGGAAGCCCTGTGCCTACCGGGGCGGCTTCCAATAAATGCCGAAAGCAGCGAGTTGCTCGTCCGACTGTCTTACTCGTTCTGCAGCATTCACTTCAGACTGCGCGGCCGTCAGTGCCGCCAGAATCTCGACGGCGGCGAACGCCGGCGCCATGCTGCGGAAGAATGACTGCGAATTTGCCGTAACGATGATGGTCTCCCGCGCGATCCGGGCCAGCGGCGACACGCTGCTATCGGTGATTGCCACCACGCCGACACCCTGCCTGGCCGACTGGCGCGCCACGTCGATCGTCGTGCGTTCATAAGGCGACATGCCCACAGCAAGGAGGACGTCGTCCCGTCCCGCACCCTGCAAGGCATCCAGACCATGTCCGCCCATCTCGCCGACAAGCGTCACCTTGCGGTCACCGCCAGCCAGAAACGACATGATGTGAACGAAGTGGTTCGCAACCGGATAACCGGATCGCGAGCCGAGACCGAACAGATTGCGTGATCGTGCAAGGAGCTCGGCGGCGGCGGCGAATTGCGAGGCATTGCCGTACTCACCCAGACTTGAAATCTGCGCCGCGAGCGTGTCGGCGACGACCCCTGCAGTCGAATATCCCGGATCGCCGTCGTCCTGCCCCATACCCTGTCGCGCCGGCTCACCGGCGCCTGTCTCACGCAGCGCGCGCGCATAAAGGCTGCGCATATCCTCGTAGCCTTCAAGGCCAAGCCATCGCGCCAAGCGCATCATCGTGCTGTGCGAAACGCCGGCCTGGTGCGCCTGCTCGCGCATCGACATCAGCGCGACATCCTTAGGATGATCCAGCACGAAACGCGCGGCGACCCGCAACTGCGGCGGCATATTCTCGAAGCGTTCGACCAACAGCTCCGCCAAAGGACCTTGTTCCATTCTAAAATACCCCATTCACCCCGATGGCAGATTACTCCCCGAATGGCGGCAATGCAACAGTTGGAACTGAAGTGGTCCATATATTCCAAGTGGACTTTCATTTTCGATCATGCTGCCTTAAGCTGCTTTCGCAACCTGCCGGATCGCATCGTCGTGATTCCGGGGTTTGTAACTTGAATGGTCCCTCAAGGAGACAATCATGGCGCCTACCCCTCCCGTTACATCCGGCTCTGCCGGGTCGCCGGAACAGAACCTGGACAAGATGATCAAGCATCAGGAACGCATGTTCAGCCTCGAGATCACAAAAGAGATCGCAAAATCCCAACATGACATGCTGATGAGCACCGCAAGGACGCTCGGCCAGTCGGCTGAAAAGGCCTAAGGGGATTCTCGAACCCTGCGCCGCCGCAAGCAACCGGCGGCGTACTTTGCACGGCAGGAATGTTTCGACGCCGCTGTCAGGCTGCGTCTGAGTTGTCATCGGCGGGAGATGAAGTGGCATGACCGCTAATTCTATCGGCAAATATTGGGATGCAGCGCCCGCGCGCCGGCTCCGTTCGATTATCGCCCACGCCCCGGGATCCGGACATTCCATTGCGCTCAGCGTCACTCATGGATTTCACGCGGGCGCCCAACTTAGTCTGGTCGAGCCTCTGTATACTGTCGGCTCCAGCACGGAGTCCGACATTGTCCTCAGGGATGCCGGCATCGCGCCGGTCCACGCAAGGTTGCGGCGCAAGGGCAGCCAAATTGAAATCGAAGCCGTCGGCGGCGACGTCACACTCGCCACGGGCGAGATCATCCATGAGGGCCAGGGCAGCCGCTGCAAGCTGCCGCTCACGATAGGTATCGGCGATGCCCATATCCGGCTGATCAACCCAGAACGCCCGCCGAATCGCTGGTCCGTTTCTGATCGCCCCCTCCTGGTTGCAGGCAGCGTTCTCTTTGCCGTGTTCGCTGTCTCCGTCGCTGCGAATGGGTTCTCTCTCGCCAAGCCCGACATTGGCAAAAACATATTCGCTCAAGACCGTGAACCGATCAGAGTGGCCTTTGCTGGCGAGGCCGGGCAAAGTGTCCTGAACGATTCATCGCCAACGCAAATACCCAGTGCCGCCGAAGCGGAAAGCCAACTCAGGCTGCGCCTCGATCAATCTGGCATCAGCACATTGGCTGTTCAGCGATCACCTGGACGGCTCGTGGTCTCGGGTATGATCCCCAATGACAAGGATGGTGCCTGGACCGAAACGCAATCCTGGTTCGACCAGACGTTCGGCGCGCACATTCCCCTCGTCTCCAATGTTATGATCGGCAACGCCGAGCAGGCTCCGCGCCTGAGGCTGCAGGCGATCTGGTATGGCGAGCGGCCCTACGTCATCGCCGCCGACGGAGCACGCTATCATGAAGGTGCATTCACGAATGACGGCTGGACCATCAAGCACATTGGCGAGACGGAACTTCTCCTGACGAAGGGCGGCGCTACGGTCGCGCTGAAATATCCGTGAACCGCCGGCTTGAAGGGCCGCGATTCGATACGGCAAGAATGGACACGGCCGGCCGCGAGGTGCGGCAGGCGGAAGGTGTGCGCGGTCAGGCGATCAACCGGCGGCGGATGAATGGCGTCGACAAAGCCGCAAGCCGTGCTCAGGGGACGACATCGGCCGCTGGTACGGAAAAGCCACAAAACGCCGAATTCCAGCCCTCTCGAGGCACAAATAGCGAATCGCTCGACGAGGCACTCATCAATTTCGTCATGCCGGGTATTCCCGAGCCAGCCATCCTGCGTCGCTCCGTACCTATTCTCCAGCATTTTGTAACGCATCTGGTTCCCGGTCTTGAGGGTGGCGAGCAACTCAAGACACTTGCCAGAACGCTGATGGAGGATGAAATCGAGCGTCATCGCGATCTGCTTGCCCGGATACAGGAAGGAATCGAAACCTGACCGATCCGCGTGACACAGTGCATCTGCTGCATGTCCTGGGCTATCTCTACGGCTGTCACGGGCAGGCAAAGCGGGGCGCGGCATACCTGCTTATCGCCGCACAGCTGTCGCCGGGAAATGCCGGCGTCCTGCGGACACTGGCGCATCTGCTCATACTCGATGGCGAAGCGGACAAAGCGCTTGCAACAATTGCCAGGCTGGAGACGCTGGAGGGAATGGACCACCCGACGCTAGCGCTGCTGAAGAGCCGCGCGTTGCTTGTGGCCGGCCGCAGGGCCGAGGCGCACAATGCCTTGCGAAGCTTCCTATCGCATCGAGCCGCCGAATGACGGTGTCGGAGCGACTTCTGCACTTCCTTGCCAAGCTGTCCCGCCGCAGCGATCTGGTCATTGCCGTCCTGATGCTCGTCGCAGTGGTGATGATGCTCATCCCCTTGCCGACCTTCCTCGTCGACATTCTCATCACTGCCAATATCGCCGTCAGCGTGCTTATCCTGCTGGCTTCGTTTTACGTTTCTCATCCGCTCCAGTTCTCGTCGCTGCCATCGGTCATCCTCATCGCTACCCTGTTCCGGCTGGCGATCACGATCACGACCACGCGACTGATCCTGCTTCAGGCCGACGCAGGCGAGATCGTTTCCACCTTCGGTACTTTCGTCGTCGGCGGCAGTATTGCGGTGGGCCTCGTCGTCTTCCTGATCATCACCGTCGCGCAGTTCATCGTGGTTGCGCGGGGTGCGGAACGCGTTGCCGAGGTTGCCGCGCGCTTCACGCTCGATGCGCTGCCGGGCAAGCAGATGAGCATCGATGCGGAGTTGCGCAACGGAGACATCGATCAGGCGGAGGCACGCCGTCTGCGCCAGCAGCTTGAGCGCGAGAGCCAGCTGTTCGGCGCGATGGACGGCGCCATGAAATTCGTCAAGGGCGACGTCATAGCCGGCATTGTCATCATTCTGGTCAACCTGATTGGTGGTTTCGCGATCGGAACGCTGCAGCACGATATGTCGCTGGGAGACGCCGCCGCGACCTACTCGCTGCTCACCGTGGGTGACGGGCTGGTCGCGCAGATACCGGCGCTGCTCGTCGCCGTGGCCGCCGGCACGATGGTGACGCGCGTCGGCAGCGCCGACGGCACGAGCGACCTTGGCAGGCAAATAACCAGCCAGTTGCTGCGGGACTCCCGCGCTCTCGCGCTCGCGGCAGTGATCATGGTCGGCCTTGCCATAGTGCCGGGGTTTCCGTCCATTGTATTCCTGATCCTTGGCGCCTGCTTCGGCGCGGGCGCCTATGCAATCAATCGCCGCACCGCCCGAGAGTCCGAGCTCAAGGACATCGGCCAGGCAGGCATGGCCGAACAACCGGGAAATCCGGCGCTTTCAGCAAACCCCATCGGAACACTGCCTTCTTCGTACCGCATCGTCGTACGCTTCGGAACCGAACTCGGACGCTCAATCCCGGAACCCGAGTTCGCCACGCTCGCCGACGGCGTGCGCTGCGAGCTTTTCGGCGATCTCGGTGTCGACGTTCCCGCTATCGGCCTGCAGGTCGACGAGAAGCTTTCAGCAAGAAGCATGCGCATCGATCTGGAGGGGGCACCCATCCTGGATGCCGAAATCCCGGCCGACCGTGTTGTTGTCGAAGCGGACCCGACCCATCTCGATCTGCTCGACGTGACTTACGAAAAGGGTTCTCCGATTGCCGGTCAGCGCAAATTCATGTGGGTCGACGATCGCCACATTTCGGCGTTGAAGGAAGCCGGCTTCGTCTTCTCCACACCGGCGCAAACAGCGGCCAAATGGACCGGAAATGCACTTCGGCTCTATGCCGGCCATTTCGTCGGGATCCAGGAGACCCGCAGGCTGCTATCGGACATGGAGCCGGACTATGCGGATCTGGTCCGACAGGCGCAGGAGATCGTGCCGCTGCAGAAAATCGCTGAGGTGCTTCGGCGACTCGTCGGCGAAAACGTGCCGATCCGCAACCTGCGCCTGATCCTCGAAGCGCTGATCGAATGGGGTCAACGCGAACAGGACGTCGTCCTGCTTACGGAATGCATCCGCACGTCCTTGAAACGCCAGATCAGCTTCCGCTTCGCTGGCCGCAGCAACATCATCGCAGCCTATGTTCTGCAGCGCTCGGCCGAGGATATCCTGCGAAACGCGGTGCAAAGCACATCGACCGGCACGTTCCTGAACCTTTCGGATAACGCTGCGCAGGCTTTGGTCACCGAAATCGAACGCGCCTTGTCGCAGCACGCCACCGATGTCTCACCGATCGTCCTTGCGGCGATGGATGTACGCCGTCACATGCGAAGCCTGCTCACGCACAATGCCATTGAACTCCCGGTTCTGTCCTTCCAGGAACTCGCACAGGAATTCAACGTCCAGCCATTGGCCACGATAGCCGGGCGCTCGAGCATGGCACGCAATGCCTCGCAGTCGCTGCCATCGGCTGCGGCGAAAGCCGGACAAGAGGCAGCCTCATGACGCCGGCCGGACGGATAGGGACAGTTGGGGGAACTACATGCTCAAGAGGGGAACGGCATGACAATCCACGATACCGCAGCAGGCGTTCGATCCGCCAGTTTCGCCGGGCGGATGCGCTGGCTCGCTATCGCGACGGTTGGCGTCTTGCTGGCGCTTTTGTTCACACTTGCCGACACGATGGCACAGGACATGTCGCCATTGCCGAGCAAGCCAACGGTCGACCTGCCGGTCGGGCAAGGACGCCTGCTGCGCTTCAATGAACCCGTCGAATCCGTCCTGATCGCGGACACCACGATCGCAGACCTTCAGGTCGTGTCGCCGGGAATGGTCTATGTCTTCGGCCTAAAGCCCGGCCTGACCAACCTCATTGCAATCACAGCCGATGAGCGGGTCGAGGCAACGGCCCAGTTCCGCGTCACCCCCGATGTCACGCCTGCCAACGAAGCGAAAGACGCAATGCAGCCGAACTCGGCGACAAATCTCTCGATTTTCGGAACCCGCATTGTTGCGACCGGCGAGGCACGAGGCGTCGAAGAGGCAACGGATGTCGACAACATCGCCCGCACGTTCTCGGCGCCGGATCAGCCGCCGCTGAACGACATGACCGTGCAGGGATCGCAGCAGGTCAACATCCGGGTCCGCTTCGCCGAAGTCTCACGCACTGAGCTGCAGTCGTACGGGGTCGATTGGTCTGTCGGGTACAGGAGCGGCGGCTTCGAATTCAACATGTTCCAGGACAATGGTGTGCCCTCCGGCACCGGTAATTTCGGTTTGAACATGGACCAGACGCATGGCATCAACTTCGACATTCTCATCGAAGCGCTGCAACGCAACGGCATCGTCAAGATACTGGCCGAACCGAACCTGACGGCGATGACCGGTCAGACCGCAAGCTTTCTTGCCGGCGGCGAAATTCCGGTTCCGATTCCGCAAGGAACTGACGTCGTTACCGTTCAATACAAGCCCTTCGGCGTTTCCCTCGGGTTCACCCCTACGCTGATCGGCCGCAATCGTATTGCGCTCCATGTTCAGCCGGAAGTCAGTTCCTTGTCGGAAGCAGGCTCAGTAAGCGCCAATGGCTTCGCCATGCCGAGTTTCGTCGTGCGCAGGGCCGACACCACGGTCGAAGTGGCGAGCGGCCAGACCTTTGCGATCGCCGGTCTTTTCCAGCAGCGGACGTCGCGTAATCTGGAAAAGTTTCCGGTTCTCGGCGATGTGCCGGTCCTTGGCCCGCTTTTCCAGTCACAGCGTTTCCAGCGCGAAGAGACGGAACTGGTGATCCTGATCACGCCCTATCTGGTCGAGCCGGTGCGCGACAGTCTCGCCACGCCGCTCGATCGTCCGGCAGCCAAGCGGCACAGGAAGCGCGCCAATGACGCATCGGCGATGGGCCTGATCATCAAGTAGTGGGGAACGGAACATGACATTTCGCATCGCTTTGTGCTCTGTTCTTCCAGCGCTGCTTCTGGTCGGCTGCGCGAACCCGCAACAGCCGCAGGACTATTCTCCCGGCTACAGCTATGTTTCGACCGACACCGGCGGTTCCGAGAAGGGCGTCGGCGGCTCCGTGCTTGCTCCCAATGCATGTCTGAACGAACCGGCCGATGACGACCGTTCTGCCGCTGCGACCGATCTGACGATCGTCTCCGGCGTCGGCTCCCACCTGCCGTCCGGTTGCGCCAACGCCTACAACCTTCAACGCATGGCCGAAAGCCAGCGTGACCTCGTCGAGGGCCGGCGCATGGGGGCGGCGGCGGCCGCACCGACTGCAAATGCCGCCCGGCGCTACCTCAATGGCGAAGAGGCTCCCATGGGTGGAGCCAATAGCGGGCCGCTGACGCCGCAAACAACGCTCCCGGTCGAGTGAGCCGATGCGGCCTTGCCCGCGGTGCACTACTTTATCCGGTTGTTTTGGCGTCGGGCTCGACCCAAATCGGCTTCGCGCGTTCCGGTTCGCTGCGCTAGCCGAGGATAGAGCCGAGCGCTTTCGCCCTGGCCTGTGTGCTGCCCTTCGACCGGATGGTTCTGGCACGCGCAAGCAAGGTATTCACCTCCTTGGTCGCCAGGCCGATCGGCGGCGAGGCCCTGACCTGATCGGCCTGGCCAAGAAGTCCGTAGACCACCACGACGTTGCGCTTGTGATGCAACTGCGCATTGGGTGCGGCGGAGATCTTCTGGACCAGCGGGAGTGCTGTGGTGGAATTGCCTTCGAGCGCTGCGGCCAACGCCATGTTGCTCTCGACGTCGAGATCCCCCGGCGCAAGTTTCAACGCCTGAGCAAAAGTGGTCTGCGCCTCCGCCGTCTGACCGGCGAATGTCTGCGCCACGCCCAACCGATTGTAGGCGCTGCTGGTATTGACCAGCGGCGCGGCCTGCGCGAGCGCGCGCATGCCGGCATCGATATCGCCCGTTTCCATCATCGCCGAGCCAAGCCCGAGCATTGCCCCTCCGTCATTGGGCGCTTTTGCGAGCGCGGCCTGATAGGCTCTGGCCGCCTCGGCGGGATAGCCGGCTCGCATATAGGCCTCGCCCGCCTTGACGAAGGCGCTCGGCTTGGCGTCTGGCATCGCTGCCGCGCGCTGGTAGAGCGCGATTGCGGTGCCACTGTCTCCCTGCGCATCTATATCGTCCGCAAGCTTGATCAGACGCTCCGACTGGCCCTGTGCCTTTGCCTGCTCGGTGTCGGTTTTGGTCGTCTGACAACCGGCCGCCGCCAGCATGGCGACGACGGGCAAGAACACGACGTTCAGCCGCATATCCACCTCTCCGTATTCAAGCCCGCCGCACCTTACACACGGCCTTGGCCGACTGGAACCACAACAGTGCGATAAAATTGCAACATGGCCGAAGAAGCTGAGGAAAAGAAACTACCGGCGTCCGACAAGAAGCTTCGCGACGCTCGCCGGAAAGGCCAGGTTTCGCAAAGCCACGACCTGAGCTCCGGCTTCACGCTTTTCGCAGCGCTTGGCTATCTTTATTTTGCCTGGCCAACGCTCGTCGAGCACCTTTCGGAACTCGTGCAGACCGTGACCGCCCCCGGCGATTCGTTCGGCGAATTCAGCCAGCGGGCCATCCGCCATTCGTTGTCATTGCTGATGCTTGCCACTTTGCCGCTCGTCGGAATCGTTGTCGTTCTCGCCGTGGCCTTCGGCATGCTGGGGACGTTCGGGCCGGTCTTCTCGTTTGAGCCGCTCAAGCCGCAATTCGATCACATAAACCCGGCCAAGGGCCTTCAGAAGATCCTGTCGCTGCGCAACGTCATCGAGTTCACCAAAGGCCTGGCCAAGGTGGTATTGCTGGCCAGCCTCTTCGCATTCATTTTGATCGCGTGGCTGCAGCCGCTCTTCGATGCTCCAGGATGCGCTCCGTCATGCCTGGAGCCGATCATCAAGGCGGTGCTGACACCACTTGGAATTGCCGCCGCCCTGGCCTTTGTCGTCATCGGCGTGATCGATGTTCCCCTTCAGCGCTGGCTGTTCCTGCGCGACATGCGCATGACGACAACTGAATACAAGCGCGAACACAAGGACCTCGAAGGCGACCCGTTGATTCGGCATGAACAGCAGCGACAGCGGCGTGAGACTGTGATGCAACCTGCGAAGCTGGGCGTGAAAAACGCGGTCATCGTCTTCGTGGCTGGCGACCGCGCAGTGGCGTTGCGTTACGTCAAGGGTGAAACGCCGGTGCCGACGGTCGTCGGCAAGGGCCAGGGCCGAGCGGCCGACGAGATGATGGCTCAAGCACGCCAGGCAGGTATTCCCGTGGTCGAGGATGCGGCCGTCGCCAGCCCACTCTTCGAAAATACGAACACCGGAGCTTACATCGGTCAGGAAATGTTCTCACCGGTCGTACGCCATCTTGTCCGGCTCGGGCTCACTTGAGGCATGCTCGAACCGACCTTGCCGCAATGCCTAAGCAGGGCGGCAAGGTCAGCAGCGACCTATTTGGCTGGACCCAAAAGGACGTCGAGATCGACCGCGTCCGCCATCGCCTTGTATCCAGCGTCGTTGGGATGGAGGTTATCGCCGCAGTCGTAGCCGTCGCGCAGGTATCCAGGCTTGGCCGGGTCTTCCATCACCTTGTCGAAGTCGATCACGCCATCGAAGCCACCGCCGGTGCGGATCCATTCGTACACAGCGACGCGTATCTTTTCCTTCTCGGGTGTGTAGTAACCCTCGGTAGGAAGCCCTTTGAAGGTGTCGGCGAAAGGAGTCAACGTCGCGCCGACAATGCGTACGCCATGGGCATGCGCGCGGTCGATGAGCTGTTTGTATCCGGTGATAATCTCTTCGGCGGTCGGTTGCTTATCGTCCGGCGTAATTGCATTTTCGCCGGGCCAGCCGATATCGTTGATGCCCATCATTACGACGACGGTCGAGACTTTGGGATGGCTCAGGATATCAGAATCGAAACGTGCCAGAGCATTGACACCCATACCGTCGGTCAACACCCGATTGCCCGAAAAAGCTTCGTTAACCACCGCGACCTTGCGGTTGGCCTCCTGCAATCGCCTGGCGATATGGTCTGGCCAGCGATTGTTGGCGTCGGGAGTCGAGCAATTTCCATCCGTGATGGAATCCCCGAAAAACACGATCGCCTGCGATTCCGGTGCGGCGTCAACCCATATATCGCTCAGAAAAAGGCGCGATTTGAGCGTGCTGTCAGCCTTGAACGCTGCGTCGTTTGTGAAATTGCCCGGGCCGGAGATGTAGGCGGTTTGCACACCGTCCCAATGCACCGACGAGAGCGCCGTCTTCTTCGGCAGGAAGATGCTGACCGAGATTTCGGAAAGCGCTTCTGCCGGGAGGGCGACGGGGTCGCTGAGGATCGGGGCTCCCGGCGGAACGACCACAGAACTCTTGCCGCCCCAGGTGATGGGCTTCAGCGTCGCCTGATCGACGTCGCCGTCCTTGCCTGCTATTCCCACGCTGCCGGCGCCGATAGTCAGCGGCTTGTCGCCGAAAGCATTCGATAGGACGACCCGGACGCTATTGCCGCCAACGCTGATGCGGGCAACTTGGCGGACGGTCTGATTCTCCAATACCTCCGGCACTCCGAAAGGCGCAGGAAGATCATCCGACCAGCGCGGAGCCGGTGTGGCAGCCCAAGTGGTGATCCAGGCTCCCGTTTCGGTGCCTTGTGCCGAAAAACCTGCGATCGCTGAACCGGCCGCCACAGCCGCACATATCAGGATAGTCTGACGCAGACGCCGTTTCCTTCCTGCTGCGGCAGAAAGCGCCGATGAAACCTTACCTGCAAAATTAAAACACCTATCGAGCCGCATTTTTATCTCCTCCTCGAGACATGCTGGTAATGCCGCCGCCCACCCTTATTATTATGACGGGCTGTACAGGGAAAGAAATTGAACTTCCGTTGCGATCTTGGACCAGCGTCAGGAGCAAGGATTGCGAGAGTGGAAACTGGGTGCTGCCTTATAGTCGGAACTCGCGCACTAAACGTCCGCTGTTGGCTCTGTGCTCGTCGCCGCCGACCGATTCAAACGGCAAGGTTGCACGCATCTCGGCCATGCCGTCGTCGAGATCAAAACGGTCGCGCGCCTCCAGAGCCTTTGGATCACTGGACCGGGCATCGATCAGTCGAACATGTCCGAAGGCCTGACGAAGCCTGACCATCTTGACGTACTGGCTGCAGAACGGGCATTCGCCGTCATAAACGATCGCGACGCCCTCTCCGGATTCACTGGCGGACATCGATTCTGGGCCCCAGTGTCTGGGTCATGAGCCGCCGCATAACCTTGCCGTCTGCGACATCCAGGCAGACGGTTTCGACCAGGTATCGATACGCCACGATGTCGCGAGGCTCCAGCGCCTCAAAAGCGCGGTGCAGGAACGGCATGGAATAATGATGGTGTGGATAGAAGTTGTAACTGACCGCAACAGTCGAGTTCGCCAAGTTCGCGGCGCGATTGTGCTGCCCAAGAATAAACGGCGCCGGGCGGGTCGCATCGTAGTCAGGCGGCGTGATTGGCAGTTCGACTGGATAGGCACACTCTTTGGTAAGCTTCATGACCTCATAGTTGGACGAGGCAACGTCCGACGACTTTGGCTGCACCTGCCTGATCCCGATCTGGCCCCAAGCTGAGGTCGGAACGTGGCCGGATTCACGACGATATTCCTGATAGCCGAAGTGACGGCCATAGAGCAGATAGGAGGCGTCGCGGAAAAAGCTCGGTGCGACCCGCACCCAGTCACCTTCCTTCGTCAGCGCCTCGAAATGTGCTTGCCGGATTTGCCTTGAATCGTACCAGCCGAGCCGCGCGTTATAAAAGACCGCGTGGCCGAATATCGTGACAACAATCCCGGTTACGACGGCAATTGTTGAAAACGAATTTTCCTTCATTCTCGTCAGGGCCGCGACGATCAGACTGTTCAAGATGATCCAGTGCAGAAAAAGAGCGCCGCTCAGAAGGAAGATCCCGATATGCATGAGATCGAAGAACGCGGTCAGGCCGATGAGCCATCGCCGGCGCAAAAACGCGAGAAAGCATAGAAGCTGCGCAGCAAGGATAACGACATTCATCGGAATCTGGACCGCCCTGACTGCTTCATAAGCATGAGCGAGCAAGGATTCGGAAAAGCCCAACGGGGCCGCGCCTAACCCGTACCCGGCCAGCATTATAGAACTGGTCGGGTTCTCCAGGACCCAGCTCATCGGCCCTCCGTCAAGCGTGACCTTGGCCATCCCGGACATGAAGTAGTTGCCAAAATGGGCGCCGATCCCGGCAAGCAGCAATATGCCGGCAGCTTGGGCCGCGAACTCCCTGGTTCCGAGTTCGTTAAGGCTGGGCAGGTTCCTGGTGAAGAGCTTCAGCCGGCTCAAACTCTGCAGCAGGCCAAGGGCCAACAGGCCACAGGCCAGGAAGAGACCGACCTCAATCAAGGGCGCATAGTCGTTGCGGCCCAGTTCCGCTGCACCGGAAACTGCCCGTGTGACATCCTTGTGAAAGGCGAAATAGACCATCGGGAAAATGGCAAAGGATGGCCGCAGGATCGAAAAAACGGCCGCCGCTAGCGCGATCAGGCGAGAATAGATGAGTACATTGCCCAACGCGTCGGCACGAGCTGCGTCGGCAATGCCGAGTTCGTCTCCAAGCCCGAAGCTGAAGAGACCCAGCGTTATCGCCAGGCCAACGACGATAATTCGCGCAGCCCGCGCCTCGGCGGGATAGCGCACGAATGCAAAAAGGCAGCAAAGTAGAGCCAACCCGATGGCGCTTACCGTGGCGAGGGCAGGATCGTGCCACGCCACGCGGGATGCCGCGTTCTCGTACAACAGGATCGGAACGAGCCCGCACAGGAACGGGAAAAAAAGAAAGGCTGCAAGGACATAACGCTCAACGGGTGAACGCTCGATGCCGACTGACGGCCAACGCCGGGCGCTGCCCGCTCCGATGCTCATACCATGCTTCTCCCGTCTTCCGGAATTTTCGCCTCACCTATTCGGTTTCGGTGCTCACCTTTCCGGTGACGGGATGAGCCCTCACGCGGCCGCACATTGCGGTCGGGATATTGCTGCACTGCAACAGGACGCTACTACAACCTAAACGCACAGGCAACGACGAAAGTTCAAGATGCCGCCTGGCTCAATGCGCGCGCGCAATTGCACCAATTGTCGATAAATGCCCGCGTTAAATCGCCGATCTGTCGCAATTTAGTATAATAACAGCAACAGCGATCGCCCAGCCCTCGTCACCATGCCCGGTGTCGAGCCAGGGTATTGGAGGCTCAAAAAAATGTTGCATAACTACCCAAAGTAGTGGCAAATATTATGTTGCAGTGCCTAAGAGTGCGATGCAACATTGAATTTGTCTCGCTGACCTGCAGGAAACCGATCGCATCGGCGTCAGGTGCAGGTATCAGTGGCTGCAGAGGCCATAAACAATGGTACTCGATATCCGAGGCAAACAGGTCGGCGACGAGCACTATGATATCGTCGTGATCGGCGCTGGCTTCGATTCAGCGTTTTTCCTGCAGCAACTCGTCAGACGGAGGAAAGCTCGCGTTCCCGTCCTCGAATGGGGGCGCCACAACACGCATGATTGTCAGCTCGAACGCGGCGTAAACAGCAATATCCGAGACGAGGACACCTACTCCGGCAGACCGTGGAATTACACGATCGGCCTGAAAGGCGGAACCAACTGCGGGTTCGGGCAGATGCCGCCGTTCCATACTAACGATTTCAGGCTGAAAGGCCTCTGCGGCATCGGTCTCGACTGGCCGATCAGCTGTGACGATCTCGAGCCTTTCTGCTGCGCGGCCTAGGCGGTGATGCCCGCGAGAAGCTTTGCCAGGTGGAGAAAACACTATGACGGTGTTCTATGATAGCAGCCGTCCAGACGCTTTCGCCGGCGGTGCCGGTTCGGACGCAGTCACTTACGGCGCTTCGTCCCGTGGAGTCATCGCCGATTTGGCTTCCGGTCATGCTTACAAGTTGCTGTCGATACTGCCGCTGGGCGATTCCATTACATATGGAGTGATCGCGAGCTCTTCCGATACCGAAAGCGGCGGATATCGGAAGTTTATGCTGGAACAGTTGGGCGCACTCAATGTGAAGATCGACTTCGTCGGTTCCTCGTCCAACGGCCCCGCCACCATGGGCGATCGGGATCACGAAGGCCATCGCAACTGGACGCTCAATCAACTGAACGGCATCGACAACGATGTTGTGGCAGCTACGAAACCCGACGCCGTGCTGCTGATCGCCGGAACAAATGACAGCTCGACCGATAGCGTGCCAACGATGCTGCAGGATCTGCGCACCCTTTTGCTCAGCCTGACCTCCAGCGATCCCGCTTTAACCGTCTTCGTCGGATCCTTGCCTCCCGTTCGCGTCGGCCAACAGTCACAAGCGCGTGCAGACCGTGTCGATGCGTATAACGATGCAATGCCCGGCCTGATCTCTGAACTGGCCGCCCAAGGGCATAAGGTCATCTTTGTCGACATGCGTGATCTGACGCCGGATGACATCACAGCACCGCCGCTTGACAGCGGACTGCATCCGACTGCCGATGGCTATGCGAAAATCGCCGCGCACTGGATAGATGCCCTGGAGGAACACTTCAGGCTGGACGGGACCGGCATCGGAAGAGACCGCGATACCTTCACCGGCATTGAAAATCTTACAGGGTCTTCCTTTGCCGACCAACTCGGCGGAAACGAGGGAGCCAACGTGCTGGATGGGCTGGCGGGCGATGATTTGCTGGAGGGCCGCGGCGGCTCCGACCAGCTCATCGGCGGGGTCGGCGCCGACACGCTTGTCGGCGGCGCGGGTGATGACGTCTACTATGTCGACAACGCCAGTGACAAAACCATCGAGGCGACCAATGGCGGCATTGACGAGACGCACGCCTATCTAAACTGGACCCTGGCCGACAACATCGAAAACCTCTTCCTGAGGTCGGCTGCCAATCTGGCGGGAAAAGGCAACGGGCTCGCCAACACCATGGTGGGCAACGGCGCAGCGAACACGCTCGAAGGCCTCGGCGGCGCAGATCGGCTGGACGGCCGGGGCGGGTCGGACCGGCTCGTCGGTGGTCTTGGCACCGATATCCTCACCGGTGGAACGGGAAACGACAGCTTCGTCTTCGCCGCCGGCCATGGCCACGACACCGTCACCGACTTCGACCTTTCCGGCGATGATCTCCTGGAGATTTCAGGATACCAAAACTACAGCGAGCTCCGGCAGGTCGGGAGCGACACGCTGGTCGTCTTCTCCGACAGTGACACTGTTCTCCTGAAAGGCGTAACCGGCGCCTCCTTGAGCAGTTCGGATTTCGTCTGGATCGATCCACTCGATGAGCCGCCGCCGGGGTCAATCGTAGGGGACGACGGCAACAATACGCTTACCGGCGGCTCCGGTGCGGACGTCATTTATGGAATGGACGGCAGCGACATCTTGAACGGAAAAGCGGGCGCCGACACGCATGTCGGCGGCGCGGGTGATGACGTCTACTATGTCGACAACGCCAGTGACAAAACCATCGAAGAGACCAATGGCGGCATTGACGAGACGCACGCCTATCTAAACTGGACCCTGGCCGACAACATCGAAAACCTCTTCCTGAGGTCGGCTGCCAATCTGGCGGGAAAAGGCAACGGGCTCGCCAACACCATGGTGGGCAACGGCGCAGCGAACACGCTCGAAGGCCTCGGCGGCGCAGATCGGCTGGACGGCCGGGGCGGGTCGGACCGGCTCGTCGGTGGTCTTGGCACCGATATCCTCACCGGTGGAACGGGAAACGACAGCTTCGTCTTCGCCGCCGGCCATGGCCACGACACCATCACCGACTTCGACCTTTCTGGCGATGATCTCCTGGAGATTTCAGGATACCAAAACTACAGCGAACTCCGGCAGGTCGGGAGCGACACGCTGGTCGTCTTCTCCGCCAGTGACATGCTTTCACTAAACGGTGTCCTCGTTGCAAGTATCTCGAACAGCGATTTTCTCTTCGTGTAGAGCGGCATCTCCCTACGCGATGTCAAAAGACAGTCGCTGACGTGCGGTCTCTTCGCGCAATTGCCCTTCGTCGTTGCCTTGACCTCTTTTGCTTTATTTGCCCGTTTCGGTCTCGATTACGACAAGGCGGTCGGTACCGGACTCCGCGCCCCATACCTCGCCGGAGCGCCCGTTGAGCTGACGCACGTTGGCGTTGTCGCGGTCGGACGGGAAGCTCGCGAAGGTCTGCGTTTCCGGGTCGAAGCGGACGATGGCGTTAGCGCTGAAATCGGTGAGCCAGACCTTGTCGTTTTCATCGACATAGACGGCATAGGCCTGGGGCTCGTCTCCGGGCAGCTTCCAGCTGCGCCAATCATTCGCTGCCGGATCGAAGACGCTAACCTGGCCGGCATTCCATTCGCTGACCCAGATGCGGCCTTTGGAATCCGACCAGACGCGGCGGGCGCCCTGAGCCGCGGTCGGCGGGTCGATCGGGGAAGCCTCGCCGGTCGAAAGATCGATCCGGGCGATGTGGCTGCCGGCGAGCGAGGCGTAATAGACCTCGCCGGACGGTGTGGTCGTGATCCCGTAGGGGCCGCGACCACGCGGCGCGTTCCAAACTTCGACCATGCCGCTCGCCGGATCGAGCCTGCCGTAAATGCCCTCCTGCCCAGTGAACCACAGCCTCCCGTCCTTGTCGAAGGAACCGGTATTGAGGTTCGCGTAGCCGTGCCCTTCGGGGAGCGGAAAGGCCTTCACCGCTTCCGTCTCAGGATCGACGCGCACGATGGCGTTGAGGCCGCCGTCGGTCACCCAGGCGGCGCCGTCAGGACCAACGATCACCCCGTGCGGCGCCGAGCCGTCGCCAAGGGTGATGTGCTTGACCGCGCCTGTATCAGGATCGAGCCGCCCAAGCGCGCCTTGTCCCTGGGCGGTGTACCATACGGACCCATCCGGCGCCGGAGCGACATCGTGCGGGCCGGCGCCCTCCGGAACGGGATAATAGCGGACCTCCTCCGGGGCGGCACGCGAGGCCACCGAGCAGAGCAGCGCGGCGAACAGCGCCGACGCAATCGTACGAAACATGGCGAACTCCTCACATCGCGAGTTTCAATTTGCACAGCGAGCGGTCCACGTATCCTTTTCGCGCCACTGCGGCGGCCGAGCCGCAGATGCCGAGCTCGCCGTGCCGCTTGCTGATCAAAGTCAGGAGCTAGCGTAGCCCCTGCCCTCGCCTAGGCCTGCAAGCCCAGAATCGTCGATAGGCGGTAGCATCGTGGGAAAACGTGTATGCGACGACGGATCGCGGCCAAAGCCAGACTTGGCGTGCGGAAGCCGTCAGCTTTGCCGCAAAAGTGCACGCGCCAACTCTTGCCATTCCTCATCAAGCGTCAAGGTCGACGGCGCGGCGTCGCAGCGACGATACCAATATTCCGCATTCGATTGATCGCCTTCCTTGCGATGCAGGTAGGCATGCACGCGCATACCCGTCGTATCGTCGCGCACCTGTGCGCGCTCGTGCGCCTTATCCCAATCGCCCTTCGCATCCCACCACAGCGCCTGCAGGGCAGGACTCAAGCCGGCGGGCGGCTGTGATTTCGCAATCGAATCTCTGAAGGCTTGCAGATCCATTTTCCACCGACGTGATGTACATGGGCGGCCGATAATAGTCCCGGATTCCCCAACAGCAAAGTCGCACCGAGCACAGCTATGAGGCGGTGCCCTGGTGCGTGCCATCGTCCAATCTCGGGCGACAGTCGACGCAGTCTGCACGGCAGTGAGCGGTGTCTCGTTACCGACGAAGGCGCACATGTCCGGTGCGGCGACCTACGACGCCGACGTAACTGACTTTACCGAGCGATCCGAGCACGATCGGCACCACTTCCGGTTCATTATCTTCCCGGAGGAAGGCGTGGAGATGCCCGAGCACACGGGAAAGGCATCATTGAACGATCAAACGCGAGTAGCCAAGAGCAACAGACTCTAATGCGGTGCGATTGAGAATCGTCAGCGAGCCGTGGTCGTATTGGGTCAGATACCGCCGTTCCCATTCTCTCAGGCAACGATTCACTTTCGCTCGAGACGCCGGGATCATTGCCGCGAGGTCGGTCTGCGAAATGTGGATGCTCAGAGCTCCATTCACGGTAGCCGTGCTGTGCGGGGTCTCAGTCAATCGCAAGAGCGTGCTCGCCAATCGAATGGATAGGGCATTCGACGCACTGTGGATCACTCGCTCTTGCGCGTCGTGCGTTGCTTGGCATAAGTACGGGATCACCTTCAGTGCGAGATCTGGGTGCTTGTCGAAGACACTAGCCATGAAAGCTGCTTCGATTTGGAGCAAGTCGCTGTCCACGACTGACGCAGCGTTCATGTTACTGTGTCGCGCGATGAACAATCTAGTCAAGTCGAAAGTGTCACCGGGACCAAGATCGGAAAAGATGAATTCTCGGCCATCTGAGAGGGGAACACTAAGTCGAACTTTTCCGTGAATTATGTAGTAAATATAACGCGGTATGTCCCCAAGGTGAGTTAAGACTTTATTCTTTGGAACCCTCCTTAGGATGGCTGCTTTCGCCATTTCACTAAGAGTATCTTGCCCAAATTGCCGAAATAAGCGTATTTTGTTCAGCTGTTTGACCCGAACCTCAGCGCCATTTTCTGCCATGGCTCCCTCTCCCTCCCTGATAGGGTAAGCGCCCCAGCCCCCTAAAGCATTGCCTTGACCACCTCGTTGAACGAGTCCGACCTCCAGTCCGTTCTCGCGCAAACGCGTTAAGGCAGAAAATATTAGCACATTAGGATACGATAAAATAGCGACTCGTCTGTGCCCGGGGTAACAGCGACATGTCTCTGAGACATTTAAATCAAATCTAACCGACTGGAAGCCGTTGGGATAACCCCTCCTTATGGGATGGCGTGTGCCATGACCCAAAGAAGGAGAAGGGATGCAACAGGATTCGGGGGGTCGTCTCTATGCGGCATGCACCAACCGAGGCGTCGCGTGCGCTCTGGAAGCGGAGCGTAGAGCCGCTACGGCTTCCCGTGGGAGCAGTTTGCGTGTTTCTCGCAACTGCTGATTTCCTCCTTGGACAGACAATACTTCTTGCGTCAATTGAGCTCTACCATAGGGCCTTCGGCGTGAGGCCGCCAGATATCTGGGATTCGATCTGCCTAAGTGTTACCGCCGGCCTTTTGCTGGTCGCATTCATGACCGCCAGGGGCGCCTACACGGTTAGTGGCATCCTGGACGATCACTGCAGGATCAAAACACTCTTCAGCGGCTGGCTGTTTGTTTTCTTTTCAATTCTCTGGCTCGCCTTTCTCACGAAGACTACGTCGACGTTCTCGCGCGGCTCCTTGACGCTGGCGTTTGCGGTCGGATTCCCAATCCTGCTGCCTGGCCACGCGGTTCTAGCGCGTGGGCTGAAACGGCTTCTGGCGGCTGAGAAACTCGTGTTGCGCACAGTTTATCTGTTTTACTCTGGCGTTCCTGGAAAGGAACAGGGGATAATCAACAAGCTTGGGCAACAGGGCATCGCGGTTTGTGGTGTTTCGAACATCGAGAACGATGATGGCACGATCGCAGCACGATCGGTGCATGCCGCCGCCGCAGCTGCACAGGCTGCGTTCCGTAATGGCTCGTATGGGGCAGTTTATCTCTTTTGCTCTTGGGACCAGCGGAAGTTGATCGAACGCATCCTGGAGGAAATGTCCCGCCTCCCGCTGCCGATCTATCTTTTCGCCGACGCCTACATAGATAGAATTCTGGCTGGATGCCCGCTGCACACCGGCTGGCAGCGGGCCTTCGAAGTCCAACGTGTGCCGTTGAGGCCTGCCGAACGCCTGCTCAAGCGGTTGTTCGACATTGCCGTTGCATCCCTGCTCCTGCTGTTCCTGTGTCCGTTGATGGCCTTGGCCGCATGCGCCATAGCGCTCGAGAACGGTCGCCCTGTGCTGTTCCGGCAGATGCGACGAGGTTTTGGTGGTAAGCCGTTCAATATTTACAAATTCCGATCGATGACGGTGCAGGAGAACGGTACACAAATTCGCCAGGCTCAGCGTAATGATGCGCGGGTTACCCGACTTGGCCGAATATTGCGCCGGTCAAACATCGACGAGCTGCCGCAATTATTCAACGTGCTTCGGGGGGAGATGTCCCTGGTTGGGCCCCGACCTCACGCCGTCGCTCATGACGATACCTATAGTGTGATCATTGCGAGCTATGCTTATCGCCATCATGTAAAACCCGGTTTGACAGGCTGGGCTCAGATCAATGGCTTTCGAGGGGAAACGAAGGAGCTCTGGAGGATGGAAAAACGCGTTGAGCATGACCTCTGGTATATAAAATCCTGGAGCATGCTTCTCGATCTTAAGATAATTTGGAAAACTGCTTTATTGGTGTTTTCGGATCGCAATGTCTATTGATGTATAGCAGCTTCTCAGGAAGCTAAATGGATATATGTAGTCCATCTTCCGACCGATTGACCGGATAATTTTGATTCTGATGCTTCTGGCGATCCCGCCGCCAGCGAGTACATCGAGCCTCACAATCGGGTTCGCGCCCGTTCAGTCGCCGGACAGTGGCGCATCTCGCAGGCTAAATTAGCTCAAATGCGAAAATCAACGCGACGCGGGGAGATGGTCGGAGCAACATGACGGAACCTCAGCAAAAAGCCGGGGGCAGTCGGATCTTGCCACACAACGGTTCAGGACGGACCACGGGCTCATTGCGGCGAACGGAAAGCAGGCTTGCTTGACGGCTCAGCCGCCTTCAACAAGAGAAATTGTGCAGTCCTATAAACTTCCGCTCGACGGCATCCGGCTCTTGATTTCCGCTAGAATTTTGGTTGCGCGTGCGATGCGGCTGTGCCTGGCCAGAAAGTCTGCCTTCGCCTGCTGACCAATCTGATCCCGAAGCGCGTTGTTTTCGCGCAGGCGCTGAAGAGCTTTGACCCAGTCGGACGGGTTGTCTGGCGACACCAGAACGCTGTTGACGCTATCCCTCAAAACTTCTCGTATAACTGACAGGTCGGAGGACACTATGGGTTTGCCATGCGCCATGTATTCGAAAAGCTTGAGCGGCGACATTCCCTCGGCGATATTTCGACCGCCGCCCTGGCCCTCTACATTTCTAAGATAGGGCGCGAGTACAACGTCCATTTCGGCCAAGTAGGCAGATGTCGCGGCGTGAGGAACGTAGCCATGAAACACTGTGTTCGGGCATTTGGCCAGCTTCGATGTCCAATACTCTATATCGCCTGGTGTTCCCCCGACGATGTGAAATGTCGCCCAGCCGCATCGAGGCGCAATAGCGCTTATTATCTCCATGCCTTTTCCCTTATACAGATGTCCAACATAACCAACCTTGAACATGCCGCTGAGGCTGCATGGCTCGACATTCGGCGAAACAGGATCCGCGCCATTGGGCGCGATGAGAAATTTTCCCGCGTGTTGAGGAAAGAGGCGGATGCTGTCGTCTCGCAGACGTTGCGACGTGACGACCAGCATACGGAATGCCTCTAGGCCTATCACTTTGGCAAGGCGCTGACGCTGGCGTCTGCTCAAACTGCCAATCGGGTCGTGAAGCTCAAAAACGGTCGTGAACCCGAAAAGTCCGGCAGAAACAAGCGCTACAGTAGCCGAGCGTGTAAAGACGACATGCGGCCGCAGCCAGAGCGCAGCAAGCAGCGCCAACACAGCAAAAAGAAGCTCCCGGCCGGGCACAGGCCAAAAGGGTACAGAGAGAACGCGGAATGGGAACTCGGTACCGAATCCGTACTCGCGCGCGATCTTCTCATAATGATCCCGTGTATTCATGGAGGCGCGTGGAAGCGCTAGTAGGACCTCCGCTCCGGCAACCCGAAATGCATGGCACATCTTTGCGACTTGTACCGCATTGGCGGCCGGCGCCGGGACGTGCGCAGAATGTATATAGAGAAGCCGCATCCACAAAGCCTATCTTTAACGCGTCGCGGCTGTCTGGTTCTTCGCCTCTGAGCCGCAAGTTCGGAGATCACAGACGCACCCAAGTCGAACGACAAAAGCGCCCTCCGCCCCGGTGGCTCCATGGGTTGCGATAGTACCACTCTCCGGTTGCCTTACCAAAAATCGAGCGTCGCCCTTTTCGCGAACTGAGGGCAGGCCCAGCGACAGCACACGCCGCCCTTCACGGACAGGTTCTGACCACAGCCGTCATCAAAGCCCCAGCCAGCCAGCAATAATGTTGCGCTGTATCTCAGAAGTTCCGGAATAGAGTTTGCTGCCGATGGCATCACGCACGGCACGTTCGACGTCGAATTCGCTCAAGAAACCATAGCCGCCGAAGACCTGGACGACATCGAGCGTGGTGCGAACTAGCGATTCGCTCACAAAGAGCTTCGAAACGGCGGCGTCGAGGGATACGGACTGGGAGCGCTCAAGGCCCCACGCCGCCTTGTAGACGAGCAGTCGGGCCGCCTCCACCTGCATCTTCATGTCGGCAATCTTATGGGCGACCGCCTGGTGCTTGGAGATGGCCTGGCCGGACTGACGTCGGGTGCGCGTATAGGCCACTGCCTTTTCCAGAAGCCGCTCCATGGTGCCTATATGACTGGCGAATAGGCACGCCCGCTCCCAGTCCATGCTATGAGCAAACAGCCTCGAGCCGCCGCCCACTCCACCGAGAACAGCGTCCTTCGAAACAAATACGTCCTCGAAGACAAGCTCCCCGATCGGAGACGTCCGCAGTCCCATTTTTTCGAACTTTTGCGCGACCAGATAGCCGGGCAGCGCGCGGTCCACGAGGAAGCTCGTGATGCCGCCGAAATACCCCTTGGCGCGGTCAGTGACAGCAAAGACGACGGCAACATCTGCCACCGGCCCGTTGCTCACGAAGGTCTTCGTGCCGTTGATTAGAAAGCCGTCGCCATGAGGCTCCGCCCGGGTTTGCATCGCAAATGCATCGGAGCCCGACTCCGGTTCGCTCATCGCATTGGCTGCGATCAAAGTGCCATCACAGAGCCCCGGAAGATACCGATTCTTCTGCTCTTCAGTGCCGAACTTCCAAATCGGCACCACGCAGGCCAGAAGGTGGGCGCAGATCGAGAAGACCAAGCCGGAATCCTCGCAGCCGTAGCCAAGCGCATCGATTGCAATGGCCGTGGACAGGGAATCGAGACCGGGTCCCCCGTAGGCCTGGGGGACTGGCAGGCCGGTCAGACCCATCTGCGCGCAAGCCCCCCACAACTCGCGCTGGAATACTTGGTCTCGGTCGCGCTGCCTGACATCTTTATTGAGCTTATCTTGCGCGAACCGAAGGATCTGGCCACGCAGAATACGCTGCTCCTCGTTCAGCGCGAAATCCACTACTCCATCCTCATCAGATGCTGGTAGTCGATTTTATCTGTCGATGTCTTGGGAAGTAACTGCTGATGCGAGAACCAGTCCGGGGCCATGTAGGCCGGCAAGTTGTGGGCGCAGAACCGCTTCAGCTCGATGAGCGACAGCGCGTGGCCGTCGCGCGAGGCATAGAACACCTTTATGGAGACGCCCGACTCCTCCGAGCGAGCGATCGCCGCCACCTCGGAGATCGCTGGATGGCGATAGAGCGCCGTCTCGACCTCGCCGAGTTCGATCCGATATCCCCGTCTCTTCACCATCCGGTCGCGTCGACCGCGGAAGGTGTAGACCCCGCCATCGCCTTCGATCACTACATCGCCGGTACGGTACCAGCGACCGCTTGAATCGACATGAAAAGCGGCGCTTGTTCGCTCAGGCATGTTCCAATAGCCCAGCATCACGGGAGCACCGGTGATTGCGAGCTCGCCTTCCTGGCCTCGCGGCACGTTGCGACCATTCGCATCGATCACGCGTGCCTTAACATGCGAGCAGGCGCGCCCGATCGGAAACGGCGCCGAGCGGTCTTCAGCGATCGTCTGCGGGATTTCGTAGTAGGTACAGACGTTGGTTTCGGTTGGGCCATAGAGATTCAGGTAGCGTGCGTGTGGGACCACAGCCTTTAGCCTGCGCAGATGCTTGACCGGAAAAACCTCGCCGGCAAATAGAATGAACCGAAGAGCGTGGTCGTCGCGAGCGCCAAGGCTGCCGTGCTCGACCAGAAGCGTGAGTACGGAGGGCGTGGAATACCAGACGGTCAACCGCCGCTCGGCGATCACCGACGCCATCCGGGTCGGATTCTTGCCGAGCTCCTCACCGATGAGGAATACGGTCGCGCCGTGCTTCAGCGGCACGAAGATGTCGAGAATAGACAGGTCGAAGTGGAAAGGCGCATGGGAGGAGAAGCGGTCGTTCTCGTCAGGGGCGAGAATCTCGGAGCACCAGTCCACGTAGCTCGAGCCATTACGATGCGTCAGCATCACGCCCTTCGGCTGGCCGGTCGAGCCCGAAGTGTAAAGCACGTAAGCGAGGTTGTCCGGCCCCGGCCGCGCCGATTCGTCCTCCACCGCCAAGCCGCCGGCCTCTACGCGAGCCAGGTACGTCGCGAGCGGCGAGGGACCGTCGGACCAGTCGAGCGGTAAGAGACAAGGTTCCGCAGCCAAGCGCGCCAACTCACAGCGCAAAGTTTCGGCTCGGGACGCCTCCACGAAAATCGCGCGCACGCCGCAGTCGTTAAATATGAACGCGTTACGCGCAGGCGGTGCCAGAGAGTCGACGGGCACATAGGCTGCGCCCACCTTCAAGATGCCGAACAGAACAGCGAGCGAGGCGATCGATTTTGGAAGGCAAATGCCGACGCGGTCCGCCGGCCGGACGCCGATCCGACGCAGATGGTCGCGGACTTGGTCCGACAGCGCGTCGAGCTCGCCGTAGGTGATCTGCCGCCCAGAGCTCGCCTCGACAGCGGCGCACGTCTGGGGATACCGCCTCGCGCTCTGTTCCAGATACTCGTGTAAGGCAGCGACCGTCATGGCGGGCTCTATGTGGACGCCTGCTTCGACTGGACGAAATTGGCAATTTGGGCGATGGAGTTCAGGTTCTCCGGCACGAGTTCGTCAGGGGCGATTTCGATACCGCAGGATTTTTCCAGGTAGGCAACGAGCTTAAGCGTCGCCAGCGAGTCGAGAATGCCGTCAGTTATCAGCTCCGTTGAATCCGTCAGATTCTCCGGCCTTTCGCCAGGCAGGAATTCCTTCAATATGAAATCCCTGGCCATCGTCCTGATCTGGATCGCGTTCATTGTTCCTCCTTTTGCGGAGCAGCCACAAGGCTCAGGGGAATTAGATCCCGGTGTTGCTGCAGCACCTCGTAAAGCTTGTCGGCGATGAGCCGATGGCCGGCGGCGTTTGGGTGATCGTCCCAAGGTGCTACAAGAAGGGTCCGCCAGTCGTGCCCGTCATACACGTTGGAAAGATCGAGAACGTTGAATCCAGCCTCGGAAGCGATGCGCCTCTCCAGCTCGGGACTGGTCCTCTCGTCCGGCCTGGGAAGATAGATCCAAGAGACCCCAACACCTTCTCGCTTCGCGGTTTCGACGATTCGAGAATAGATCACACGCAGAAGTCTTTCCTCATAGCGCTTGAGCTCTCTTGTAAGCACGTCGGGGTCGATGCTGGTATCTATTCCGTTTTCGCGTACAATGTCGCGCACAAAGTCGTAGCGATATGCGGAGCCATTCTGGATTGCTTTCACGACCTTCTCTATCATTCGCGGAACAAGCCCGCTGTGCTCAAAGTAGAAAATGTAATTTGGTTTGAATGAAAGCACCCGATCCTCGATGATGGCCAGTATGTCCAGGCTGGAATAATCCCCGATGGCAAAGTTCAACACGTCGTAGTGTCGATACCCGCTGTCGGCCGCCTGTTCATTCAGCCGCTGCTCCAGCAGGCCCTCGAAAGTCTCCTCATCCGCGACGCCCGCACCGAAGACGTGCGAAGAGCCGACGATTGCTATTCGCAGGGTGCCGGGAGAAGGAAGCTTTTCGTAGTCCTTATCGCGCATGCCCCAGCGGTTGATGTGGACCCGCGTTCCCTTAAAGTCTGCTTGGGAGAGTGGACGCAGATAGGTCGTGGGAAGCGCACCCGTGAACTCGCTCAGCGGCGACTCGTTTAACCCTTCCCATCCGTCGGGTGGTCGTTGGCCATAGACAATCCAGAGTTCCGGGTTAAATGCGCCGACATTGACGAGGTTCTCGTAGTAGCCGCGCTCCAGGTTCGCGTTGTCGCGGCTATTGAGGTTCGGCGCTCTAATGTCGGCCATTGCGGTACTGACCGTCTCCCCGAGGCGATCGCGAACCACGGGGAGCGAGATGCAAACCGCGATCAACCCGCAGACACCGACCGACGCAACCGACCGTCGGAAACTGTACTGGCGGTCGGCGCCGCCGCGCGCGAGCGCAAGCGCAGGAATGCCAATGATAGCTGCCACCGCGACCAGTACGAGGGCGGGCGTCGTTTTGCCAGGGCCTTCCACGCCCACAGTGTCGAAGACCGACAACCATTGCGGGACCGAGCTCGCGCTCCAGAACGACCAAAGGAGCGAGATGACGACGAATACGCCAATGGTCCGGCCCGCAGTTTGCAGCGCACCGTTCCAGCTTAGTGCCCCGCCACGCAGGCGCCGCGTGCGACCGTGCCGCATTTCATAGAGGGCGTTGATCGTCACAAGCACGGCGAGGATCATCCAGAAGAGGAAGTCGTTCCAGGTGAATATCCAGGTGCCACGTAACCAGAACCACTGATAGTTGTGCAGCAGCCAGGTCGCGAGGAACGCCAGGAGGGTCGCGCTGACGAGCGCTACGCTCTCTCCCCAGCGTCGAAAACGAAAATACAACGGATAGTACACAATTTTCATTATGAAGTCCTTCCAATATATATTTATTCGACGCCAGAAATCTGTGAAACTTGAGGAAAGAAAGTACAGATTGTGGGTTTCTGGAAGGTTGAATCCAAATAAATGCAAAATCCCGGTGATTATGTGAAAAGTTCCTGAAACCTTCAAATAAAGTAAAAATGGCCATATGATAAATTGCAAAAGCTCAATCTGATTCTGTACATCCGCAGCATCGATAACAAATCGCTGATATACGATGCGGTAGCAAATCAAATGGACAGCGCCGCGAAACATCCACTGAATGCCCGTTTGATAGATGTAGTGCCGGTCAGCATTGTAGTAGCTGCTGCGGAAAGTTCTAAAATCTACGACCGGAAAGAGCGGGAAGCACACGTTCGGCAACATGAAAAAATACGCGAGACGTTCCGAAACCGTCGCCATCCTCTGTTCACGCCGCATTTCGTACGCATAGACAATGAGACGGAACATGAACATGGAAGCGAGCACGGGCCAGACGGCGCGCGTCCACGGGGTCGCAATCCAGTCCATTCGTGCGGCGGCGAGCCCGCAGCCGGCGCCAACCAGCGCCAGCACTCTCCATCCAAAAGCGATGGGTAGGTGGACAATTCCGATCAATACGAGCCCAATGGCGGCGATCCAGGCGGCATCGATGAGGCCCTCAAATCTCCAGTGGTGCCAGTCGGGCCCAAGGTTCGCGAAGACTGCGGCGATAGCCGCGAACGAGAGCAGCACGAAAAACGGCAGCCGGTAACGCTGTGGCAGGAAGTAGTGCACGCACCAGCCGGCGAGAGCAACGAGCAGGACGCGGATAAGCGCAGTAGTCTCGAGCCTGAGGAGATAGACCAACGCGATGAAGAGGGCTAGCTGGCCGGCTATGGCGAACCAAGCCAGGATGCTTCTCGAGTCAGTCTCCGTCGGATCCGCCGACCAGGGAAGGGACAATGTCTTGATCGAATGCACGCTCGCGCCTCAACCGGCTGCCGGCGCACATCGACAATAAGCGACTTTGGGGCACGCGAAAGTTCCGCGAGCTGCTGGTGAAGGACCCTCTGCCATGGCTCCTGTCCCCCTGATAGGTTAAACTGCCCGGTCCCTTAAAGCGTTGCCTCGACTACTTCTTTCAACGGGTCCGATTTTCGCGCAAACGCGGTAAGGCAGACATATTGCACATAAGTATACCGCAAAATAATCACTCCGCTGTGCCCGGGGTAACAGCGGCAGTTCTCCGAGACGTTTAAAGCCAACAAGTTAGATCTGATCGACTGGAAGCCGTTGGAATAACCCTCCTTACGGACTGCATGTGTCATGGCCCAAGAAGGAAGGGGCACACTTAGGATTCGGGGTTCATCTCCATACGGCATGCACCCACCGAGGCGTGGCATGTCACTCCAATGCAGTAGCACCGATATCGGGACGCATGAGACCGAAAGCGCGGCTCGGCGTGGGAACGCAGCCACCGGATGGATTCAGCGCGATCGGTGCGGCGATATGAAAGTACAGGATGCGGAAGGCAAGATTGACGGGGGGCATCGACTGCGTATCGCTCATGTCATTACCCGTCTCATCAATGGCGGTGCTGATGAGAATACTGTCCATTCCTGCAATTGGGCCGCGCAAGGAGGACATGATGTTGTCCTGCTGCATGGCGAGGCCGTCCACCCGGAAATTGTAGCTAAAGTGGACCCGCGGGTGGAACTCATTGGCGTCCCGGGCTTGACCCGATCCATTTCGCCTGTCTCCGACGTGAAGGCATTGTTGGCGCTTACGCGGACGTTCCGCGCCTTGCATGCCGACATCGTACATACGCACACCAGCAAGGCAGGCATTCTCGGGCGGCTCGCCGCATGGGCGGCGGGAGTTCCAGCGATCGTTCATGGCGTGCATATCGTGCCTTTTGTCAATGTCGGCGTCGCCGAGCGGTTTGTCTATCTCGCCTTGGAAAAGCTGGCAGCACCAGTCACCAGTGCGTTCATCAGCGTGAGCGAGGGCATCCGTGACTTGTGCCTGAGCGCAGGCGTGGGACATCCAGACAACCATTATGTCGTCCGTTCCGGATTCGATCTCGATCGTTTTCGCAACGCCGGTCCGCCCGACGGTTGGCGCGATTTGTTGCGCTTGACACCGGACGCGCCGCGCCCGTCCGTGCTCTTGATGATCGCGGCTTTCGAGCCACGCAAGCGACACACGGAATTTCTGGACGCTTTCAACAAAGTCGCCGTCCGGTTACCCGACGCGGTGCTTGTGCTCGCGGGCGACGGGCCGCTTCGCTCGACCGTGGAATCGCGGGCCAAGCGGCTTGGGCTCGAGCGACAAGTGGTCTTTACCGGTTATCGGGACGACCCCGAGCGGCTGATCGCGCTCGCGGATCTCTGCCTGCTCTGTTCCATGCGGGAGGGATTGCCCCGCGTGGTTATGCAATATCTCGCCGGTGGCAAGCCCTGCGTCGCTTGCGATCTGCCAGGTCTTCGCGAAGTGCTCCGCCCTGGTATCAACGGTGTGATTACACCCGCGGACGATTTGGCAGCCATGGCCGACGCCATTGCCGCCGTCCTGGAGGATCGTGAAAGACTGGCTTGCCTCGCCCAAGGTGCCGCGGCGACAGATCTTTCGAACTGGGACGTCAAGCTGATGGGCAAGCGGATCGATGCCATTTACCGCGAGGCTCTTGACCAGCATCGGGCAAGCAAGCGAGTGTCAACAAGGCCTCCTGTCCGAAATGTGGCGCTTCCGCGATGAACGGGTGTGACCTATGCGTTTGACAGTGATCGGGCAGGTTGTCGGATTGGTTAGCGATGCATGCTTTGCCGATTTCGGGGATGAGGTGGAGTGCGCCGATCTGGACGACAAGGGGATCGATGCGCTGAAAGGCAGTGAGACGCCAAAGAGGCATCTTCTTTTTTTGCACATGGGACGGGTAGTAAACTTGGTGGCCGCCTTGGCTCCAGGAACGCTATCCGGCGGATTGATATGATTGCAGCAGAAGTTGCCCCCGCTTATCCGATGAAGACCCCGCGAGCCGAAGCTCTTCCCAGCATACGTGTTCTGCTCGTGCTCCCAACCTATTTTCCTGAGTCATATGGCGGCGGCGAACAGCAGGCGCGGCGATTTGCTCGGGCGCTGGTTGAAAGCGGCGTTTCCGCAACCATTTTGGCACCCAGACTGTCGCACTCGACCCCGAAACGGTCCGCCATCGACGGGGTGCCTATCCATCGCCTTCGTTTGCGCGCGGCTCCGTATTTGGGCGGGCGGCATATGCTGTCGTTCCTGTCGTGGTGTGTCCAGGTTTTGATCTGGATGCTGCGCCGTCGCGACGAATTCGACGTCGTACATATCATCCATGCCCGACTTCACGCTGTTCCGGCGGCATTGGCAGGAGCCCTCCTGCGCAAACCGGTTCTCGCAAAATTGGCCCGGGGCGGACCGTGTTTCGATCTCGACGTTGTGCGCGAAAAGAAAATCATCGGTCTCTGGGCGTCCGCCTTGATTAAACGTCACGTCACGGCCTTCATCGCCAATAGCCGCCAGATCGCTGGTGATCTGAAGAGACATGGCATCGGCGCGGATCGCATTCATATGATTCCGAATGGGATCGATCTGCCCCGGATGCCGCGCCGCGAGCCGAACGCCGATGGCAGCCGACGCTTTATCTGCCTTGGCCGCCTCGATCCGGAAAAATGCCTCGAGCACATGATCGATGCGTTCGCGGCACTTCCCGCCGACGCAAAGGCGCAACTCACCATCCTGGGCGATGGCCAGTGCCGCGCCGCGCTCGAGGAACAGTCGGCCCGGTTGGGCCTTTCCGGCAAGGTCACATTCGCCGGGGCGGTCGAAGATGTCTTTCCATTCCTGTGGAAGGCTGACTTCTATCTTTCCACCTCGGTGTCGGAAGGTATGTCGAACGCCCTGCTCGAGGCCATGAGTTGCGGTGTGGTCCCGATCATCACCGATGTCAGCGGTGCGTCCGATATTGTGGAGCATGAGCGCAGCGGCTTTTTGGCTCGCTCGCATGTGGAGTATAGCCGGCTCCTGCTTCGCGCGCTGGGCCTGTCGGAAGCCGAGCGCAATGCGATGGCGCGCCGCGCCATACGAACTGTCGCTGCGCGATTCAGCATGGAAAGCGTCGCAACACGGCAAATAAGTCTCATCGCCACGCTTATGCAGAAAGCCTTGCCATGCGCGCGCTGAAGCTTGCTTGCGGGACAATGTGGCGAGTCTCGGGGCTTATGCCGGCATTGCTCGCTTCGTTTTGCTCAAACCTTCGGTAAAAAGATCACATGAGGCTCATTCTTCATATTGGCACGCATAAAACGGGAAGCACGGCGTTACAGCAATTCCTGTCGGCAAACGGAAAAGGGCTGAGCGAATATGGCATATGCTACGCCTCGCCAGTCCATAAGTTCAATTTCAACAGCATTGTCAATGCATTCTTACTAGATGGACAAGATAAATTCCGATATTTCCTTCTCGAGAATTTGAGGAAGGCAGAGCGAAACAGAGCTCACACAATCGTCGCAAGCTCGGAGCATCTTTATGCTATGGTGCGGTATCTGACGCGCTTCAACGCGGAGAAAACGAGCGCGGAGATCCTTGCAAAAGAGCGCAGTCTCGTCGAGCGCTTGCGCGCCGCAATCCCTGCCCATGTAGAATGCCACATACTATGCTACGTACGAAGGCCCGATCATTATCTTGAATCTCTGTATAATCAAAATGTAAAGCGGGACTCATTGGTTACCGGCGAAGTTGTCGACTTTCTCAACACAATTTATGACATGCTAGACTATCATCGCTACTTATCCATCTGGCGCGATGTCTTTGGGAGCAGCGCGTGTTCCGTACGGGTGTACGAGTCGGCCCTGCCGAATGTGATCGATGATTTCATGAACAATGTCGTTGGGATCGAGGATACCTCCGCATTTACCCGGCGCTATCTTCGGGCCAATGAACGCCTGAGCCGGGATGTCTTGGAGTATAAGCGCCTCAGGAACGAGCACATTCTTTCTTCTGAACGGCAGCTGGAACGCAAGATTTCTGGATTGGTAGACAAGAGAATAACAAGCCCCAACAATAATCACGAATATCTCTTACCCGATGAAAGGGCCGCTCTTCTTTCGAGGCTGGAGCCCTCGATGGAGCGGCTACGAACGGAATTCACTCTGCCGCCCTTTCCGCAGTTCAACCTCGAAGCGGCCAGGGCGTCCTGGCAGCCTTATCCGGGACTTTCGCTCGAAAAGAGGCAAGAGATCGAATTCCATTACAATGCCGTTCAACGCCAGATCGGCTTCCGTCTGGAACGCCTTCTCATTCGGGCGGCATCGCTGACGCGCAGGCGGCTGCCATTTCTCGCATGGCTTCTCGATTTTGCGCGCGGCAGCGGAATACGCAGATTGCTGCTGGATGCAACAAGCCGGTTTCAGTGAAACAATGCTGCCGTGAAGGCGCGAATAATGGCAAATTCAAGTAGCAATCACGAACATCTATCTCCTGACGAAAGGGCCGGACTCCTTTCCAGGTTGGAGCCCAGCATGGAGCGGCTGCGAACGGAGTTTGCTTTGCCAGCCGTTCCGCGGTTTGACTATGAAGCCGCCAAGGCGGCCTGGCGGCCCTATCCGGGGCTCTCATTCGAAAGAAGGCAGGAAATCGAATGCCATTATAAAGTCGCCCAGGCGCGGATGGCCATCCTGCTGGAGCGCGTTTTCAGACGGACAGTATCCATGGCGCGCAGGCGATTGCCGTTTGTGTCGTTGGTGCTTGCTATGGTGCGCGCCGTTGGGATGCGCGGGATGCTTCTCGTTGCATTAAGCCGCCTCAAGTAGTCAAGCGCATTGTTCTCAGTCACGAGTCGAAGCCCGTGAACGAAAGCCGGAATTTGACACACAAGGCTGCCCGGGGACTTTCCTGGTCGGGCACCATGCTGCTGGCCCGAATCTTATTGAATGTCCTGGTCACGGCCGTTCTTGCGCGCCTGCTCTCCCCCCGAGAGTACGGCATTGTCGGCGCTGCGATGATCATAGCAGCCATCGGCAATAGCCTTGCCAATCTCGGCATGTCGCAAGTCGTGGTCCAGCGACGGGACATCGAGGAGCGCCATGTCGGAACCGTAGTTTCCTTGTCCATGATGATGGCTGCCATTCTCGGCTTGCTTCAATGGGTGTTTGCACGGCAGATTGCCGATTTTCTTCGTGTGCCGGAATTGGTCCTCGTTTCGCGCGTCCTTGCGGTGATGATGGTCGCGAACGCGTTCAATCTGACCACCGAGGCCCTTCTGTCGCGGCACCTGAAATTCAAAATATCCTCCATGGCGAGGCTGGTCGCATGGATTGCTTCCCACGTCGGCCTAGCCATTCCGCTTGCCTATTTTGGGCTCAGCTATTGGGCCTTGGTGGTCGCGTACATGGCCGAGGCGTTCATCCTGGCCAGCATCTATTTTTTCATTGCCAGGGACTATCTCGTGAGTCCCCGTTTCGACATGCAGTCCTACCGCGATATCCGCAGCCAGAGCCTGGGCTATTCGCTGGCCGCTATATCGAGCTTCACCGCCAAATATATAGACAACATAATTGTGGCACGGTTGATCGGTACTGCAGAGCTTGGCATTTACTCGCGAGCATATTATCTGATCGCAATGCCGGCAAATCTGTTCGGCAATCTGAACAAGAGCGTCGTTTTCCCACTTATGTCGAAGGTTCATCACGACAAGGCGCGACTACGCAGCGCTCAGCTCAAGGCGTATGCTTTGACTGCTGCGCTCTCTATACCGACCAGCGCGTTTCTATGCTGTTTTGCAAAAGAGGTTGTGTTGACTGTCCTCGGCGAAAAGTGGATGGATGCCGTCGTTCCTATTACCGTGTTCTCTGCAGTAATGTATTTCCGCCTAGGTTATAGAGTTTCCGGAGCCGTGATGCTTGCGACAGGCCAAAGTTACCAAACAGCCTTCATGGCGTTCGTTTATATGTCACTTGTCGCTTCATTCGCATTGCTCTCAGCGCCCTACGGCGTGAACGCGGTGGCCTTTGCAGTGTCCGGCGCCATCGCGACGAGTTTCATCCTTTATGCGGCGGTCGGTTGTCGGATGACAGGATTATCAGCTCTGGATTTCGCGCTCGTCCATGTGCCGCCTGTCGCATTCGCCGCTGCGGTGTTCGCCACCGGCTCGGCGGTCAAAATGCTGCTTGCCGGATCGCCCGACTATCTTGTGCTCGCGACCGGGCTTTTCGTTACAGGTACATTGTCCGTTGTCACTGTCTATCTGAGAGCGTCGCTCCTCTTCGGGAAATATGGTGCGGAAGTTCTGCAAACGCTAACATCCAAGCAAACAAACCGAATGCATTAGATTTGCATAGCCCCACAATACCTGCGTTCTCGGCGTGTCTTGCGACAGACCATCAGAGGATATGGAATGCATCATGAAGGTACGGAGGCTTGACGATACAGTCGACGGAGTTCAGTCACGACGCCCCCTTACTGTAACCGGCTCAGGGGCGAGACCGTTTGTGAAACCGGTGTCATGTATGCCGGCTATCAGGCAAGGAAATGCCAGATGAAGCTTATCCTCCACATTGGCACGAGCAAGACAGGAACAACTGCGCTACAATATTTCCTTTCCGCGAATGCAAGGAAGCTCCGCGAGAGAAGAATTTACTATGCTGTACCTCCAAACCAGTTCAATTTCAACAGTGTTACCAACAGCTATTTGCTATCCGGCACGGACAACTTCCAGGCATTCTTCCTGCATCATCTGAGGGCGGCCGAACGAGACGGAGCGCACACGATCATTGCAAGTTCTGAAAACCTTTATTTGATCAGATACCTTGCGCGTTTCATGGCCAATAAATCCAGCGCCGACGCCCTATCACAGGAGCGCAATTTGATCGAACGGTTGCGTGCTTCCATTCCGGCGAAGATGGAATGCCGTGTGCTGTGTTATGTGAGAAGACCGGATCATTGGCTTGAGTCAATGTATAATCAGAACGTCAAGCGCGGTGTTCTGTTCACCGGAGATGTCATCGACTTTCTAAACACGATCGAGGATAGTTTGGATTATCGTCACTGCCTGTCCATCTGGCGCGAAGTCTTTGGAAGCAGCGCGTGTTTGGTACGCGTCTACGAGTCGGCGCTGCCGAATCTGATCGATGATTTCAT
The DNA here is from genome assembly GCF_055811385.1 of Mesorhizobium sp. WSM4849. NCBI lineage: Bacteria > Pseudomonadati > Pseudomonadota > Alphaproteobacteria > Hyphomicrobiales > Phyllobacteriaceae > Mesorhizobium > Mesorhizobium sp. WSM4849. Next base: position 74,647 of record NZ_JBVVPW010000018.1, read on the forward strand.
GAAGAATGTCGTCGGGATCGAGTATCTCTCCGCATTCGTACAGCCCTATCGTCGGGCTAATGAACGCCTGAGCCGAGATGTCTTGGAGTATAAGCGCCTCAAAAACGAGCATATCCTGTTTTCTGAGCGGCGGCTGGAACGCAAAATCTATGCATTGGTTGATCGGAGAGTGACGAATCCCGACAATAATCACGAATACCTTTCACCCGATGAGAGAGCCGACCTCCTATCAAGGCTGGAACCAAGTATGAAGTTGCTACAGGCGGAGTTTTCTCTGCCCCCCTTTCCGCAACTCGATCTCGATGCGGCCAAGGCCACGTGGCAGCCCTACCCGGGACTTGCGCTCGAGAAGAGAAAGGAGATCGAATTCCACTACAACGCTGTTCAAGGTCGGATGGGCTTCCGTCTGGAGCGCATTCTGAGGCGATGGGCCTCCTTCACTCGCAGGCGATTGCCTTTTCTCTCATTGATATTCGACTTTGCGCGCGGCAGCGGCATACGCAGATTGCTGTTGGAGGCAACAAACCGATTTCAATGACCGGCTGCCGGGCGCTAAGGACTGGATACCGTGAACTTGTCTACGCCTATCCCGTGCCTATTCCGGGCCAATCGGCAAACGCCGTTAACCGCGCAAACTCAGAAATTGTCACCTCCATAATCGAACAATTCCGCAGTTGCGCGGGTGCCTGTCCAAATCCGCTGTCGTGCTGAATGATCGAGGCGGGCAACCGCTCGGGTGTTGACGTCTGGTGCGATGTGATCGGGTGCTTCATCCAACCTTATCCGCAGCTTTTCGCCAGTTGCGGCGTTTGTGTTCGTCGTCCGCTCCGTCCCAAATGATTTGACCTTAAACCGGATCCTTCCGTCCTCCGCTGCTGCTATGCCGAGCGCGTCGTAAAGGCTTTTGACAAAGGCCTCCGGTGATCGGACCAAGTCCTCGAATCGAAGCGATAGCGCATCACGCTTCCTCGAGGCTTTGAACATCAGGCTAGTCACATCGTTGTACCATTTGATCGCGCGCGCCTCGCTGAGACCGCTGCGTATCAGCCCTTCGCACATCGGTAATGGATGCCGCGTAAGCACAAGGTTCCGCGCTTCCATAAAGCCGCGCGCAATCGCGTCGTCGAATGCAATGTAGTAATCCATCACCTTCAAAACGACGAAGCGTGCTTGGGACTTTTCGCTGCGCTCCCCGGGGCGGACGGTCTCGGCAGTCGCTGCGCGCATATGACGCCAAAAGACGGGAACAGATGCCCAATTGACGGCCCCGCCAATATGACACGCAGCCTTGCGCAGCTTGTAGAAGCGTCCGAACACTCCCTCATGCCATTCGCGGTATGGCATCAACACATCCGGCGAGCTGCCGATGATATTCCAGACAATGTTTGACCCACCTCGGCCAAAGCAATTCAATAGAAGCGCATTGGGCGGAAGAGCTTTGCCCGGCCTGGTGGGAGGCGAAGCACCGATCCTGACAGCGGTCTGCATCTGCTTTCTCCGTTATCGCATCAGGCGCGACCCACTTCCCTGGCTGTCGTTGAAAGGCTAAACTGAAACCTATGATATGCTGCGGAGCTTGTGAGGAGAAGCGCGAAAGTAAGTAACGGGTGTCCATGCGGAGTCTCATCCCGAAACCAGCAATTATTGGCACACGACAATGACCAACCGCCTTTCTCGCCGGGACCTAGCGCGGGCCGCATGCGCCGCCCTTGTGCTGACGGCCGCCGGTCGCCCAGGACGGGATGCCCGCGCCGCCGGTCCTGCGCAAGGCTCGCAGCCGAAAGCTCACTCCTGGCATCCTGGTCTGTTCCCGGAAACGATTGTGAAATCTTGGTTTCAGGAGGATCTGGACGAAGGCGAAGTCTCCTCATGGCAATCCGGCGGCGTGAAGCTGGTGGCTGCGGTGCAAGCCAAGCCCTCCCTGCGGCCGACAAAGCTTCCGAATAACGGCGGCGTTCTCTTCAAGAAGGGCACGAAACAGGCATTGACCTGGCCCGCCGATAACGATGCCCCGTATCTTCACCGCTGGTGGTTAGTGATCGCCCGGTGCAATTCGGCGGTCAACGCCGACGCGAAAAACGTTTCCGTTCTTTGCGTCAATGGGGCGGAGGGTGGCCCGGTGCATCGCCAGCCGCGGGTCTGTTTCAAGCCCTCGGCAGGCACATTCGTTTCGCAGCTCCGTGACGGCAAGCTTAAGAGCGAGGAAGGGCTATGCTCGACCGATTTTGGCGACTGGAATGTCATGGTCGGGTACCGCCGCGGGTTCGTGATGCAGGCTGTGGTGAATGGGGTCAAGACGGCCGGCCAGACGATTTATGCATTGGCACCCAACCGGATGAAATCGCAGAGCTTCATGGGCGATGTGAACAATCCGATGAGGGCCGATGTCGCGATCGACTGCGTCATCATCGGACAAAGCGAACTCAATGACTCGCAGATCGACATGCTGATGGGATGGGGCATGTGGCGCGTCGGCCGGCAATCCGCCCTGCCCGGCGATCATCCCTACCGCGAGAGCCCTCCTTCAGCCGTGGATGCGAACGACAAACCGGCACGTTATGCGTTCGATTCAGCCTCGTGGGCGTCCTGGGCAGCCATCGGCAATGAGCGATATGCTCATCGTGGTGAGGCGGCGCCGCCGATCCGCGGTTACACAACGGTTTTTTTTGACGACTTCGATGACAACTCGGTTGTCGATTATTCCAAAGGCGCGCAAAGCAGCATCTGGTATGCGCCGACCCATCTGACGACCGTTGGTATTGACGCCGCTACCCCGCCGATCTCGGCGTCGCCCTCCTCCTATGTGCACGACGCCACCAGCCACACGCTGGCGCTCCGGCTCTTGCATAAGGGCCGTTGGAGAACAGGTGCGTTCTCTTCCGTGAACAACAATGGCCAGGGGCGGTGTTGGGGAAAGGGGATATTTGAGATTCGCGCCAGACTGCCGAAGATTGCAGCGCCCCGCCCTGGATTTTTTCCTGCTTTCTGGGCGTATGGGAAGGAGCATCTATTCTGGCGGACACGCAATCGTCTTGAGACGGACTTTTGGGAATATGACGGTCTCAATGGGGCCTATATCAACATCAGCCAGCACGTGCACAAACCCACACTCGGTTATGCGGATCCAGATATCGCGCCAAGTGACGTGCACCGGAAAATCGCCGGCTATCAAGTCGACCCATCGAATGGCTTTCCCGCGACGATCGACATATACGATGGCGAATTTCATACTTGGTATGCGCAGATCGAGGATGATTACACGTATTTCGTGATCGACGGCCATGAAGTAGCGCGCGTTCCAACGACGCCGGAACTCGCAGCGAAAAAATACATCATGGTGGATTTCGCTTACGATGAAAAAAAGGGTCACGCTCAACCGGACCCGTCGCAGACGTATGACATGGTCATTGACTATATAAGGGTCCGGCAGACGGAAACGGATCTGGCTAGGGTCCCGACGGGATTCAGCGCATTGCCGGCCTTCTCGGGCCAGGCTTTACCGGGCCAGGCGCTGACCGTCGTACCGAACGTTATTGCGTCGCAAATTGAGTGTCTATGGTATCGTGACGGCGTTCCGATCGTGGGCGAAACCGGCACAAGCTATGAGCTCAGCTCGCGGGATGTCGGGCATAAGATTCGCTGCCATGTTCGCGCGGTCTCTGTGCTCGACCAGCCAGAAGCCTGGACCCCGGAGAGCGAGACCGTCGGCTAGAACGCATCGACTGCGCGACGCCAGGATGCGTCATCACTCTCCGTCGGACTGCCTGACGAGCTCTGCCACTAGCAGTCCTCCCCGCAAGCGAGAAGGGTGAGCTTTCCCAACAGGCGGAAACCTCTTCGATATGCGATTGCCACAGCGGGCGGAACGATGGGGTCGTCGGCTGGAGCAGGGTGAAGTGTTTCTCCGCGGGCTGGCATTGATACATCCAACAAGTTCTGTTTCCGGGAAAGAGAACATGCTAAAAGAATATCGCGCCGCGAGGGGGCTGTGATGCGTTATCTCCTCACATTCGCGATACTGAGCCTCTTCCTGCCAATCAGGCTCGAGACGGGTCTTGTATTGCTGCGTCCGTTCGAGCTGATCGCATTGCTGATGCTCGTGATTGGCCTGGCGACGGGGCGTTGGCGAAATTTGGCTTTTTCAGCCGGTTTTCTACTGCTCCTGCCCTTCTTGGGCTGGCACATGGTCTCGGCCTTCAGCGTGGACGCAGAGAATGGCCTGCGCGAGCTGTTGCAGATGTCCACTGTGGGCGCCTTTGCGTTCGCCATCGCACAGGAGGCTAGATGGCTCGAGACGCAGAAGGCCGTCAACATCTTGCTTTTCGGCATGGTGCTGATTCTCGCCTATACGATCACCTGGCATGTGGCTCATGGCTACTCGGTCGGCTGGAAGCACTTGGCCGACCCAAGGCTCGTATTCACCTTCCTTCCAATTGCGCTCGCGGGGCTCCTCCTCTTCGCCAAACGGGGCAAGCGGCGCGGCCTTTGGTTTGCATGGGCAGGGATACTTCCCCTGCTCCTGCTATCCGGGGAACGCAAGGCGTTTTTGATCTATCTCTTTCTGACCGCTGCGCTTCTGATGCGCGGACGGCTCGCTGCGATGGTACCAGCGATCGCCGCCGGCTTCGTGGCACTTTTCGTGCTGTCGACCACGATGGATAACGCCTATGTCGAGAAGCAAATGCAGACCATTCTCGATCCGCTGAGCATGGGGCAATACGAATACTTGGTCGCGACGGGGAAATATGCCCCTGGAGACACCCCGAGCAATGTCCAGCGCGCGTTTGCTTTCACTCTGTCCAGACAACTCATCTCCGAACATCCACTGATGGGCGTGGGTACGAACCAATTCAAGAATATTATCGATACGGAGTTCAGCGGACTTCCTGACGAGTTGCGGCTGGGGATACATGGCGAGTTTCAACGCATCCTCACCGAGAACGGCATCATTGGGCTCAGCCTCTATATTCCCATATGGATTGCTGCGTGGTTTCGCTTAAGCCGTACTCTAAGCTGGGCCCTTTCTCACGGATTGATCGGAGCGGCCCAGGCACGGCTTCTGCCCCTCGTGCTCCTTGTTCCTTGCGCCTTTTACGTTGGAACAGAAGCCTCCGGCACACGAGCTTTCGTCACGCTAACCCTTGTCTCGCTCCTGCCTGAATTGACGCGGCACGGGCTTTGCCTATCATTGCACAGGGTGCGGAGGAGCCACCCCAGGAGCATGAGACATCCTCGATTTCTCGCGAGCCCCTTGCCAGGAAACACGAGATGAGTGTTTCGGTTATCATGACATGCCACAATGAAGAACGCTTCATCGTGCAGGCAGTGGAAAGCGTGATTAATCAGACCGCGTCGAGCCACATCAAAGAGATCATCATTGTGAATGATGGCTCAAAGGACGGCTCGTCGGAAGTGATTGCATCGCTGGGTCGCAGGGAGCCGCGCGTACATGTCCTGACGACGGCGGGTATCGGGCTTTCATCGGCGAGGAATCTTGCCATCAGACATGCTGCCGGCGATCTTATTGCAATTCTCGACGGCGATGACTTCTGGGCCGAGGACAAGCTTGAGCGTCAATTAGCCGTCTTGGGCAATGGCTGCAAGGCAGGTCTTGTCTATGGCGATTTTGTCGATTTTTCCGCTCCGGATCTGTCCGATGCTCTACACGTCGCCGTGCGCCGCTATCGCGCGGACCAATGCGATACGCTGCCGACATATTTTCTGCTTGATGGGCCGATTGTTCCTTCCAGTATGGTTATGCGGCGGGAGATGGTCGAAGATATCGGGTTATTCAACGAGGCATTCAGGGCTGGAGAGGATACAGAGTTTTGTCTGCGCGCAGCCGAGCGTTGGACATTTCAACACGTAGCCGAAGCACTCGTCTATAAACGGCGCCATGGCTCGAACATAACCCGCAGACTCGACGCGCTTCTGCCGGTAGCCGAACGCCTCACGCGAGAATGGGTCATGCGACGGCCGGAACTTACGCACCTCGCGCGTCGGCGCAACGCGCGTTTGTACGCGAAGGCGGGCAATGATTGCGTGGCTCAAGGCGAAAAGAAACGCGGAGCGCGCTTGCTCATTCGCGCGATGTGGCACGATCCATTGTCCTGGCGCGTCTACGTTTACATCCTTCTTAGCGTCCTGCCGAGGGGCGTGGATCCGCAGGTGCGCCGCGCAGCCAAGCTGTTGTTCTACCGCGCCCTGCGCAAAGACTTTGCTGACGGCTCTTAATGATGCTGGCGGAATGGCGAGAGTTCGAGCATCTCATGCGGCAGCCCGGGAATCCTTCCGTAGCGATTATTCTGTACCGCGACGGCAGGACCATAACGGAGGCGAAATCAGAGCTCTCCGATGCGCAAACGACCGATTATCCGGTTGTGCATGGTCAGCCGGCACTGATCGATTTCTCTTGCAGTCTCGTGCGTGCCGATGTGCTGACGGCAAGTGGCATCTCAGCCATAAAGAGGCGGCCGAACTGGCTGAGGATCACCAAGGGGTGGCTCTTCGGAACTGCGAATCTTAGCGCGCGCAACGTTGTCAGCTTTCGCGATCACGTTCTCTCCCATGGGATTGAGCGCCCCCTCGTGCTCATGATCGGCGCCGCAACCAAGGGGGCGGGGACCGATGGCCTTTATGAGACCGAAGCCGTTCGACAGATTGCATTCGACATCTACCCGTCCGCATACACGCATTTCATCGCGGACGCTCATCAGATTCCGCTTGCCAGCGGCTCGGTGGACGGCGTCTGCATTCAGGCGGTCCTCGAGCATGTGATTAACCCGGAACAGGTCGTTTCAGAGATATCTCGCGTGCTCAAGCCCGGCGGTCTCGTCTACGCCGAGACACCGTTCATGCAGCAAGTGCATGAGGGCGCATATGATTTTACGCGCTTCACTGAGGTCGGACATCGCTGGCTGTTCCGGAATTTCGAAACGATCAGTCGCGGAGCGCTCGGTGGACCCGGCTTGTCTCTCTACTGGGCGGCGAAATATTTCGTACGTGGCCTTACCCGGAGCCGGTGGCTTGGTGACGTCTTTAGTCTTCCCTTCGCGCTGGCCGCGCTCATGGACGGCATGATCAGAGAGGATCACAAGATTGACGGCAGCAATGGAGCCTATTTCCTGGGAAGGCTCACCGGAACCAGTATCCCACTGAGCAGCATTGTCGACGAATATCGGGGTGCTCAACGCTAGTACCGGGGATCACTAATGAATGTATAGGGACACCGTCGGGCAGCGACCTAAACTAAACTTTCCCTCCCCTAGTGGGCCTTGTGGGTAGGGATTAAGGGGTTGCGAGGTCTTTGGGCGGGTAAGACTGGGAGATCTCCCGACCCCACCACAAAGGGGAGGCGAATTCCGCACGCACGATCGGGCAGATGCGCTCGATCATTTCCAGATCGCATTGGAAATCCAGGAGGAATTGTCGAACACCGCCCTCCCAGGTCCGTACGTCTGCGAGGAACTCCTTCAGGCTCTCGGTGAAAGTAGTGATTCCCTCGTCGGTTCGTCGGTTCCGTCGTGGGGCGTAGATCATTTCGCCGTAGTCGATATTGTCTGAGTTGCTGGCGATTTCCTGGAGGAGTTCGAGGTTCTCGCCGATCAGCGTTGCGACGTATTCGATCGTGTAGACCGTGGTTGGGCGTGCCATCAGGCGGCCTCTTGCCGGGTGTTTCCGGTGGGCTTCCAAGTCTGGATACGGGGATGTTCGGGATCCGGGCGAGGACATCCGCCAGCCAAGCCTGAGTGCCGATGTCGTACATCTTTGCCGTAACGATCAGCGAATGAACGCACCGCGATCTCCACCGCGCTGCGATCCGGCGAAGAGCCATGCCTTTCGCCCCAGAGCGATACCGCGCAGAGCGCGCTCGGCGGCATTGTTAACAAAGGCGTCAACGAGCTCGAACGTGTATCGGTGCAGCTCGCCGAGCTTGATAAAACTCTCGCCAAACAATCGCTCAAGGATCACGAGCTCTCCGGTTGATGACGATACCGGGCGGACTTCCGTGGTTGCTTCAACAATCCTTTCATCGTTTGGCGATATTCATTGGTTCCCGACTCCGGAAAAGCTGAGCAGCTACTTTGGCCTCGGGCTCAGCCCCATTTCAGCTCCGGAAACGTCGCGCATGCACAGGTTGCCCAGTCGAAGGTGCGTGCCCGTGATTTGGCAAGAGCACCGTCGTGCTCACGCAGTTCTGCATTGGCCACATAGGTTGCTATCGCGCGGGCCATCGCGTTCACGTCCTCCGGGGGCACCAGCACACCAGTGGAGTCCATGACCTCGGGTATGCCGCCGACGGCCGTCGCTATCGAAGGACATCCTTGCGCACCGGCCTCAACCAACACTAGCCCGAAGCCCTCGATCTTTCCCTGTAGCTCTCGTGCGAACAATGTGTGGCACGCCGCACGGCGGTATAAGCGCTTTAAGTCGTCGTCGGACAGCCTACCGGTAGCGATCACTGGAACACGAGTTCGTGCTGCTTCATCCAATATCTTTGAGGCATAGGCCTGATCTTCGGCCCGTCCAGCCATCACAAAGATCGGATTGTCTAATCCGTATTCATCGCGCGCGCTCGCGATAGCCCGGACAGTTTCCAACTGGCCCTTCCGAGGCTCGATACGTCCGACTGCGCAAATGACGCTTGCAGCTTGTGGTACAGCTGCAAGTTGCGGGTGTTCAAAATTCCCATGGATTGGCTGAAACCACATGGGATCCACGCCGAGATACGTGACGACACCCTTCCGGGGCATTCCAAAACTTTCGGAAAAGATCCGCAGCGTCGCATGTGAGTTGGCGAAAACGACCTCTGCTCCTTCGTAGGCGCGGCGTACAAACCGAAAAAGGATGGAATCGGTCCTGAATTTGCTGACTTCGCTGCCATGAATCATCGCTCGATACCCTCTGCGATGGAACGGTCGTAGCACATATGTCACAAGTACACTGCGTATGTCGGCGACCAAAAACAACCTGTCCTTAGGAACGTTGCGCAGAATAGAAAGCGCCCGCAGCGCCCCGAATGGAGAAATTTGATGATGCCGCAGAATGCGATGGGTATCCGGCTCCTGGGGAACGGCAGGAAGGTCAGGATAGGCAGGCGCTATGACGGTCGCAGCGTGGCCACCAGCACGAACGATGTCGACCAACCGTGCGGCGTATGTTCCGATGCCACCAGGAAATGGATGATATTCGTACGTCATCAGGATGATGCCGTGCGGAGGCTGAGATATCATGGGTCAAGAACTCCCAACGCCGCCCGCCTCGCCTTTAGCCGATATGAGGGGATACTGTAGGGGGGCTGCCTGCTCCACAACTAGGCCTGGTAATACCGATGGTAACGTTCACTATAAAATTCGGCGCTGCCGAACTTTTGGTACCGCTTGATTCTTTTGGTATCAACCTTGTTGAGCAGAACGCCGATGCATTTATCCGCCAGGATCGGGTTGTTGTCGAGGATTTCGCGCACGAATGTACGAGCTGTCACACCCCATTCAACAACCAGAACAAGGCCGTCGAGGTGCTGGACAAAGGACCTCACGTCCGCGACTGGAGCCAACGGGGGCAAATCAACCACGACGTAATTGAACATGGGGCCCACCTTGAGCAGAAAGTCGCCCATTTTCTCGATAGGCTGCACGGTGTTTGCGAGCTTTTGTTGGCTCTGGTTCACGCCGGGCAGGAACCTCAATGGCAATGCCTGATGGGCCAGCAAGTCTCTCGGATTGAGTTCTCCAGCCAACAAGTTGGCCAGGCCTCGTTCCCAGCCGTTGGCTAACATAGGGGACAAGCCCGGATTGTGGATATCGGCATCGATCAACAACGTCTTACAACGCTGCATAGCAAGAACCATCGCTAAATTAGCAGCGACCAGAGACTTCCCTTCTCCCGGGAGGCAAGAAACGATGCCGAGCGCCTTGGTGCTCTTCGTTGGTAACTCGACGTCAACAGCGACTTTCACAGTTCGCATCGCTTCAGCGAATTCCGAGCGCGGATGTTGCTCTACCCAGTTGAAAGCGCTGTTCCCCACCTCGATGAATGACGGCTCTCCAGCCGCACGATCGTGCTTGTTTCGGCGAATTGGCTTCCCGTCCAGTAATGGGATCATTCCGAGCGTCTCAAGTCCGAGCTCATCGCGCACTTGAGCCGACGTGCGGAAAAAGCGCTCCCGGTACTCCCGAATTCCGCCCACACCGGCGCCAACCATGCCGGCGAGCACGACGCAGATCGCCAACGTAAGACTGCTGTTCGGATAACTCGGTCTGCCGGGGGTTGGTGCCTCCGAGATAGTCCGCGCCTCCGTCAACGCCATCGAAAGGTTCTGCAGGCTCGCTTGGTACTGCTGCAGGACCTGTTCATATTGCGACTTGAGAGAGGACGCCTCAAGTTCGAGCTGGCGCAAGGTAACCAGCGTTTCCTTGGTCAGCGTATTGTCTGTTCGAAACCTGTGGATTGCGAGCTCGGCATCGACCGATCGCTTCCGCACCGTCTCGAGCTCTTCCGCCAGTGCGCCACGAGCTCGGATAATCGACTCGTCTTTGGCTCCGACTTGGTCAGAAATATAGATTTCTGCATACTTACTGGCTATTTTTTGCGCCATTTCGGCGCTAGGCGACCGAAATTGGACTTCCAGAATGTAAGAAAGCCCTACACGAGCTACCGTTATATTCTCAGCCAGAATGCCAAATGCCTGCCATCGAGGATCGGGTCCTCGCGCGGCACTCGATTTCACCGGCGCTCCGCTTGCTTCGGAACTGCCGATGAATGGCCACCGAGCGACCGATCCTGTGAGACTGTTGAGCAATGAATATGGCGCCGACAAGAAAGAGCGATCGGTAGCAAGACCGAGGCTGTCAACGACCTTTAGCCCGATGCGGTCGGAAAGCAACAATTCGACCTGACTCAGCATCATCGGGTCAAGCTGTGCGGAGCTTCCGCTCTCTGTTAACTTCGTTACGATGGATGGCTGGTTCTTGTCGATCAGGATTCTGGCGGTCGACTCGTACAAGGGCACCTCGGCCCAAAGATACGCCAGCCCCAGCACAAGTCCTGCGAGCGCGCATGTAAGGACGAATCTCAACTGCCGTAGCGCTGCCGCCACGAGTGTTTCGAGATCAATCGTTCCCCACTGAGGATCGCCGAATGTGAAGGCAGAATCCGGGTGTTTTTCAACTTCGCGGAGCATAAGCCTTCAAACCTGTGGGATGAGACTGGCAGCGCATTGGTAGTGACAAACACCATACCACATTATCTGACTAAATGTCTGCAAATTCAGTATCGACGCCCGCGGAGCACAGGCACACCCAGGCACACCGCTCGGGCGGGCATCAGCCCGCTCTTCGCTAAAGGCGCAACTCCTAACCTTGATGCAATAAACGAAACCTCACGCGGCCCATGCTCCGACTGCCGCAATTCCGCTGCATGTCGTAAGCTCCAATTGAAGGAAGAAATTGAGTCGTATTGCCAAATGGCAAAACATCTGAGCAAGAGACTCCGGGCTCCGGTTGAGCCTGTCCTGCGGGAAACAGGAATGGCTCGTCGATCACAGACGCGCGATAACGATCATCGCAAGTGCATTTGGCGCCTCGCGGAAAGCCTCTCCGGTGCCCGAATAAGACAGGCTGCAGTCACATTTTGTTTCGTGGCGTGGGGTTTCATCTTGCTGATCGTCCTGCTCTAGCAGCCGGAGCCTATAAAGGCGGAGGGGGGGCCCGCCTCACTTACTAAGTGGCTCGGCAGTTGCTCCCTTTCGGCTCATCGCGCGATGTGTGATTTCGGAGTCACCGATTTTTTGGAGACCGAGCGCCACACTAGCAGCATGACAGCAACAAAGTACCCGATCTGTATCAAGATCCCACAAATTAACGTTTGGACAAACGTGCTCCAGAGGGAGACGGTGAGCAAATATGTACTGATGGCGAATGCCAACAGTACTATGATAAGGCCTCGCAAAAAAGGCAAAAAGGACATCACCGTCCCACTCGCAGCCGCGTGGCGCGCTCCTTGGCTATCCAGGCCTCAGCGCGTTAACCATCATAACATACCGGAACGGGTCAGAGCGACCAATATATTAGCAGATGCGAATAACTGCGCCCCAACCTGTGCCAGGACGCTTCCAGGCGCGACCAACTCCCGTTCGGCAGCCAAGAGAGGTTTGCCACACGGACCGGCCATGCCATGCGATGTGGATTTAGGAAGAGGCTGAGTCGAGTTGTGTGCGCCAAGTTGAACAAAAATGGGATGGCTTCGACGTTGGTGTGTCCGCCGCGCAGCTTCCGTGTTTAGCGGAGCGGCGGATATGGCGGCCGCGCCTCAGGCGGCCAATGCCGCTCAGGCCACCAGGACGCGACTGCCATCAGCAGTTAGCGCGCCGACCGGCTGCTCGCTGGCCGGCGGTGTCGCTTCCGATCGGCGACACGATGGTGACGTCAGCCATAGCGTGTGCGGCTCCACGACTGCACCAGATTGACGACCAGGGGCATCGCGAACGATGGCAAAACCATAATCGCCGCGATCGCGGTGGCCGCCGGATAGTTGTATTCTTCCAGAGCGTAAATTCGCCTCAAAGGAATGGCGTTGTGAGAAAGGTCTGCGTCGATGTCATGCTCAAGCATTGCGGGGTGAAAGTGAATGCTGAATAGATCGGTGCGCTGGATGCGGGCAGGCAGCTGCGCTGCGCTCGCATGCATGTTTTTGTTGTTTGCATACGCGATTCCGTCGAATGGCCTTGCCCTAGCAGAGGAGCACAATGTCGGCGAGTACCGTCTGCAGACTGGCGACGTGATCGGCTTCGCTGTCATAGGCTATCCCGAGATGCAAAAGCGAGCTGTGATCGACCAGAGCGGTGTAATCGTGTTGCCGGTCCTAGGCCCGCTAAACGTTCTCGGGAAGACAATAGATGATGTTCGCAAGGAGGTAATTGAGGTTTTAAAGCCAAAATCCCTTCCGCAACGATCCACCGACGGCACTGAGACCTGGACTGGTTTTTATCCGGATCAGATTGTAGTTGATATTGAGGAATACCGACCCGTCTATATTGACGGGGACATTGCCTCTCCTGGGACTCAGACCTTCAGACCAGGAATGACTGTCCGACAAGCTGTGGCGACTGGCGGCGGCTACGGTCGCGGTGGACTTCAAAACCCTGAAATGACAGCAGCGGACCTTGGCGGCCGCCTCCACATTGTGCGCATCAAGTACCAGGAAAGCGAAATCAAAGCTGCTCGCATAGAGGCGCAGCTGAGCGGCGCGAGAGCGATTGCGCTTCCGGACGCAGAACGTGACCCGAGCCTCGAACCTCGTCGCGACGAAGCTTTGCAGCAGGAGGGGAAGCATCTTGAAGCTGTCTATGCGGATCAGGAGAAGGAGCGCGCTTCAATTAAGTTGGCCGCAACCAAGGCGGAGGAACGAATGGGCTATCTGAAGGAGCAGCAGAAGGCGGATCAAGCGGGCGCAGCCGCAGATGCGGCGGAACTTGTTCGCCTCAAGAAGCTCTTCGAAAAAGGTCTGATCCCGATCACTAGCGTCAACAATGCTCAACGCGCAGTGCTCTTGTCAGCGACCCGCGCTTTGCAAACCAACGCTGAGATCGCTCGACTTGAACGCGACCAAGGGGATTTGCAGCGCAGTCTTGATAAGCTTATCGACCAGAGTCGAATTGACCTGTTGGCTAACTTGCAGACTGAACGCGCGGCAATGACGCAAATGCGCGCTGAGATGGATTCATTGACCAAACAAATCGCATACGTGATGCAGATGCGCAGCGACCTTGTAGGCGAAGGGGACCGCATTACGATCGGTGTAACCCGCTCCACTGACGGACGGGCAGCGACGACGGAGGCGACTGAAGATACTCTGCTTGCTCCGGGTGACACCATCACAATTACGCTGGAGGCGCCACCAGGAGCGGCGGTCGCGAACTAAACAACTAAATGTTGTATAGAGGCAGCGTAGTTGCACGTTATACGTGTCCTATGGAAATGTGGTAACATTGTTCTGGTGGCCGCTCAGGGATGCGCCGCCAATGCCTGGCATCAAGCATCTAGCTTCAACAGCTCCGGCTCGTGCATCCGAACAGGGACGCGCTCACCTCTCTAGATAAATCTTTTCATAAAGAGGCCGAGACTCGGCGTTTCGCATCCGTTTCACTCGAACTTTGATCCAGCGAGGAACCAGCCCCCGGCAGCAGACGTCGACCGTGTGAGGCAGACGTGAAATAGCCGTGCGCGGCTCCAGGACAAAGAGCTTCTTCGACAGATACCAGGCTGCGGAAGGCCGCCCTTGAATCAAAGCCCTCACGGCAAGCGCATTGATCGTGTCAAGCAGATGGGCATTGAGATCGCCCCCAAATTGCGGATATTTCTCGCGAAACTCGGCTAGGACAATTTCATACGAACGAAACATCTGCATGACATCGCTCGACATGTTGCCGATCGTCCTCCGGTAACCCACAAGATGTTGGGGCACGACACGAAACTCGTAATTCTCCGCTATTCTGAGGCACATTAGAAGATCTTCGCAGCCTTGTGCGTTCCTCGCCCTCAGGGAAGGATCAAACTGTCCCGCCCGCTCGAATGCGGAGCGACGTACAAGCATGGAACTTCCGTTACCGACAAAGTTGTTTCTGCACATGCGTTGCAGCACGCGACCATCGGCATCGGGCTGTTTGACTGAAAATATCCGACCGTCCTCGTCGATCTCCGCAAACCAGCAATATGCCAGGCCAACTGACGAGCCTCCTTCCTGCAGGACGCGCAGTTGCAGTGCGATTTTGGATGGAGCCCAAAGATCATCCGCGTCCACGAATGCTAGCAACTCCGCATCGGTGGCAGCGGCGCCGCTGTTGCGTGCGTGCGCAACACCCGCGTTCGGCTGCCTGAAAAGGCGTATACGCCGATCTTGCTCGGCATAGGCGGCCACGATTGACGCGGACCGGTCCGTCGACCCATCATCCACTACGATAATGTCCAGCGCCTGGTGGCTCTGCTGGCAGATGCTGGTCAGCGTCGGGAGAATGGTTCTCTCGGCATTGAACATGGGCACCACGACGCCTATCACAGTGGCATTGTGCTGGCTCATTTGCCTTCGTCTTCTCTCACGACGTGGTAAAATGGCACATCAGGGCCGGTAGTTCCATCAGATTTCACTACTTTAGCTGATGAGGATTCAACCACGACGGCCGAGCGGCAAGGCAGAGGCCCCCGGCGAGTTCCACTCAGCACTCCTGGAAGCGATAAAGTAGCGGCCTCCGGACTTTAGCTGGATATTTAGGAACTTTGATTGTGTAGGTGAGTGAGGAACCTCCCGAACCGCCTGTCGCGGCATCTGCTGCCGAAGCCATGCAGCAGTCGCAGCATCGGTGAAACAGGCGTCCACTACTACAACGACAACGCCCCGGTCGAGATCGCCCGCTGCCCACGCATGCACGCGATTCAGCCGTTCATCGTTCAATCACCGCGATCCAGGACATACCGTTATGGCGACATGGCACCGGATCTCCGGGGCCGCCGACGATATCTATCAAGATGCAACGCCAAATTTACCTCTGGTCGCCGTAGGCCACCCGCAACTGGAAACGATGCCGGGCGTTGCTGTGACGAACAGGATATAAGCCTATCTGGCAGCAAGCCTGGTTGAAGAAAGCCCGACGGTCATGAAGCCAATGAACGAAGAGCATCTCGCAGTGCTACGCAGGCACATGGTCGAGATGATTGCAATCCATACCGACCTTGCAAGCGAAGAACTCGGCAAGGCGGCGCTCGATGAGCGCGTGATGGCTGCGATGCGGCGAGTGCCGCGGCATCTCTTCGTGCCAGCCTCGGTTGCGCCTTATGCCTACCAGGACATGCCGCTGCCGATCGGCTTCGATAAAACCGTCTCGCAGCCGTTCATCGTCGCTCTCATGACTGATCTCCTTGCTCCCCAACCGCACGAGGCGGTGCTCGAGATCGGCACCGGGCTGGGCTACCAAACCGCAATCCTCGCGGAACTCGCCGGGCACGTTTGGAGCGTCGAAATCATCGAGGAATTCGCAAGCCACGCCGAGACTCTCCTGCAGGGCCTCGGTCTATCCAATGTCAGCATTCGTGTCGGGGACGGGTCTCGCGGCTGGCCCGAGCACGCCCCATTCGACAAGATCCTGGTCACCGTTGCGGCTGGGCGGGCGCCACCGGCTTTACTTGATCAGCTCAAGCCGGGGGGACGCCTGGTTCTGCCTGTCGGACCTGAGGAAGTGCAGTTGCTGACGGTCATCGACAAGAATTCGGCAGGGCAACTGAAGACTCGCAAACTCATCCCGGTTCGGTTCAGCCGGCTCGAAACGGTCTAACGACGGTGCGGACATCTGGCCCCACAGGGTCAGCAACTTCGCTATGCCCAGAGATGACGCAGGCCGCGCCAGGATTGATTTTAACCCGACTGTGCCCGCGACAGCGCCTCGCGTTTTCCGCCGCCCAAAGCCAGTATGGGTTCTCGCGGGCTCACGGCTGCTTCGCGTCCGCTCGTTTGAGCATCGCAAATGCGCGATTGATCCGTTGCACAGCTGTGGCGTTTGCCAGCAGTGCGTAAAGCGCGAACCCGCCCGTCAGAATCCAGGGCGAAGCGGCGCCCTTGGCGGTCGCCAATCCGTCGGCGACTAGCAGCACGCAAATGAACACAAGGCGTTCCATCCGTTCGAAGAAATCCGGCCACGCGTGGTTTTCTATAGGGATTTCGATCGCCGTCCGCGCCTTGGCGTAGCTGGTGAGGATCCCGCCGGCGAATGCGATCATTGCGATCGCCCACAGATCGGCGACCCAGCCTATTGCCGCGAAAACGGCAAGTTCCTGATAACGGTCGGCCATGGCGTCGAAATAACCGCCGGCCTTGGTGCTCATATGTCTGCGACGGGCAACCGCGCCGTCCAGCGCGTCGAAGGTGAAGGCAAACGCGAGGCAAAGGCCAAAGGCAAGGCTTGACTGGTGGTACAGATAGGCGGCGCACGACAGGGCCACGAGCACTAGCCCGCCTGATGTTACCTGGTTCGGAGTCATGCCGATCCCGACCAGCGGAGAAGCGGCATGCTCCCATAGCGGGTCGATACGACGTTTCATGAGACCGGCGATCATGATTACTCGGCTCCTCTGATGATGTCGTTGCGCGGAGCTTAACCGGCAAATTGCGGGTTCGTTCCAGCCCATCGGCACCGTTCGAGTTGGTCAACGCGGGCCGAGACCGGCTCAGACGTCTTTCCCAGTTCAAGCCAGCAGCGTTTCTTTGGCGAATGCGGCCAATGGATTAAGGTAGCCAGAGGCTGCCAAGCTGGCAGCGAAACGGAAAATTTCGTTATAACCCATATTCGCAATTCGCGGGGAAGCCGTCCGAAAACTCCATGCGTAAATTTCTGCCTAAGTTTGCTTACCTACTCGCGACCTCTGCCGGCGCAGGATTATCTCCGGTATGGCCGGGCACGGTCGGCGCGGGCGTCGGAGTGGCTCTTGCCGCGCTCCTGATACCTGCATCGCCTTGGCTGATCGTGCTTGCCTACATGGCCGTATTCGCCGTGGGAGTATGGGCGTCGTCGCATGTCATCTCCCGTACCGGGACGGAGGATCCGCAGATCGTCGTCATTGACGAGACCTTCGGCACCGCCGCAACGCTTTCCATGCTGCCGCTCGACCCGGTCTGGTGGGCAGCAGGTTTCCTTGCTTTCCGGTTTTTCGACGTCGTCAAGCCTTGGCCCATCGGCGTCGTGCATGAGAAAGTAAGGGGTGGGGTCGGCATCATGCTGGACGACGCGGCTGCAGCTGTGGTCGCCGGCGCGTTGCTGCTTTTGCTGAACGATTTGATTCAACGTTTGCCGTAACCTGCCACAGTCGAGGGAAAAACAGACCTCTCTCCTCTAAAATCTGCCGCAGCAGCGCTAGACCGCAGCGTCGCGCGGCCGCGCCAAATCGTTCGTTCCCTCCGGATCCGGCGCTTGGCCATAGCTCATCTTCTTCATCTGCTCGATCACCCGCGCCATCTCCTCGTCGGAAAGGACCGGCGGCTCGCCAAGGGTAAGCGCCTGGACATACATGCGCGATAGGGTTTCGACCTCGTTCGCCAGCCACAACGCCGCTTCCATGGTCTTGCCGAGCGAAATCTGGCCGTGCTGGCCGAGCAGGCAGGCGAGGCGACCCTTGAGTGCCACCAAGGCATTGTCGGACAAGGCCTGCGTGCCAAAGGTCGCGTAGCCGGCGCAGCGGATGGTCGTACCGCCCGCCACTCCCGTCATATAGTGGAAGCTCGGGATCGTCTTGTGATGGCAGGCCAGTGTCGTGGCGTAGAGCGAGTGACAATGCAGCACGACGTTGATCTCCTGCCGCTCCCTCAAAATGTCACGGTGGAAGCGCCACTCCGAAGAGGGCCGTCGGCCGACATAGGTACCGTCAAAGTCCATCTCGACGATGTCTTCGGGCGTCATCGTTTCGTAGGGCAGCGACGAGGGCGTGATCAGGAAACCGTCGCTGGAGCGCACCGACAGGTTGCCGGCATTGCCCTGGTTGATACCGCTGGAGTTCATCCGGCGGCAAACATCCACCATTTCGCGGCGCAGAGCGCTGTCATCAGTCATCGATCGTTCCTTTTGCTGGTCTTGCCCTGTTGCAAGTTGTTTCGCTTGATCAGTTCGCGCCACCGCTGTGCATAGGCTGCGAGCGCCTCATGATCGCCGGCAAAGGCGGCCGGCAGGCTGAGCGCGATCGGAGCCGGCGTGTCACGAGTTTCATGCTCGCCAAGTAGCGCCGCACCCGAAGCGGTGCCATAAGAGTCGAGGTTGTAGACCGTTTCGGCGTTTGGCCGCAGCGCGGCAACCAGTGTGGCGTAGAGCGGGTCTCGCAGGAAGGTGCCATCCAATGCAACCAGCCCGTTTTCGTTCAGCGCATCGATACATTCTACCGTCAGCAGCGCGGCATAGAGCACCGCGAGCGCCTTGCGCTCTGCAGGGGTTTCTGCAGGCGGCCCTTCAAACCGGCCGCGCCCAGCGCTGCCTGGAAACAGGCCGTCATCGTCGCCGAACGACGGCAATGCGAAAGTGCCCTGCTCGATCAGCAACCTGACCAGCGCAGCGTCGGCTGCATTTCCTTCTTGCCCCTGCCCTGCCACATGACTGAACTCACGTCCGCCCATGGTCAAAACGCCGCCGACCGGGCGTCCTGCCACGTCGCTGTTCAGCACCATTCCGCGATTTTCATCGAGCGGGTCGAGAGGTGTCGCCGCGCACATTCCGACAATCCAGGTTCCGGTAGAGATCACGCAGGCGTCGCGCATGCCTGCCGCCTGATAGCGGTAGAGGTTCAGGCTGCTGTCGTGGCCGCCGGTCAGAATAGAAAGCTCTTCCGGTATGCCGTGCCGACGCGCCAGATCCTGCCGGATTGGCCCCAACCTCTCCCAGGCCGGATGAAATGGTGGCATGAGGCGCTGCCATCCCTGCCCCGCCACAATGGGCGCCCACCGCTTGCGCACATTGTTCCATAGATGTGATTGCGCCGAGAGGATCGTCGTTTCAGCCGATGGCACGCCTGACAGCCGCCAGGCCCAATATTGAGGCAAGCCCAGATACCAACGAGCCCGAGCGACGCACTCCGGATCAACCTGCTGCATCCAGTACAGCTGGCGCGCCTGGTGGGCGGCCTTCAGCATGATCGTGCTGCCGCGATCGAAGAAATCGCCCGAAAGCGGCGCGTAACCATCGCGAATTGCCGGCGGCAGGTCCTGCTCGTAGTCAATCATCGGCAGGGCGCAAGTGTCGTCGGGATCTGCGTTCACCAGAACTCCCGCGGAGCCATGTCCGGTGCCGACCACCTTTTCCAGCGGATGGTGTCGGCACAAAGTGGCGAGCGAGCCGAACAACCAGTCGCTGATGCCGTTGAGATCGTGCTGCCGCCAAGGTGGACCGGGCCGCACTTCGTTGTGGACAGAGAGGCTCTCCACAAGCACGCCGTCGAGCGTCATCGCGGAGAGCTTTATGTTGGTCTTGCCGACGTCGAAGACGGCGATCCTTGCGCCGTCCGCCTTCTGCCCGTGATCCATCGTGTCAGATCAGACCGTATTGGCGAGCCTTGTTGCGCAGGAACGGCAAGCCATTGCCCATCACTTCGGCCTCGTCCTTCGCAACCGGCCGCCAGACCGAGAGGCCGTAGGAGACTTCCGGCGGCATGTTGATGAAGCTTTCCATGGCAAGTCCGCCCTTGAAGCCGATCGCCGCCAGCGTTGCGTAAATCTCGTCCCAGGGGCAGTTTCCGGTGCCTGGTGTGCCGCGATCGCTTTCAGACAAGTGGATGTACTTCAGGTGATCGCGGGCGGCCAGAATGCCGTTGGCGGCCCCCTTCTCCTCGATGTTCATATGGTAGGTGTCGAGATGAACAAAGATGTTGTCGGCCCCGACTTTCTCGACCATCCAGACGGCCTGCGCGCCGGTATTGATCAAATGGTTCTCGTAGCGGTTCACCGCCTCGATTCCGAGCTCGATGCCGCGCTTCTTGGCGTGCTTGGCGGCGACGGTCAGCACATGCGCGATATTGTCGTATTCCTTTTCGGTGGGTGGCAGGCCGGTGCGTTCGCCGATGCCACCGAAAATCACGCCGGAAAGCGCCAGCGCGCCCATCTCGGCGGTCTTGTCGATCGCCACTTCGAGATGTTCGATGGCGGCATCCGGCCGCACCGAGGCCCAGGCGCGCTCCGGCAGACCAAGCGAGCAAACGGCAGGAAGATTGTGCTTTTCGAGCAAGGCGCGTGTGTGCGCGGCATCGACCGCCGGCGCGTTCAGAAGCGCGATCTCGATAAAGTCCATCCCGTATTTGACCGAAGCCGTAATCGCCTTCTCCGCGCCGGCCCGATCCCAGTTCATCGTCCACATCGAGGTGTGGACCCCAAAACCATGCATCTAACTCACCCTCTGTTTGTGTTTAGGAATTTGAGGCGCCCGGCAAGCCAGCGCAGGATCATCACCGTGATCATCAGGACGCCCCAGACTGCCGTCGCAAGATGCTGGTTTGCGCCCATCAGATTGAGTCCCGAGGACAGAAGCTGGAGCACGACCAGCGCAACGAAGACCGGGATCACCCGACCGAAGCCGCCGAACGGATTGACCCCGCCAAGGAAGCAGGCAAGCACGGTGATCAGCAGGTAAGACTCGCCGTGGCCGACACGCACCGAATTGAAGCGCGCCAGCATGATGATGCCGGCGACCGCGCTCATCGCCCCGGACAATGTGTAGACGAGAACCTGCACCTTGCGCGTATTGATACCGGAATAGCGCGTGGCCTCGATATTGGAGCCTATCATGTAAGTGTTGAAGCCTAGCTTCATGCGCGTCAGCAAGACGTGCCAGATCAGCACGCAAGCGATGAAGATGAGCAACGGCACCGGGATGCCAAAAATCGAACCGTAGCCGATCGGCGCCAGGAAGCCGGGAATGCCGGACACGTCGCCGCCGCGCGTCAGGAATTCGCCGAGACCGCGCAGGAAGATCATCATCGACAGCGAGACCAGGATCGGGTGAGCCTTGGTGTAGGCGATGACGAGCCCCATGATCAGCCCGCTCAGTGCGCCGACCGCGATGGCAAGGACCGAGCCAAGGACGAAGGCGCCGATGCCAGCGTCGACGCCTCCCTGGCTTTGCAGTACCCAAGCCAGCGTCAGGCCGGCCATGTTGGCCGTGAAGGTGATGGCCAAGTTGAGGCCGCCGGTCAGGATCGGCAGCAGCATGGCGAGTGTGAGGAGGCCGAGCTCCGGCAGCTGGAAGGCGACCGATCCAAAGGTAGCACGGGAAAGGAAGTTCGGCGCGGCAAAGCCGAACACGACCATGACCGCCACGAACGCGGCAAACGGACCTGCAAGTTCGGGGCCGAGCGCGTTGCGGACGCGTTCAATCAAAACCGTCATGAAGGCACCCGTCGGCTTTTCAGGAACGGCAGCAGGCGTTCGATGCTGGTGTTCGACAGGGTGATTGCGGCAAGAATGATGGCGCCAACGATCATCTTGAATGCGAAAGGCGACACACCCATCAAATTAAGTCCGTTCTGGGTAATCGAGACCAACAGAACGCCCAGAATGCAGCCGAGCACGCTGCCCTTGCCGCCGCCGAGCCGCGCACCGCCAAGAACTACGGCTGCCAGGACGTCGAGTTCGCGCCCATAAAGGGCATTCGGCACAACCTCCTGCGCGTAATGCGCTTGGACGAGACCGGCGATACCCGCCATCAGGCCAAGCCAGCCGAAGGCGATAAATTGCATGGCGCCGATATTGATGCCGAAGCGGCGCGCGCCCTCCGGGTTGTCGCCAAATGCGTAGAGCTGGCGACCAGTGGTGGTGCGCGTGATCAACACCCAGGTCGCGAAGACGCATATGGCCATAATGAGCACTGGCAGGGTGATCTCCGCCCAGCTGCCGTCAGCCATCTCTCGCTCGAACAGCACGACGCGGGTGGTGAGCCAGTCCGGCAGATTGTAAATCGACACGCCGCCTGTGAAGAACATCAGCAAGCCGAAGAAAATGTTGAAAGTCGAAATCGTGGCGACGATCGAGATGATCCTGAACCTGTGGATCAGGAAGGCGTTGATGCAGCCCAACGCGACGCCCAAGGCGCCAGCGATGATGAGGCCGATAATCCAGTTCCCGCCGCCGATCCAGCCAAGGACGGTCGCCGCCAGATATTGCACAACGGAGGCGGCAACCGCGAAGGAGATGTCAATGCCGCCGGCAATCAGCACGACGAGCAGGCCGACGGCGAAGATGATGTTGACCGAGCTGGTGTTCAGAAGGTCAAACGCGTTGCCGAGGGTGAAGAACCGGTCCGTCGCGAACGAAAGGAAGACGCAGATGACGGCGATAACGGCGAGCAAAGCCAGTTCCGTTGCGTGGGAGCGGACAAACCTACGCATAGACCGCCTCCTCGATCGCCTGGAGGGTCGTAGCGCCCGGCGTAAATTCGCCGACAATGCGCCCCTGAGCCATGTGCAGCACACGGTCCGCGTTGAAATAGACTTCAGGCACCTCGTCCGAGATCAGGATAATGGCCAGGCCGCTGTCCGCCAGCTTGGAAACGATGTCGAAAATGCCGGCGCGCGCGCCGACATCGACGCCGACCGTCGGTGCGTCGAGGATAAGCAGCTTCGGGTCGGTGGCCAGCCATTTTGCAATGGCGACACGTTGCTGATTTCCCCCTGACAGGGTCGAGATCGCGTCGTCCTGCTTTCCGATCCTGACGCCAAGATCCCTTATCCAGCGATTGACCAGAGATTGCTTGCGATCGCTCGAAATGAGACCGCCCGTAAGGATCTTGTCCAGCGAGGCGATGACCATGTTGTCGGCGATGGCCTGGGGCTGAATGAGACCGAGCGACAGCCGGTCTTCCGAAAGATAGGCGACGCCGGCGGCGATCGCGTCACGGTTGGAACCGAAATGAACGGGTTTGCCGTCCAGGACGACAGAGCCCGATTTCGGCTTGCGCATGCCAAACAATGTCAGCGCCAGTTCGGTGCGCCCTGCCCCAAGCAACCCGGTGATGCCGAGCGTCTCGCCGCGCCGGACGGTCAAGGACACGTCCTCGAATTCGCCGGGCCGCGACAGCCCCTTAACCTCAAGCATGACCGGGCTCGTGGTTAAATCGCGGTGCAGGACGGAATAGTCGAAGGTCTTGCCTGTCATCAACTCGGTGATGCGCGATTGGGTCAGGCCTTTGGTCGGATAGACGCCGACCAAAGCGCCGTCGCGCAACACCGTCACGCGGCTGGAGATTTCAAGAACCTCGGCCAGGCGATGACTGACGAACACAACGGCGACGCCCGACGCCGACAGATTGCGCACAATGTCCAGCAGATAGTCGGTTTCGGATTGGGTGAGCGACGCCGTCGGCTCGTCCATGAAGACGAGCTTCGCCTCGCCGACGAGGGCGCGCGCGATTGCTACGATCTGCCGCTGTGCGATGGGAAAGTGGTGGAGTGCTAGATCGACATCGAGGGTAACACCAAGACGTTGCAAGGCGTTGATCGCCACACGGCGCATCTCGGCATAGTTCACCAGCCGCGGCCAGCGGCCGATGACGGTCTGGAACGCGATATTCTCGGCGACAGTCATCTCGGGAAACAGGGCGAGGTCCTGCCAGATGACCTGAATTCCGCCGGCCTGCGCCGTAACCGGCGACATATGGGAGTAGCTCTGGCCATCATAGACGATCACGGCGCCCGCCTCGGGCTTGTACACGCCCGTAATGACCTTGATCAGCGTGCTCTTGCCGGAGCCGTTCTCGCCGGCCAGGCAATGCACCTCGCCCGGCAGCACCTCAAAGCTGACATTCTTCAGCGCCTTCACGCCGCCGAACGTCATATTGACGTTGCGGAGCGACAGCAGCGGCCGTGATGCGGCGCCATCGAGTGCCTGATCAGCCATCGAGTTGAAACCTGGATCCAATCGCATTTGCAATCCTGCAGCCAGGCCGGCTCGACGCCGGCCCGGCTGCCATTAGCTTGAGGCCTTACAGGCCCATCGCCGCGAGATCGTCGACAGTGTCCTTGTTGATGGGGACCAGCTGATCGACGATGATGTTACGGTTTTCGAAGTCCGGCTTGACTGTCCCTAGCCCTTCGATCGTATCGCCGTCCTTGATCTCGTTGCCCTTCATGAGATGGTCAGCCAGCGTGACGAAAACCTCGCCCGCCTGCTTCGGATTCCACATGAAGCCGCCGGAGATCGCGTCGCTTTTGATGAGCTTCCGGCCCTGGCCTGGCGAGAATGGTCCGAGCACGAAAATTTCGCCCACCTTCCGGCGCTCTTCGATTGCGCGGCCAGCGCCGATCGGACCTTGGCTGCCGAAGGCGAGGAAACCCTTCAAGCCTGGATTTGCGGAAATCAGGTCAAGCGCAGTGCTGCGGCTCTTGTCTACATCCTCGGCGACGCCATAACGTTCGCCGACAAGCTTCATGTCCGGGTTGTTCTTCTTCAGATATTCGATTGCCGCATCGGCCCAGGCATTGTGCAGCGGCACCGTCAGCGAGCCGACGAACACTGCGTACTCACCCTTGCCGCCCATCTTCTCCGCCAGGAGCTTGGCATGAGCCTCGCCGAAGCCGGTCGCGGACGCGAGTTCGAAGTCCCAGTCGGCGCCCTTCTGGCCAGGCGATTCATGCGTGATGACGATGATGCCGGCGTCCTTGGCCTTCTGCAGGACTGGTTCAAGCACTTTCGCATCATTCGGCACGACGCCGATGACCTTGACGCCCTGCGCGATCAGATCCTCGATGGCGCGAACTTGCAGTGCTGGATCAGCGCTGGTCGGGCCGACCATGAATGCGTCGATCCCGAGCTTCTGGCCGCGCTCCTTGATACCCGCCTCCATTGCGTTGAACCACGGAATGCCGCCGATCTTGACGACGACGCCGACCTTGCCGGCCTGCTGTGCCATCGCAGCGAATGACCCGCCAATCATAAGGGTCGCGGCAAGCGCCGCGATCATGAGCTTTTTCATCTGTACTCCTCCCATAACGTTCCTAGTGGGAACACACTCGAGCCGTCGAACGACGGCGGCCGTTAGAAACCTCCCCTAAAGAGACGGGGCACTTCCCCATCGGCCATCCACCGGTTTTCGCTTGCACAATCGATGGTGCAGAAACTATTGTGCATCGAGAAGCTCTCGTCAAGCGGGATATTGCTCTAAATAGACGCGCCGGAGGCGCCAGATGGATCAGCGGGTCAAGAAGAAGGCGACGATCTATGACCTATCCGTGCTATCGGGCAGTTCGCCGTCGACCGTGAGTGCCGTCCTGAACGGCACTTGGCGCAAGCGCCGCATCAAGGAAAGTACGGCGCAAACAATTCTCGACCTCGCCGAACTCCACCAATACACCACCAATCTGCAGGCGCGAGGCTTGCGACGCTCGCGATCGGGCCTGGTCGGCCTGATGCTGCCCGTCCACGACAATCGCTACTTCTCCTCCATGGCGCAGACGTTTGAGGGGCATGTGCGCAGCCGCGGCCAATGCCCGGTCGTGGTTAGCGCCAGCCGCGACCCGGAAGAGGAACGGCGGACCGCGGAGACGCTGATCTCCTATTCAATCGACCAGCTCTTCATCGTCGGCGCCACCGATCCGGACGGCGTGCACGAGGTCTGCGAACCGGCGGGGCTGAGGCATGTCAACATCGACCTGCCGGGAGCGAAGGCGCATTCGGTGATCAGCGACAATTATGGGGGCGCACGGATGCTGACGGAAGCAATCATCCGCCGCTTCGGCAATGATGATCCCCTGCGGCCGGACGAGCTGTTTCTGTTTGGCGGCCGCAACGACCATGCCAGCCGCGAACGCATCGCCGCTTTCCATGCGACCAAGAAGGCACTGCTGGGCGTCGACCCTGAAGACGGTGTGCAGTCCTCCGGGTATTCGCCTGATATAACTTTGCGTGCCTTTGAGGCGTTCTACCAACGCCATGGCAAGCTGCCGCGCGCGCTGTTCATCAATTCGTCGATCAATATGGAAGGTCTGCTGCGTTTCATGGCGGGCCGGCCGGCGGAGATGTTTAGTGAGCTCGTCGTCGGTTGCTACGACTACGATCCGTTCGGCTCCTTCCTGCCCTTCCCGGTAATCATGGTGCGGCAGAATGTTGAGGCGATGATTACGAAGGCGTTCGACTTGATCGATGAACCGACGACGACGCCACAGACCTTCCTGATTGCTCCAGAGTTGATCCAGCCCAGGTCTGCGCTGAAAGGGCCGCTCGACACTTTGAAGGATAGAGCGTGAGTGCGAAATGGCGCGACAGGGTGACCCTGCACGCCCGAGATTTCAATGGTTTATCATGCCGATCGGCATTGAGACCGATGCCGAACCGCCGCAGAACCGCTTCTCCGAAAGTGCCGCCGGCCGCCTTCTCCTGGCTGCTTCGCTCGCAGTGATCCCATATTGGAGCCACGGTCGCCATTTCCCTATCACGAAAGTGTCGCCGTCTTCACTGTGAGCCCAATACGGGGCACGTGGGCGCAGGGAAAAGACCAACAGCAGCGAGCATTAGAAGCGATAGCGGATTCCAAGAGTGTTCGCATTAGAACCCTCTTTCATATCGCCAATTATACCATCGGCGCCGGATCTATGGTGGAGCTGGTAGACAAGTTCGACATTGGGAGCTTGCCTGACTCTGAACGAAAGCTCCGCACCAACGAAGCCGAGGAATGATGCATCGCCATCGTAGCGGATTTCGCGATCGCGCTCGATCTCGGTAGGGCCTGTAACGGCACTGAATCCAGCGGTCAGTGCGGGCGCAATCGCCAAATCACCAATGACAAGGCCCTGGTGGCGAAGTCGCGCTCCGACCCAAAGTTCGCCTGATGTATCATCGTCTTCGCCAAATCTTATGGCCGCGCCGGTGACGCCACCAAGAACGAAACCAGCGCCTATATCGACGAGATCGCGACCGTATGCGGCCCCGATTATATAGTTGTCCGTGTAGTCGGCACCAAAAACGTTGATCGTATCCCCGAAGGCCCCGCTCGCAAACACGCCACCAAAGACATAGACATCATTCTTCGTCGGCAGACCTTCTGTGAAAGGATCTTGGGTCGCAAAATAGATAAAGGGAGAATTGTCATCGGCGAGTCCAGAACTGACTGAAGTGCTCAAGATCACCGCAGCCAGGGCCACCTGCAGTCCACGCATAGACAAGCTCCGAATCAATCCATTTCCATGGTTGGCAATTGCACAGGGAAAAACAAGGTACGAACTGGTTTATCGCCGAAATACTGGATGCGGGTACATCCTAATGGCTCGAACCATTCTTTAGGCTTTGGCGGGCGCGCGCAGGTGACCTTCGCCACAGGCCGTAACGGCGCAGTCTTCGGCCGCCGGCCTAACAGTAATGGCATCAGCCTATACCAATTCGCGCCCGTTGCAGCGTTCGACTGACCCGATCATCTGCTGGAGTTCCATCATTGATGGATAGTATTCCTGTGCGCCTTTTTTCCTGACAGCAATCGCCGAAGCCGCGACGCCCCAGCAAGCGGCGTCGTAGGCGGACTTGCCGTCGAGCAAGGCGACGGCCATTGCCGCGATAAACGCGTCGCCTGCACCCGTCTTGTCGACCACATCGACCGGCGGGGCGAGAATTTGCATTGCGTCGTGATCCAGTGCGAGAAAGCAGCCACCGTCTTCGAGCTTAACGCATGCTATCTCCACCCCGAGCTTTCGTGCCGTCCTTCGGAACCGCCACGATGGCAACGCCAGTCGGGACGTCGCGGGCGACGCCGACGGACCCGAGGTCGAGCTCCGCCGCCTTCAGCGGACCGACTGCGATCTCCGCGAACCGGTCGTCGCCGACGCGCCCGATAAGCCTCGTCGGAACGCCGAGGCGATGGGTGAAATACGCAACGTTGGCGGCTTTGCCGCCGGCGCGTTGGGCGAAGCCACTGGCCCTAACGGTGCCGCCATCGCCAAGGGAGCCCTGAACGTCGAACTGCAGATCGGCATTGATGCTGCCCAGCGAGAGCACGATCGGGCGCGG
This sequence comes from Mesorhizobium sp. WSM4849, assembly GCF_055811385.1. Classification (NCBI taxonomy): domain Bacteria; kingdom Pseudomonadati; phylum Pseudomonadota; class Alphaproteobacteria; order Hyphomicrobiales; family Phyllobacteriaceae; genus Mesorhizobium; species Mesorhizobium sp. WSM4849. The sequence continues at coordinate 103,147 of NZ_JBVVPW010000018.1, forward strand.
CAATGAAACCTCCTCAACCATTTCGTGCGAAAGTGAGCGACTGACCAAGGAACTCGTGAACAGACGGAGGGTTCCGGGGTCGGGCCGGCGGAACGGGCTGGTGCTTATTGCGATGGCCAAGGAACCCGCCGCCGACCAGATCGTTTGCGATCTGACCCAGACCAATCGGAACGGAGGCAGACATGCTCGACATGCCGCATGCTCGCAACTGCGACGCGCACATAGCCGGCCGGCACGGGCCGAAGCATGCCAGGGCCGGAGCACCCGATACCTATCCGTTCGGGCTCTAGACCAGCGCTATGCTGCGCGACGTTGACTATGTCCTGCGAAAACTCGACTGGATGCGCGCCGAAGGCATCTGGCCCAACGGCCTGCGCTATCTCTGGACCGATGCTTTTGGGGTCGTGCTCTATGTCTCGCTTTACAAGGAGCTCGGCGAGGAACGTTGGCTGAGTGAGGCTGAACGGCTGGTGGCGGAGGTCGAGCGTGTGCTCGGTCGGCTGCGCGGATTGAGGATCGGCCAAGCGGCAGATCGCGACGGACAGTATTTCCACTACCTGGCGATGTGGCTGTTCGCCTTGGCGCGTCTCGGCGATCTGAAACCGCGATACCGCGCCCGCGGCATTGCACTGGCGCGGGACATCCATCCGGCCTTCGTGATCCCCGGCCGCGGCGTGATCTGGAAAATGCAGGAGGATTTGAGCAGTCCTTTTCCCGGTTACGGCCTCGGCAGCATGGACGCCTACGATGGTTACGTCTCCTACCGGATGCTCGATGAAGACGCACTGGCGCCCGAGATCGCGCAGATGCATGACCTGATGGAGCGCGACTGGCGCACCCTCGACATCGAACAGGATCTCGGCCTCGGCATGATGCTGTGGCTCGCCCACTTCTTTCCCGCCGAGCCATGGGCCAAGGCGCAGACGAAACGTTCGCTGCGGAATTTGGAAACGATGTGGGTCGACCCGCCGGGCTATTTCAGCCGCGCGCCGTGGCTGCCCGATACGAGGTTCGCCTTCACCAATTACGGCGTGTCGCTGGGCCTGCAGGCCGCCGGCGTCTGGCCCGAGCGTATCGGGAGGTTGAACACTTTCTTCGAGAATTGGCGCTCCGGCGACGAATACGATCGCGAGGCGATCACCTGGGTGATGGCTTGCACCTCGCATCTTCCCGGTGCGTTTGTAGCTTCCGGACGGCCAAACAACGACTGAAGACGGTAAATCCGGAACGTTTTCGCGCCGGCGCGGGTTGTCGATGGAGATGCATCGAAGCGCATGGGACGCCGGTAAAAATGGCCATTCTTTCGGGAAAACCGGGAAGCTGTTGGGTGGCGGCAGCCACCGCTACGAACTATTCTCCGCTCGAGGGCTCGATCCATGCCGATGCCGTTGTCGTGGGCGCCGGCATTGTCGGGCTCACGACGGCGCTTCGCCTTTGCGAGGCCGGTCGGTCGGTGATCGTCGTCGAAGGCCTGCGGACAGGCGGCCAGGTGACAGGCCGCTCGACGGCCAAGATCACGACGCAGCACGCGCTGATCTATCGCCATCTCATCGACACTTTCGGGCGGGACCTGGCGCAGACCTATGCCGATGCGAATTCCGCCGGCGCCGTCCAGATCCGGGAATGGGTTCGCAACTATGCCATTCCCTGCGATCTCGAGGCCAAGGACGCCTATACCTACACCTGCGAAGCAAGCCAGCGCGCGGAGATCGTGGCCGAGGCAGAGGCCGCGCGCCAAGTTGGGCTGGACGCCGATGTTCTGGAGCGCGCGCCGCTGCCTTTCGAAACGGCCGCCGCTCTGCGTTTTTCCGACCAGGCCCAGTTCAATCCGGCGATGTATCTGGTTGGCCTGGCTCAAGCGGTGACGGCCCGTGGCGGACCGATTTTCGAAAACAGCCGCGCGATCTCGATCGGCGAGGCAAGCCGCTGGCGCGTCGTCACCGACAGCGGCACCGTTCACGCCGAGCATGTGGTCGTCGCCACCAACATGACGGTGAAGAGCCCCGTCGGAATGGCGAACCGCACCCAGCCGCGCTGCCACACTGCCATGGCGTTTCGGATCGATGACCCTCTTGCTGTCGACGGCATGTTCATCGGCATCGACGATCCGACGCATTCCATCCGCACCGGCCGCGATGCCGAAGGCCCGCTGCTGGTCGCGCTCGGCCCCAAGTTTGACACGGGCCAGGACGGCGACGTGGCGAAACGGTTCGTCGAGCTGGAACAATGGGCAAGAATGAACCTTCCAGTTGGGGACGTTGCGTGGCGCTGGTGTAATGAGGACTATGATACGGCCGATAGAGTTCCGTATGCCGGCGAACCCGATCCGGACAAAGCCTCCGGTTTTCATATCGCCACGGGATTCAACGCCTGGGGCATCACCAATGGAACGGCCGCAGGCACGATGATCGCGGATTTGATCTGCGCTCGGTCGAGCCCATGGCAAAGGCTGTATGACCCGGCGCGGTCTTATCCCGAGGACTTTCACAAGAATGGCCGCAGCCAATCGATTGTCTCAAGCCTCGACGACATCGTGCCCGGCATGGGCGGTGTGATCGTCAGGGGTGACGAAAAGATCGCGGCGTGGAGAGACACTGAAGGGGTACTCCACCCCGTTTCGGCGACATGCACCCACAAGGGCTGCACCGTGACCTGGAACAACGCGGACAACACCTGGGATTGTCCTTGCCATGGCTCGATTTTCGCCGCCGACGGTTCGGTCATCCATGGCCCGGCTCGAGAACCGCTTGCCCCGGCCGCGCTGTAAAAAAGGCGGCGACTGACACGGCCCGGCGTTACCGTGCGTAGGTTCCGACCAGCTCCGTCTGCTCCAGCGCGTGCTTCTGGGCTTCCTTCCAGACAGACTGCACGCCCGCCTGTCCCGGCACACTGAGGCTCGGCACGTCGAGCGCGGCCAGCCGGAAATGATAATGATGGACGCCATGCCCCACTGGCGGCTGCGGGCCGTCGTAATAGGCATTGCCGAAATCGTTGGTGCCTTGGCGAAGTGCCGACGGACCTGGCTTGCCATCCTGCGCCTCGGCAAGCTCGCCGGCATCGGGCGGGATGTTGAACACCGCCCAGTGCCCGAAAATCCCGCTCGGCGCGTCGGGATCCTGCACGACAAGAACGAGACTCTTCGCATCATCCGGAACACCGGACCACTTCAGCGGTGGCGAGACGTTCTGGCCGTCACGGGTATACCTTTCAGGGATTTTCCCGCCAGCCGGGAACGCCGGGCTGATAAGGGTAAGTGGCATTTCTATTTCCTCAAAGAAGCGTTACGGCCAAGACTGCCGAGATCTGGCGCTGTTCACGCTGCTTGCTGAGCTTCCGCGACGCGCCTGATTTCTGCTGGCAAGGATTCCCAAACCTTGATCATCTGCCCCTCTCCCACATGGTGAGCGAGCACCTTGGATACGACCCGGAATGCATCCTTTGAATCGACCGGTCGGGTGAATTCCAGCTCCGCGTTGATTTTGGCCAGAAACTCGTCGAGCGAACGCAACTTCTCGGGCGTCTTGGAAGGCTGATATTGGTCGTAATAGGCGCCGCGCACGAGGATCGGCAGCTGCGAGCCGAGGTGGGCCGCAAGATCCGGTTGCATGCGGTCCCGCAGGGCGTGGAGCACCGCTCCAAGAACATGCCATGCGATCTGCCGATCCGGTCCCATCTCGGCCATGATCTCGTCGAGCCAGATGTTTGTGGTCTGCAGCGTCTTGTCGAATACGTCGAGTCCGGTGGCGCTCATCGAAGCCTCCTTTTTTTGCTAGCTGTTCGAATGACTCATTCGACGAAACGGCCTTGGTCGGCTGTTGTTCCCGTTGCCAGCCCCGTTTGTCAGCCTAAGAGGCGATCTCTTGCGAAAGCGTGCGATCTATCCGGCCAAGCTTACGCTCGATGCGTTCCCGTCAAGATTTGGGCATGGCCACGGCAACGAAAAGCGACTCCCCCTGCCTGTCGATGCGGAACAGGATGGGCTTGTTCTGCTGGCGGGATTTCGCCCACTCCTCTTGGACGTCCGATGGCTGTGTCACATTCCGGTTGTTGGCCGAGACGATCACGTCCCCAGGCCGGAGGCCGTTTTGGCCGGCGAGGCCGTTCGGCGCCACTTCTTGCACGAAAACCCCGGTGGTGCCCGGCTGGAGTCCGAGCTGCTGGCGCGCCTCGTCGGGGATCGGGCTGAGTGACAATCCAAGACGCGCATCTGCCGTTTCCTGCTTTGGTACGGCGCCACTTTGTACCTCCTCATCGTCGCGCTGACCGACGGTCAGAGCTATTTCCTGTTGGCTGCCCCCGCGGTTCCTTGTGAGCGTCGTCTTTGTCCCCGGCTTTTGGCTCGCAACCGCGAGCGTCAGATCGTGGACGCTCCGGATGTCCTTGCCGTTAAAACGCGTAATCACGTCTCCCGCCTGTATGCCCGCCTTCTCCGCCGGACCGCCGGGTTCGACCGAAGCGACCAGCGCTCCATTGCTGCCAGCTACTCCAAGCGCCTCGGCAAGCGACGGGGTGACCTCCTGGAGGCGCACCCCGATGAAGCCACGCTCAATCCGGCCGGTGCGGATCAACTGGTCGACGATGCTCCGGGCGGTGCGGGATGGTATCGCAAAGCCAATTCCTATGCTGCCGCCTGAAGGGGACACGATGGCCGAATTGACCCCGATGACTTCGCCGCGCGCATTGAACAGGGGACCGCCGGAATTGCCCCGATTGATTGAGGCGTCCGTCTGGAGAAAGTCGTCGTAAGGACCAGCCTGAATGTCGCGCGAACGGGCCGAAAGCACGCCGACGGTGACGGTCCCTCCGAGCCCGAACGGACTGCCGATCGCGATCGTCCATGCGCCGGGTTGTACTGCATCGGAGTCACCCCAGGCGGTCGTCATCATATTGGGCCGTGGATCGACCTTAAGCACGGCGATGTCGGTCTCCGGATCGCGGCCAACCAGTTGGGCGGGCGAAGTTTCCTTGTCCGAAAAAACAACGTGGATTTCAGTCCCGTCGGCAACAACATGGTTGTTGGTGACGATATAGCCCTCTGGGCTGATCACGAAGCCGGAGCCAAGAGCCTCCCGCACCTGCGGTTGCACCGGTTCAGGGCCGCCGAAAGGGCCGAGAAAATCGTTCAATGTCGTCTGGTCCTGGATAATCTGTCGGGTGGTTATCGCGACCACGGCCGGAATTTTCTGGCGCACGATCGCCGTGAAGTCGTTCGGGATTTCCTGGGCTACGACCGGAGCAAAGCCGCCGGCCGAGAGCATCAGAATTCCGGTGATCAGGCCGGCGCAGAGTCTTTTGTTCAACACCGGAGACATGGTGGTCTGCGACTCCTTCAGCGTTCAGTGATCAAGCATATGACCGTTCCAGCATGAGCAAGCGGCTCACCAGCGGATTACGACAACCTTGTCGTTTCCGTTGGCGAGCTCGACAGCTTCGGTGCCGTCCGGTTTGCGGCTTTCGATCCAGGCACTGTCTACTGTTTCTATGCCAGCAATGTTGGCCGCAAAGGCCTCGTCAATCTCGGCGGCACAGACCAGAGTGTTCGGTGGCAGGTTCTTCACTTGGTCCATCAACTCGCGAAGCCTCATGGCAAACCTCCTTGGCACAGCTAGGGCCCGGATTCTTTCGGCCGCACACTCCAACCATGTGCCTCCAGAAAAGTTCCCTGACGAGATTGCGGGAATGTCACGGGATGAACTCTGCGCAAGGTCTCTCGTAGAGCCCGGGAGAACGGTCTTTGAATGCCACGACCCGACCGGAAATTCATCGGAACTTCCGGCCCGCAGTCCGGTTAGGTGGACAAGGCTTTGAAGCGGATTGAGTGAAAGATGATGTCCCCAGTGGTTGGTGAAATCCGCATTCGACTGCCAGGATCGCCGCGTATCCCATTCACCCGATGCTCGTCCCGCTTCCAGACCTGCGCTGGACCGCGAAACAAGGAGGAACTCCATGGCGACGATAAAAGCAGTCCGTATTCATAGGTTTGGCGGGCCAGAGGTTCTGTCGCTGGACGAGGTTCCCATGCCTCAGCCCCGTGACGACGAGGTCACGCTCAAGGTCTGCGCAGCAAGCGTCAATCCCGTCGACTACAAGACCCGCGAGGGTTCGGTGGGCGGGGATCTGCCCGTTACGCTCGGCCGCGACGTATCGGGCGTGGTGGAGCTGTGCGGCACGCGGGCGCATACGTTGAAGAAGGGCGATCCGATGTTTGCCATGCTTGGCAACGACCGCGGTGGCAACGCCGAATACGTCGTGGTCAAGGCGACGGAAGCGGCGGCAAAACCGGAACGTCTAAGCCATGTGGAAGCCGCCGCCGTGCCGCTTGCGGGGATTACAGCATGGCAGGGCCTTTTCGACCATGGCGACCTCAAATCCGGGCAGCGGGTTCTCATCCATGGCGGCGCCGGCGGTGTCGGACATCTGGCGATTCAGTTTGCCAAGGCTGCGGGCGCATTTGTCGTGACGACCGTTGCTGCCGAAGATTTCGATTTCGTCCGCGAGCTTGGCGCCGACCAGGCCGTCGACTACAAGAACCAGCGCTTCGAGGACGAGGTCGAAGACATCGATATGGTTTTTGATCTGGTCGCGGGCGACACACAGGACCGCTCCTGGAGTGTACTAAAGCCCGGCGGGATACTTGTTTCCACCGTTTCTGAGCCCTCGGCCGAACAGGCACGCCTGCATCAGGCGCGTGGCGCTTCTTATCTGGCTGAGCCAAATGCGGCGCAGCTTGCGAGGATCAGCCGCCTCATTGACGCCGGCAAGGTAACTCCGTTCGTGCAGGCGACTTATCCTCTGGAGGAGGTCGCTAAGGCCGAGGAACGGCTGGAGAGAGAGCATACGCGCGGCAAGATCGTGCTTCAGGTGGCCGCCTGAGCCCGGATGCTCGAAGTTCCCCGGAATGTTCAAGTTCAAAGTGAACCAATTCTGCGGACAAGCCGTGCCTGCGGACCGCATTCAGCCATTACGAGCATAAGAACGAAGCTGCTTGGCGCTGATTCATCCGTAAGTGCCGATTAATTCCGCCTCACCCAACATGTTTTCACGGGCAGCCTGCCACACCACCAGGGCATCGGGTTCCGGGCCGATGGGAAGATTGGCAATGCCAAGGGCCGCGAGCCTGAAGCGGTAGGTGTGTGGCTTACCGCCCGGATGCTGGTCGGGTCCATCGTAGTGAAGATTACCGAAATCATTGAAGCCATGAGGCAGGTCCTCGGTTCGCGCTTTGAACTCCGCCCTTCGGCCAAATGACGCCGGTCTCCGCCGATGTCGTAGACGACCCAATGCCGGGACGCCTGTGACGGTGCATCCGTATCTTCCATTACGAGCACGTAGCTCCGAGTGCCCGGCGGCGGATCGCTCCATTCCAGAAACGGAGAGAGATTATCGCCGCGCCGGGCATGACGATCCGGGATGGGCTGGCCGTTCTGAAAGGCGGGACTGGTCAAAGTGAACGCCATCACTTTCTTCCTTGCTCGGCTAGACTCGTCGAAATAGAGGCGCTGGGCGCTCTCGTAGCTGCCTTCTTCCATCAGACGATCCCAACAACCACAACCGGCTATTGTTCCTCCGAGAGCGATGCATATGTGGTGGTATGGATCGTATGAGCGCGGGCCGTGTTCACATGAAGTCGAGCTTCATCCTGGTCACCCTTTAGATGGGGTCCGCTCGAATTCATGCTCGCCGACAATGAGCCCCGACCGGGCGAGCATGAGGTCTTCACCCGGCCGCTCTGAAAGCACGGCATCGGCTCCACCATCCACTGCGTTGCAGGCAATGCCACCAGCACCTGGCGGCCAGTCGCGAACGAGAACGATCAAGACTTGTCGTCACCGTTCTGCGCTGGCCTCAATGCACAAACCTTGCCCTCAGCCAAGCCAGAAGTCTGTTGCCGGTAATTGTCCGGCGAACTCTGGCGGCAGCCCATCGCGCTTGCATCGTAGCACCGACGTGGCAGTGACAGACGATGTTGTGCAACTGCCAGTCACTGAGTTCGAAGAAGCGCTTTGCCTCACCGTAGGTATCATCTTTCAGACCCATCGCGCGCAGCACCGGATCCTCATAGGCAACTGTGATCGGCGAGCCAGCGCCACGCGCTACAGCACGGGCTTCAGGACTGAGATATTCGGTGCCTGAAAGCGCTCCAAGGCAACGCCGTGGATTTTGTTCGAGAAGCATTGCCCAACGCTCGATCCGCTGCGTCCGAGACATGGTCGGGTATGTCGCCGAGGGCTCAACTTTTGCAATTGTCTGCAGTTGGTCGAGTGTTTGGTGTTTCATGGTCGGCTCCTTTCGATAGGTCGAAGTGCCCACGCCCTAACAAAAGATTATTGCGCTGCGACGCGCCGACAAGGCCGGAATTGGCAATGTTAGAAGTTTGCCCCTCGCACGGTTCGTTTCAGGAACCTTCTCGGGGGCCTGCTTGTTTTTGCTAGTGAAAGGAGAACGTCATGAGCACAAAACCACCACCCGTTCCGGCCGAGAACCAGAGTCCTAAGGGTCCGGGCGACAGGAAGTCGGTTCCTGTCGACCAGACGCAGCACAGCCATTCCGCCCCAAATCCCGACAAACAGGGCCAGCAGGGCAACACGAAAGTCAATACGACCCATCAGGGCCACCAGCAGGACCGTTAGGTGATTTCATGTCCACGTCGAAGAAGACCCGCGCCAGCATCCGCCATGGCGGTCCTGGCGCATCGCACGAAAATGCCAAGGAGCCGCTGGTGATAGAAAAGCCGCCAGCCGATTCCGATCTGCGCAGCCGCAGCAAGATCTCAGGCGGCGGAGGCGAACGCGACAGCCACCATACTCATGACCCCGAAAAGAAGGGCGGCGGCACCCGACCGGCACGCCAAGGAAGGTGAATGATTATTCACGTCTTCGTTGAAGCCTGCGGCGTGGCGCCTCGCATTTTCGCATGAAAATCCGAGGCGCCGAACATCATCAGGCCGTCTGACTGTGAGCACCGCCTGGCGCAGTGGTCCGGGCCCGCTGGCTCCCGGCCGGCGGGCTTTCTCGTGAGCTTACCGGCTTTTCCCGCTAGACGAGCGACAACGATGCTACTTCCGGTGGAACAGGAAGCCCCTCTGGGAGTTCATACCGTCATCAACAGGCGCATGGGCGTGCCCTTGTATGGTGCGGCAGCGCAAGAATGGGAGAACCACCATGAGCCTCGGAACCATACTCATCATCATTTTGATCCTTATCTTGCTTGGCGGGTTCAGCGGTCTGGGTGGCGGGCCGTTCTACGGCACTGGCTATTATGGCGGTGGCGGCCTCGGTCTCGTGCTGCTGATCTTGATTATCCTGGTCCTTCTCGGACGCATTTAGTGCCCGCACGATTAGGCGGACAAACTTCAGCGTTGATCCGGTGTCGCTCTAATGCATGTCGCGCAAAAGTGCGCAGCGGTTTTGCGATAACGACATGCATGAAAACAACAACCTAAAGCGCGTCGCGTGAGGTTGGTTGAGGTCGGTCGAACGCGACGCGCTTTAGGCCTCGTCCGGGAATGTCGCCGCGGCTGCGGACAAGGGGCGCACGTGATTGTCCCGACGGAACCGAAATCGCTCAAGGGCATTATGCCCGCTGCAGAAATCCACGAGAATGGCGCCCATACGTGAACTTCGTTGAACAAGCCGATATCGGCCTCGGAGTTCCGGGGATTCCGACTGCCGATCTGATGCAGGCACTGCCCGTCGCCATCTACACCGTCGACGAACAGGGACGTATCACCTTCTTCAACGAAGCCGCAGCCGAGCTCTGGGGCCATCGTCCTGTTGTCGGTCGGGACCTATGGTGCGGCTCGTGGAAGCTTCGTCATCTGGACGGTCGGGATATGGCGCATGGCGAATGTCCGATGGCCGTGGCGCTACGCGAAGGACGGGATGTCTCCTGGGACCAGGCGATTGCGGAGCGGCCGGATGGCGAACTCGTCCCATTCAGGGCTTACCCACGCCTGCTTCGCGACGAAGCGGGCAATGTTGTCGGTGCCATCAACACGCTGCTCGACCTGCGCACGCAGACGCTGGGCGATGAAGCCCGCATGCGTCTTGCCGCCATTGTCGAGTCGTCGATGGACGCCATCGTCTCGAAGGACATGAATGGCATTATCACCAGCTGGAACGATGCTGCAGAACGCCTGTTCGGCTATACGCCTGCCGAGGCGATCGGCCGGCCGGTGACGATGCTCATTCCGCCCGATCGTCTCGACGAGGAAGTCTCGATCATCGGCCGCATCCGCGCCGGCGAACGCGTCCCCTCCTATGAGACGATGCGCCTGCGCAAGGACGGCACGCTCGTTTCGGTCTCGCTCACCGTCTCGCCGATCCGCGACACCATCGGGAGGGTCGTCGGCGCCTCCAAGATCGCGCGCGACATCAGTTCCCACAAGGAGAGCGAACGGCGCATCCGTCTGCTCATGCGCGAGGTCAACCATAGGGTGAAGAACCAGTTCTCGGTCATCATCTCGATGATCCGCGAGACCAGCAAGCTGACGAGCACACCTGAGGCTTTTCTCGGGCAGGTCCGGGAGCGCATCACGGCGCTTTCGGAATCCCATGATCTCCTGGTCAATGCCGAGTGGCGCGGCGCCACGGTCGGCGAACTCATCCAGGCACAGCTCAAGGCCTTTGCAGCGCAGTCCCGCGTATCGATGGCCGGGCCAATGCTGATTCTGCAGCCGAACGCCGTGCAGTATCTCGGCATAGCCTTTCACGAACTCGCCACCAATTCGGCAAAACATGGAGCGCTTTCCTGCAACGGCGGACGCGTCGAAATCGATTGGAATGTGATTCCTGCCGGCGACGGCGCCGACACCTTTCGACTGGTCTGGCGTGAGTTGGACGGGCCGATCCTGGATGCTGTCAGGGGGCGCGGTTTCGGAGCGGTCGTCCTCGAGCGAGTGGCGCCACAAGCTCTCAGCGGCAGCGGGCGGCTGGAGTTCCACGAGCAAGGCGTCACCTGGACGCTCGAGGCGCCGCTGCATTTCGTCCAGGCGTCAATGCAGGATAACGCCGCCGATTGAAAGCGCCCGGGAAGCTGAACGCTTCCCGCCGACCGACTGTGCTGACGCTCAGCCGGACCTATTGCGTTCGGTCCGGCTGGCGAAGATAGAGCGAACTGCCCTGTCCTCCACAACGTCGAGGTTGCCTCTCCCAGGCAAAGCATCGCGATGAACTGAGAGCCGATGGACGTTAGCCAATTCGAAGACGGCCAGGCTGTCGAACTCCATGGCTGCCCCGTAGAACTGGGCGGCTTGCAACACCAGGCATTCGATGTCTTCAAGCGCAACGTTTTCGGCGAGGTTTCGCAGCCGAACGGTCTCAGCCACCCCAGTGACATTGACTATCCCCTTGCACCGAGCTGCGGCCCACACTTGCCGGTCGACGTCGTGACACAAACGAACCGAATAACCGTCTCTCATGGAGAACCCTCCTTTCAGGAGCGGTTTGTCCCTCGGGATCAGCATGCGCCAGATCGGCTCTAATAACAAGCTGAAATCCATAAAATCACCTGTAAAATCAAGCAGTTAGCATATCACGCAGGATACGCAATCGACGCCTCCCATTAACTCCGGGCCTTTCACGCCAGCGGCTTATTGACCGACCTTGACGCACACTCAGCCTTTCCCTAACTCTTAGCTAAATACTAACTTTGAGCGGCTGGAGGCAGAAATGGCCGAACTGGAAAGACCCGAACGACTGCAGATCATGCTGACTGCTGACGAATTGGCTGCATTGGAAAACTGGCGCTTCGAAAGGCGCATGCCAAGCCGATCAGCGGCCGTGAGAGAGTTGCTGCGGCGCGGTCTCCACGCCGACGGATTTTTGACCGCGGCACAAGGTGCCAAGTCACAGGATTTTGGAATTCTGCCCAATTCCGGGATTGTTGATGGACCGGCTCGCGACTAGCCGTCTCGCCGGCTTCAAAGTGGACTAAAGGTAACCGACGGCAAGTAAATGAAATGCGGCACAAACAGGCGTTACCCACGGTCGGTGGCGGCCTGACCATCAATTACAGCCTCGAAAAGTCGCGGGGGACACCGGGGAATCAAGCGCTGCCCGAACAGGCTCTGGCGCCGCGCTACGGGCTGTTCAGGAATTCGATGATGGCGCGCCGCTCCTCGGCATTGTTGAAGCGCTGAACCATTCGTGTGCCGCCCATCATGGCAGTCGGATTCGCGAGGTAGGTTTCCAGCGTCTCGGACGTCCAGGTGATGCCGGAGTCGCGCAGGGCGGGCGAGTAGTTGAAGCCTTCGACGCTGGCGGCGGCGCGGCCGACGACGCCCTGCAGGTGAGGTCCGGCACCGTTCCGGGTGGTCGCGATCTGGTGGCAGGCCCCGCAGCGCTGCCGGAACAGGCGCTCTCCTGAACCGGGACCCGCCTCCTGGGCAACGGACAGATCCGTTGCCCAGGCTGCTGCAATCATCGTCAAGGCAGGTAGTACGAGATTCCTCATCCTTCCATGCCTTTCAGGTCGAGCTTCGAGAGGGGCAGGCTGCGGATACGCTGGCCCGTGAGCACCGAGGCGGCATTAACCACCGCCGGCGGCACGCCGGGCAGGCCAGGCTCGCCGATGCCGCCCATCGGCGCACCGCTTTCGACGATGCGAACATGCACGCGCGGCATGCGGTCTGGCGGCAGGATGGGATAGCCGTCGAAATTGCGCGCCTGCGGCATGCCGTCGACATAGACGACTTCCTCCAGCAGCGCCGAGGACAGGCCAAGTGCGACCGCCGAGTTCACCTGCGCCTCGATGATGGCCGGATTGACGATGCTTCCGGGATCGATGGCCACCCAGATCTGGTGCACGACGACCTCGCCGTCGCGCAGCGAGACTTCGGCGATCGTCGCCACCTCGCTGCCGAAGGGCGAGGCCATCGCGACGCCGCGCGCGCGGCGGCTGCCGTCCTCTGCCGCGAAGGGACCGCGCTTCCAGCCCCCGGACAGATCGGCGACTGCCTGCAGAAGATTGCTGTGGCGCGGGCTGTCCGCGAGAAGCCGCAGCCGCAGTTCGTAGGGGTCCTGCTGACCTGCGTCGGCCATTTCATCGAAGAACGCCTCGTAGAAGAAGTCGTTCATCGAATGACCAACCGACCGCCAGAAGCCGATGATCGCCGGGTCGTCGACGTGAACCTGGCCGACGCGCCGGTTCGGAATCGCATAGACTTTACCCGCGATGCCTTCGACGGCGGAGCTGTCCACCTTGTCCGGCTGGCGGCCGAACCAACGTCCTGTCGGACCTTCACCCATCGCAACGGCATCCAGAGCGACCGGCAAACCGTCGCCGTCGAGACCGGCGCGGAAACGGGCGACCCCCATTGGTCTCAACGTGTCGCGCAGGAATTCCTCCTCGCGGCTCCAGATGAGCTTGACTGGACGACCTGCCGCCTTCGCTAGCAGGATCGCCTGCGGGAACGGGTTGGCCGTCTGATAGAGGAAATGCCGCCCGAAGAAGCCGCCGAGCATAGGGGAGTGGATGATCACCTTGCCCGGCTCGATGCCGGCGACCTTTGCAGCCTCGGCCTGGAACATCTCGGGCGCCTGGTTTGGGATCCAAAGCTCGAGAGTCCCGTCCGCATTCCAATGCGCGATCGCCGAGGGCGGCTCGAGCTGCCCGTGCACGAGGTAGGGAGCGTCATAGATCGCCTCCACAATCCGCGCTGCGCCGGCAAGGGTGCCTGCGGCGTCGCCTTCCTGCTCGAAAGCGACGCCGTCTCCGGGTGTCGACTTCAACATTGCCTTGTGGGTCTCGGAGGAGAAATCAGCCGGCATGGCGCGAGGCGTTGCAGCCGCAGGCTCCGTCCAGGTCACCTGCAGAGTTTCCACCGCGCGGCGCGCTCGCCACCAGCTGTCGGCGACGACCGCCACGGCCCCAGGCAAGCGGTGAATCGAGTGCACGCCGGGCATGGCATGAACTTCGGCCTCGTTCGTCAAGGCGCCCGGCTCCCCGCCGAGACGCGGGCTGTGCTGGACGGCGGCGTGAAGCATACCGTCCACCTTGAGGTCGATCGCATACTGCGCGCGTCCCGTCGACTTCTCGCGCCCGTCGAGCCGGCGAACGGGCTTGCCAATCCAGCGGAAATCGTCGCGAGATCGCAGCACGACATCCGTCGGTACCGACAGATCGGCGGCCGCATCGGCGATCTCGCCGTAAGGGATCGCCCGCCCGGACGCTGCATGGACCACGCGGCCCGGTTCGGTGGATAGCTCCGAGATGGACAGCGCGAGCCGCGCGGCCGCTGCCTGCAGCAGCATCTGGCGTGCCGAGGCGCCGAGCTTGCGCATGGTCTCGTAGCTCATGCGCACCGACATACTGCCGCCGGTGAAGCGGCCGCCGCCGGTCAGGAGATAATCGAGACCGGGAGGCGCTCCCTCGACCGTGAAGTTCACGGGATCGACATCCAACTCCTCACCGACAATCTGCGCCATGGCTGTGAAGATGCCCTGTCCGCCCTCGATGAAGGCACTGCGGAACAGCACGGTGCTATCAGGGCGGATTTCCAGAAAGGCACTGACGCGAGCTCCGGGCGTGATGGATGCGGCGGCCTGCGCCCGGGCGCTTCCGACTGGCACCGTGACGGATAAGACGAGCGCTGCGGCGCCACCGAGGAAGCTGCGGCGCGAGATGTTGAGCGGACCGTCCTCGCTGCCTGTGGACCAGTGGTTCCAACTAGGAGTCATGTCGTTCATGGTTTCCTCCTCACGCCTGGGCGGCCTGCCGGACGGCAGCCGAGATCGCGTTGTAGGTGCCGCAGCGGCAGAGGTTCACGATCGCGCCGGCGATGTCGTCCTCGGTGGGCCGTGCAGTCTGCTTGAGGAGCGCTGTGGCAGCCATCACCTGGCCGGACTGGCAGTAGCCGCATTGCGGCACCTGATTGGCGAGCCACGCCTCGACAACCTTCCGGCCCTCGGTATCCTGCTCGATCGCCTCGATCGTCGTGATCGCCATCCCGACGACGCTGTCCACCGTCGTCACGCAGGATCGCGTGGCCTGTCCGTCGATCAGCACCGTGCATGCGCCGCACTGGGCGACGCCGCAGCCATACTTCGTGCCGGTCATGCCCAGCGTGTCGCGTACTACCCAGAGCAGCGGCGTATCCGGTTCGACGTCGACCTGAAATGTCGAGCCGTTAATGGTCAGTTCCATGGCCTTCACCTTTTGGTTCGCGGAAAGCCAACACGACTGGCTGTTGGCTTGTCGGACCGGCAGGGTAGCCGCTCCCGATCAAGAGCATTAGGGTCGTTAATTCGCTTGCATTGATCGATGGGAGACATAAATCTTCAGCGATCAGTTTGGGAAACGGTATGGCCAAGGAAGACTTCAACGACCTTTTGTGGTTCCTGGCCGTTGCCGAGGAAAAGAGCTTCACGCGCGCCGCCGCAAAGCTCGGCATCACGCAGTCCACCCTCAGCCACACGATCAAGCGGTTGGAAACGCGTATGGGCATTAGGCTGCTCACGCGCACGACCCGCAGCGTGGCGACGACCGAGGCCGGCGAGCGCCTACGGCAGTCGCTTGCACCGCGTGTTGCGGAAATCGAAGCGGAGATCGCCTCGCTGATGGAGTTCCGCGATAAGCCTGCCGGAACAATCCGGCTGACCCTTTCGGATCACGCGTTCGACGGCCTCGTCTGGCCGAAGCTCAGGCCGGCGCTCGCAGATTATCCCGACATCAAGCTGGAACTCAGCATCGACAACGGGCTGCGCAACATCGTCGAAGATGGGTTCGACGCGGGGGTACGGTTGGGTGAAAGCGTCGAGAAGGACATGATTGCGATCCGCATCGGTCCGGACTGGCGCATGGTGGCCGTCGCGTCTCCTGACTATTTCGCCGAGCATCCTCCGCCTCGCCACCCGCAGGAGCTGATTGGGCACAACTGTATGAACATGCGCCAGACTCGTGGCGGCGGGCTCTATGCCTGGGAATTCGAGAAGGACGGTCATGAGCTTCGCGTCCGGGTGGATGGGCAGCTCACCTTCAACGCCTCCTACGCCATGGTCGATGCGGCTTTGAAGGGTTACGGCATCGCCTTCGTGCCGGAGGACCTCGTCGACCGTCAGATCGCATCTGGCGATCTCGTGCAGGTGCTCGATGACTGGTGCCCGAAATTCCCGGGCTACTACGTCTATTACCCGAGCCGACGGCAGAACCTGCCGGCCTTCAAGGTCATCGTCGATGCCCTGCGCTATGGCGGGGCCTGAAAGCGCTGCGGTCTCCTCCAGCGGTCGCTCAACATGGCGGAAGCGTCATTTGATATGCCGGCCTGATCATCCGCTGACCTCGTGCCTTGCCGCCCTTAAGGGTTCGTACGCTTCTCGAAAATCTCCCGCGCGACCGGCGCTGCCGAAAATGCATTCGGCCAACCGGCATAGTATGCGAGATGGCTGATGACCTCCGAGGCCTCCTCGCGGGTCAGTCCGTTATCCATGGCGCGGTTCAAGTGGAACGGCACCTGAGCGACCTGGCCGGCAGAAATCAGCGCGCTGACCGTGACCAGGCTGCGGTCACGCGGCGCAAGGTCCGGGCGCAGCCACAGATCGCGGAACAGCACCTCGCGGGTGTCCCGCACCAGGCCCGGAGAGGCCGGGCCGGTGGTCTGCTCGACGCTCGCGGCACGCCGGGCCTCCTTTGCCTCATCGAGCGGAAGCAGCGTCGGGGCGGCTGCCGGAAGCTGGTTGGCGCCGATCCCTCGCTCGGCATAGACGGGCCTGGCCGCATCGACCGCCGCCATGGCATTGCCCCAGCCTGCGTAGAAGGCGAGATGTGTGATGATCTCCGAGAGTTCGGCGGGTTTGACCCCGTTGTCGAGCGCGCGGCGGATTTGCTCGGGCATAAGACCCGTCTGGTTGCGCGTAATGACGGCCGCGACCGTAACGACACTTCGGTCGCGCGCGGACAGGCCCGGCCGCGCCCAGAGCCCCTTCTCGAGAGTTTCCTGTTCATACCGCTCGAGAGCAGGCGCTACGGACGAGACATCGTCATTGGCGCCTGAAGCTGCATTGCCGGCGACAGGTGCAACGGTCATGGCCAGCGCAAGAGCCGCAACGGATTTCATGATCTCCTCCTTACGTCTCGGGTTCGGGATCAGCGGTACTGGTCGTCGGTGACGGGCTCAAACCACTCGACGACATTGCCGTCGCGCGCAGGCGTTATCGCGATGTGGCTCATGGAGCTTTCGGCGGCTGCGCCGTGCCAGTGCTTCACCCCGGGCGGGTCGAAATGACGTCGCCGGGCTTGATGGCGATCTTCTCTCCGCCTTCTTCCTGGACCCAGCCCGCACCCGCCGTAACGATCAGCGTCTGGCCTGCCGGATGCGTGTGCCAGTACGAGCAAGCGCCCGGTGTGAACTCGACCAGGCCGCCGCCGGCATTGCTGTGCTCGTTGGGCGCGAACAGCGGCGTGACCGTGACGGTGCCGGTGAACATTTCCGCAGGACCCGGAACGGAAACGCGTGACCCGTTGGGCGAGACCTGCATTGCCTGAGCCTGGGCGGCAGTGGAAGTGAGCAGCACCAGCGTCGTGGAAATCAAAGACAGGGCATTCGTCATCGTCTTTTTTCTCCATTTCATGAGACGTTCAAGGGCCAGCGCACGGCAAGTCCTTCGGTCTCTGCGTCGCGCCGGACCGGTTGCTATACAGGCGCGTTCAGCGTCGCCCGTCGGCCGCTAGTCAGACCCGAAGCAAGCATTTTGGCAGCCTGCCGCCCGTCCATGGCGCGGTAGGCATCCGCAACCTGGGCTAGCGGCGGTTCGGGATCGAAGACGCTGGCTTGATCTTGCCCGTAACCACACGATCCATTCCCGCCTTACCAGGGCTGGTTTGCCGGCCCCACCGTGAACTCGTTGATGGTCGTGTCCTCGGGCTGGCCGATAGCGAAGGCCACGACATTGGCAATCCGGTCCGGCGAGATCCCGTATTTGTCATACGTGTTCTGCATCTGGTCGAGCGTTTGCCTCTGGCTAATAGTGTTCAGCAGCTCGGTGTTGATCGCGGCCGGATAGATCGTCGCAGTGCGAATGTTCGTCCTCTCCATGGCGGACTCCATGCGTAGGACCTCCATGAAGTCGCGGACGAACCATTTTGTTCCGCCATACACAGCACCGCCTGGATAGGCCTTTAGCCCCGCAACCGATGACGTCGCGATGACATGCCCGGACTTCTGTTCGATGAAGGCTGGCAGTACTGCCGCGATGCCGTTCAGAACACCCTTGATGTTCACGTCGACCATCTGGTGCCAGTCGTCGGTCTTCAGCGCGGAGAGCGGCGAGTTCGGCATGAGCCCGGCATTCAGGAAGATGACATCGACGCGGCCGAACGTATCCTTGGCAAGCTTTACGACCGCGTCGTTGTCGGACGGTTTGGTTACGTCCAACTCCCTGTAGACGGCCTGACCACCGACCTTTCCGATCTCGTCGGCGATCTGCTTCAGTTTTTCCTCTCGCCGCGCGCCGAGCACGACCTTGGCACCCTTGCTCGCGAGCAACTTCGCCGTCGCTTCGCCGATGCCGGATGATGCGCCGGTGATAATCACGACCTTGTTCTTGATCGTATCGGTCATCACTGGTCTCCCTGGTATTGTTCGTCGGTAACATGCTCCATCCAGTCCACGACTTTGCCGTCCTGGACTTCCTGGATTGCGATGTGGGTCATTGCCACGTCGCCGAGCAATGCCCGGCGACTGAGGGTGGGCGGCTTGATCATGGCAAAAACCTCAGGGTTGTGCGCCATGCGGCGAGGCCGAGCAGTGAGGAACCGCATAGCAGCGTCGCGCCGAACGCGAACGCGCCCCACCAACCGATCGTGTCGAAGAGCATTCCTCCGATCGCCGCGCCACCCGTGATGGCGAGCTGAATGGTGGCGACCTGGAGGCCGCCTCCCGCCTCCGCGTCGTCGGGCAGCGTACGGCTCAGCCACGTCCCCCATCCCACGGGGGCGGCGGTGCCGAAGAAGCCCCAGGCGAGGAGAAGCAGCGAAACGGGGATGGGCATTGATCCGAGGGCAATCAGCGCGACGGCAAGTATCGACATCACGAGCGGGATGACGACCAAGACGCTGAACAATCGGGTTCGCAACAGCCGTCCGATGCACCACGTGCCTGCAACACCCGCCAGGCCCATGACGAGGAGCATGGCAGAGAGCGCGGAAATGCCGAGTCCAGTGACGCCCTCAAGGAAGGGGCGTAGGTAGGTGAAGAGTGCGAACTGGCCCATGAAGAGGAACAGGATCGAGGCCATGCCGAGCGCGACCGCGCGGCGGCCAAGCAGCGCCAGCACGTTGCCGGACGCCTTCCTTCCGCGCGGGGGCAGCGGCGGCAGGCTGATCCACTGCCAGACGAGCGCCAGCAAGCCGAGAGGCACGACGAGGAAGAAGGCGCCCCGCCAGCCGACATAGGCCCCGAGGAAGCTTCCCAGCGGAGCGGCAATCGTAGCTGCGATCGCGTTCTCGGCGTTCAGCATCGCGAGACCCTTCGGGACGCGGTCTTCCGATACGAGGCGCATGACGATCGAGGTCGACATCGACCAGAAGCCACCGATCGCCACGCCAAGCAGCGCACGGCCGACCATCAGCAACGCGAAGTTCGGCGCAAAGGTCACCGCGAGACCGGAAACGATCAGGAGCACCGTGAAGCCGGTCAGGACAAGCTTGCGGTCGATCCGGCGCGTAAGGCCGGCCACGAAAAGACTGGTCAGGACCGCAAAGGCGCCCGAAATGGAAATGGCCTGGCCGGTCCGCCCTTCGGTGGTACCAAGATCAACCGCGATCGGCATAAGCAGGCTCACCGGCATGAACTCCGACGCGATCAGGACGGAGACGCACAGCGCCATCGACAGCACCGCGCCCCGCGCCGTGCGGTCATCCAAAATCCGGGTGTCGTAGGTGGTTTCCATGATAGGCGTCCTGACAAGCGCAGGCGGCTCGTTCACGCCGCCAGTTCACCGCTCGCCCTGGAAATAGCGTCCCTATGTCGATCGCATTAGACCGATCAATCCACATGGACTTATCGATCCAAGCCATGAATGGCCACTGGAAACCATCCCCCTTCTGTATAGGTGAAGAACGGTCATGCGCGCCCGCAGAGGCTTCTGCAAGGCGGCGGGTCTCCACTCAGCCCTGCCTACGACGCTTCGCCGCAAGAAATCGCATTGCATGTCGGCTGCTTTGATGAGCCTGGCAGCCTGGTGCCACTATACAACTATAGGGTCAACGCAGCGGCTTGGCTGGGGTGTGCTGCGGGATTGGCCTGCCGCACCGTGGGACAGGAGCAATGGTGAGTCCCAGTACTGGTCTCGTCGAATGGAACTCGGCAGCGAATTGACGATTAAATCAAAGGATTTCATCGGGACAACGCAAGGATTCACACGATGAGCGTGCTTTACCGCGCGGCAAAAATCGCCGAACAAGCTCATGCCGGGCAGACGGACAAGACCGGACGGCCCTATATCGAACATTGCCGCCGGGTCGTTGACGCTGTCGAAACCCTCGACCAAAAGGCCGTTGCCTACCTTCACGACGTTCTTGAGAAAAGCGACGGTTGGGACCGCGATCGGCTCGAGGCGGCTGGTTTTGGAACATCCATCGTGTCGGCAGTCGATGCCATGACACGCCGGCCGGACGAGGACGACCTCGCTTTCGTGCGCAGAGCAGCAGCCAACCCATTGGCGCTGCCGGTCAAGCGCGCAGATCTCGCCGACAATCTGTGGCAGGCACGGCAGATTGGCACCTCGACATCGAAATATGAAGACGGCCTGCGGATCATCGACCAAGAATTCTCCGAATGACGAAAAGATTGCCGCCTGCGGCGTTATTGGCCGATGTGGAAATTCAAGCGCCGTCTACTCGGGGATGTGAGGCGTGTGTCGCTTGTCCTCGGCAGGATCGGCATCGATCCGCGCTTTGTCGGGATCGAAGGCGCCATGGCGGGCGATGGCCAATGCCGGCGTGTCGGGCGTCTCGTAGGCCCACATGAAGTCGTCAGCCGCTCCGCCGACCGCGTGGACCCGCCAGTAACTCGCCGTGCCCTTCGGCGGGGAGTGCGTTGTGGTGTTCGTCTTCTCCAGCAGGTCGAAATATATATCCTCGAAGGGGATATAGAAGACGGGATCGTGCCCATCTTCATAGACCACTTTTGCCCGCTCGGTTGAGGCAATAATCGCGTCGGAGAACCTGACCGTTACGGTTCCATTGAACGGGGTAATCGTAAGCGCGCCGGGACGGCTGGTGGAATTTGCGGCTAAGGGCTGCATTCGACTTCTCCGTGGCTGCCTATCTCCTGGAACGTCGTATCGCCCATCGGGGTTCCAGTTTGGCCGGTCGTTGGCGTTTGTCGCTGAAGCGGCGGTTACGGCGATGGGCGCAGTGAAGCGCGGCCGTTGTGTGGTTCGACTTCGCGTCAAAGACATACCGCAAGGTCCCCGCGACGCGGGCCTTCTCAGCCTTCCGGCTGCAGGTGAAAAACCTCCTGCGGCATTCAGATTCGAGGGAACGTTACCGCCGAAGAGTTCGTTTCCTAGGTCAACACCAAAACCGGCGGCGGGGCCTCGCAAGTTAAAGGGAGATTGCCATGAAAGTCGGCAACTGCATGACGAGGAATGTCCAGGTTGCGAACCCTGAACAGTCCATCCGCGAAGTAGCGCAGATCATGGGCAAGCTTGACGCCGGAGTGATGCCCGTGGGCGACCACGACCGGCTGGTCGGGATGATCACCGATCGTGATATCGCGATCCGCGGCGTAGCATTGGGTAAGGGACCTGACACGAAGGTGCGTGATGTCATGAGCCCGGAGGTCAAATATTGCTTCGATGACGAAGACGTCGAACATGTGCTTGAAAACATGGGCGACCTGCAGGTACGTCGGCTTCCGGTTCTGAACCGCGACAAGCGGCTCGTCGGCATCATCTCTCTTGGCGATCTCGCGACGAGTGGCGAAGTGGCAGAAGCGGGAGAGGCTTTAAGCGACATCTCGAAGCCGGGCGGCGAGCATTCGCAGACTGCTCACTGAGTGAGGCGGCGACACGTCAGCGCCAGGTCAACCTATCTTGTTTCGCGGTGCGTCGGCCAAAGCCGACGCGCCGCCGTGCGCCTTCTGCATTGCGATGTTCTTCGGCAAAGGTTCAGGAACAATCCATGGATGACGATCCGAATCCGAAGCGCCGTGTCCGCCGGCGCCGAAAAAGCGCGACAGGGCGAAATGACCGTGCAGACTCGGACGCATCGGATCACGACGGCGCAAGACGTTCACCGGGATGTCATGTCGTGATAAACTCTTCCTGCGACGGGACCGCGCGACACCGAGGCGGGGTATCAGTCGCAGACGATGAGCTTAAGCGCCTGATGTTCTCGAACGATTGCAACCGTCCTGCCAAAGCCTCTTGCGAAGGTGGGGCCTCTCGGAGTGGATGGATTTGGGTTGGTCGCTGAACCTCGGGACGATCGCCGGCACCACGGTGCGCGTTCACTTTACCTTCCTGCTTCTGCTCGTCTGGATTTGGCTGACGCACTATCAGATCGGCGGCACGCCAGCGGCCTGGGAAGGCGTAGCCTTCATCATTGCCGTCTTTGCCTGCGTGGTCCTGCATGAATTCGGCCACATCGCCGCCGCACGGTATTTCGACATCAGCACGCCGGATATTACGCTTTTCCCGATCGGCGGCGTGGCCAGGCTGGAACGCATGCCCGAAGAGCCGGGGCAGGAGTTCGTGATCGCGGTCGCGGGGCCGCTGGTCAATGTCGCGATCGCCGCGCTGATCTTCGTCTTGCTCGGCGGGTCGGCGGGTGTCGAACAGATGGCCGGGATCGAGGATCCGCGTATGAATTTTCTCGCCAGGCTTGCCGGGGTCAATGTCTTCCTGGTCCTTTTCAACATGATCCCGGCCTTCCCGATGGATGGCGGCCGTATCCTGCGCGCCGCCCTCGCCGCCCGCCTTTCCTGGTCGCGCGCGACCCAGATCGCCGCCACGATCGGGCAAGGATTGGCCTTCGTCTTCGGTTTCGTTGGGCTGTTCTACAACCCGCTGCTGATCTTCATCGGCATCTTCGTCTATCTCGCCGCGGCAGCAGAAGCGCAGAACGCACAGATCCGCGAGGTTGCCACAAGTGTCCTGGTCGGTGACGTGATGATCACCGAGTTCGCCCGGCTGGAACGGTCGGCGACGCTCGACGAGGCAATCGAGATGCTGCTCGCGACCACGCAGCACGATTTCCCTGTCATCGACTCCGCCAGCCGCCTTGAGGGATTGGTGACACGCAACGACATGATCCGGACATTGAAGGAAAAGGGGCCCGCTGAACCGGTCGCGAGCGCAATGCGGAACGATATCCCGAAAATACACTACCGCAAAAGTCTCGAGGAAAGCCTGAGGCTCATGCAGCAGGCAGATGTGCCAGCTATCGCCGTCGTGGACAATTCCGACCGGCTGGTCGGGCTCATGACACACGAAACCATAGGCGAGATGCTTATGGTCCGCTCGGCGGTTTCGGATGCCTTCCGATTTGGTCGTCTGCGTGGGAGCAAACCGCGACTCACACGGATCTGAGCAGGAGGATTCCTTCTACCGCCGGATCGGGTGAGTGCGCTCTAAAGCGCGTCGCGTTCGACCGACCTCACGCGACGCGCTTTAGGTTGTTGTTTTATGCATGTCGTTATCGCAAAACCGCTGCACACTTTTTCGCGACATGCATAAAATCGTAGGGGGAGCGATAAGCAGAAATCGGCCGGAACGAGGTCGTTCCGGCCCATTTTCTGTGTCTCAAGCGCCCGCGACATGAGGCAGAAGTTCAAGCGCACCGCGATAGATCATGTCGGCAGCCACGTAGAGGATGATCACCAGGCCGACATAGGCAATCCAACGGTGCTTCTGAAGCAGATTGGCAATGAGGTTTGCGGCAATGCCCATCAACGCGACGGAGAGGACAAGGCCGAAGATCAATACGTTTGGATGTTCGCGCGCAGCACCCGCTACCGCCAGAACATTGTCGAGCGACATCGAGACGTCGGCGATGATGATCTGCCAGGTTGCCTGCGCCAGGGTCTTGCGTGGAGCTTTGCCAGCTACGATGCCATCGTAGTCGACATCACTTTCCGAAAGCGCTTCGATCGCCTGTGTTTCCTGCGCATGGTTTTGCCGGAGTTCGCGCCACATCTTCCAGCACACCCACAACAGCAATATACCGCCAGCCAACAACAGGCCGACGATCTGCAGGAGCTGGGTTGTCGCGGCCGCAAAGCCGATGCGCAGAACGGCCGCTGCGATGATACCAACGACGATTGCGTTTCTGCGCTGCTCTTTGGGTAGTCCGGCCGCGGCAAGGCCGATAACGATGGCGTTGTCACCGGCCAGCACCAGGTCGATCATGATGACCTGCAAGAGAGCGGTCATTGCTTCAGGACTAAAAAATTCTGTCATACGGCACCCTTGCGTTCAGCTAGGGGTGACGCGGCTTGCGAGCATAACCGTAGAGCAACGCGGACACCGCGTATGACAAGAGAAATGCTGCTACAGCTGAAGAAATCTCAAAGCCAGGCCACCCGGATTGAATTCCAGTCCGACATCACAGTCCTGATGGACTGCCAGAGGGGCCCGGCCTGGTAGCACCTAGCTATTGCGGTAAGCGCAAAAACTCAAGGCTTAATTGTGATTCGGCACATGCGGCATCGAGCTCGGCAGTTTCGTTACGCCAAGTCGATTGAGCACGCGGCCATTGAACGGACCGGCAGCCGCAAGTACACTGATACGGTGGGCCTCGGTCCGTTTCTGTAATACCCGATCTGCGGCCGTCGATGGCGATGAGGAAATCCGTCTTGGCTGTTCATCGACGACCTATCGGCCAATATCTGTTCCCAATCGGCTCCTTGGGCCTGGCCGCGCTAATTCATTTCGGCGCCGCGTCGATGGAGCATTCGCTGCTTTCGATCAAGATCCTTGCGTTGATCGTGGTCGCTATCTTCATCTTCGCGACCGTGTTTGTGGTTTTGCATCATGCCGAAGCCGTCGCACGGCGGCTCGGTGAACCTTATGGCACGCTGCTGTTGACATTTTCGGTGACGGCCATCGAAGCATCGGTCATCGTTTCGATGATGCTGCATGGCGAGAACAACCCGACGCTGGCACGCGAGTCCGTGTTTTCGACGGTCATGATCGTGTGCACTGGTGTGGTCGGGGTCTGCCTCACCCTGGGTGGGCTGAAGCATCGATATCAGGACATCAAACGACAGGGCACCAGCGCTTCCCTTGCCGTCATTATGGCGCTGACGGTTCTTACGCTGATCATTCCAAACTACACTCTTGCAACAAGCCCCGGTGCGTTCTCCGCATCGCAACTCGCTTTCGTGAGCGTTCTTTCAATCCTCCTCTATGGAGCGTTCGTCTTTGCTCAGATGGTGCGCCATCGGGGCGATTTTATCGAGGATCTGACGTCCAGCGCCGAACATGAGGAGCATGTATCTGAGGGTGGGAGAGTGACCACCAATGTGCTCCTCTTATTTGTCGGACTGGCAGGGATCGTTCTTCTGACCGAGCAGGTGGCCGGCAGTATCGAGAATGGGCTCGCGTTTCTTCAAGTCACCCAGGCGGACGCAATCGTGGGCTTCTTCGTCGCTGCGCTTGTGCTTATGCCGGAGGCGGTATCGGCGGTTCGGGCAGCACTCAATAACGAACTTCAGCGAGGGCTGAATGTCGCCCTCGGCTCGGCCTGCGCCACAATCGGCCTGACAATCCCGGCGATCGGTGCGGCGAGCCTACTCACAGGACGAAGCCTGACTCTTGGTCTGGGCCCGGGGGATACCGTGCTTCTCATCCTCGCGCTTGCCATCAGCATCGTGAGCTTTGGGACGGGCCGAACAACGATGCTGACGGGGCTCGTTCATCTCGTCGTGTTTGTCGCCTATCTGTTCCTTATCTTCGTGCCCTAGGAAGATGTCGGTCGGCCATTGGGTCGATCCTTAGACAGACACCACAAGCCGGTCGAGAAAAGGCCGCTGGCCGACAAGTAGCTTTTCCCGGGCCATATCCAGGCCGAACCACCCTGCGCGATCGATCTCTGGAAACAATTGCATGCGGCCGCTGCGCGGCGGCCATTCCATCTCGAACATGTTGCTGCGCAGGCTGCCGGCGTCGAAATCGCCTTCGACGCCGAACGCCGTAATGAGCTTGCCGCCGCGCTGGCGCAGTTCTCCCAGCGGAAGCAGTGCTCCCTTGAGCTGCCAGCCGGTTTCCTCCACGAATTCGCGACGCGCCGCAGCTTCCGGCTGTTCGTCATCACCATACTCGCCCTTTGCAATCGACCATGCGCCAAGATCGCGGTTTTGCCAGAACGGCCCGCCCGGATGGACAAGCAACACCTGCAGTTCGTTGGTCGATCTGCGGTAAGGCAGAATGCCCGCACTTCTTTTCGCCATCGCCTCAAGCCTCCTGAATCCAGCCTATCATCGCAGGTAGGCTGAACGGGATGTTCCGTTTGTCGATAGACTGCCCTGCCCTATGTCGATGCGACTGGCTACACCCCATCAATACGACACGAAACGATCTAGCACCCCGCTTTTCAAAGACGATCTCGATATCGTCTGGGGCTGCGGCCCCGTCCCGTCTCATCGGGCCGATTGGGTCCAACAGGCATCGGGGCGCCAATAGCCCCAGACGTGATCCTCAGAAAATCACAGTAGCGAGTGCAAACTCATTCGATCTGGAGTGGCCAGCGATCCGCGAACAAATGCCGCAACAACGACGAAGCAGTTGCTGGCTTGGTGCAGCAGACGCTGTGCCAACGCCAAGCACTAAATGGCCCTGATCAGCCGGAGCAGAGAAAGCATCTCGAGAAAGTCCCCTTGCGAAAGGCGACCCAGGTCGGCTCTTCCACACCGTGGAATCGGCGTTTGCAGGCCGCCCTGGCCCTGCGGATTGAACCGGGTGCGATTGGCCCAAGGCGATTCATTGGCGCGCTGCAAAGCACGCCGCCAAAGTGGCTTTTCGACAACCGCTCGGTTCGATTTCGACCAGGCACGCGCGGTCTGTTCACAGATCTGCACGAACCGCGCGTTGCCGGCGACCTCGACGAAACGTCTGATATAGTCGGTCCCGATCGGTTGGCTTAGCTGCCGGCTCGCCGAGCGCGAAGAGACGCCTCTGTCTGATCGGCATTACCCAGGAATTCGTCGCGTTCGGCTATCCACAGATCCGCATAGTCGACATTCTGCCACTCGGCAAACCACGGACCGCCGCTTGTATAGTGGACCGCCTTGGGTGTGCCAAGCGCCGGCTTTTCGTTCCAACCTTCAAGCCAGTTCCACTCTACTGGCAGCGAGCCCAGGTCCTCATCGGCGACCCACTGCATTCGATGGAGGTAGGCACCACTTTCACGGTTCACGACCTCTGGCGTAAGTGATTTAACCGAAGGGTGCGCGCAATTGAACAGCATCAGCGAGGACCAGTTTTTTCGTGGGTAGGATGTCTGGACCACGCCATCCATCTTCGTGGTGGCCTTCGGCGTATAGTCATGCTGGACGCAATAAACCGCCTTGTTCGACTTCGTGTATTCCAGCAAACCTGCGACGTCACCGAGCCACAGGAAGTCGCAATCGCAGAACAAAGCCCAACCCGTGTAGTCGGCGAGAAAAGGCGTGAGAAACCGCGTATAGGTGAACTCTGTTGACGCGAGCGGATCTTTTTCCCTCCAATACAGCTCACGGGCACGCAGTTCGTCCTGTTTGATGGGAATGACGGAGACAGGCACTGAAGCGTTTTTAAGCAAAGAGTGCCGCGCTACGTCGTAGGCGATTGGCTCACGGCTGTCCCATCCAACGAATACCCTAAACGCATCAGTCATATTCAGTACCTTGGCTCCTGATTTCAAAACGGTCATACCCTAGCTGTCTGGCAACAACTCGGCAACAATGGTGCAGAAATTAGCCGGGGCGATTTCTGAATCTCACGGTTTTGCCTTTCACCTCGGTCCGGCTTTTTTCGGCGGATTTCGTCTCGTTGCCCAATGCGACAAGCGCCCACTTCTGATAGGTGTAGCTGGCCGAATAAGCAGCGACCATCGCACCGGTCGAACCATCCAGAAACCCCAGCTTGAAAACATAGCTGTTCATATAGGCCCAGGCCGAGCGGAAGACCGCCTTGCTTATCGAGCTTTTTCTGCCCTCGGCAAGCAACCGCGCCGCGGACGCTTCTGCGTATCGGCCGATCTTGTCATGCGCGTCTGCCAGGTCGGCGATGGAGTCATGCTCCATAGAGTGGGACAATCGCGTGACCTTGCCGTTCACCACAACTTTCTCGTGCACCGTGTCGTTGCTGAAGCGCCCGGACTGTCGACGAAAAAGCCTGAGCACCAGATCGGGCGACCAGCCGCCATGGCGGACAATGTGCCCACAAAAGCGGGATCTTCTTGGTATTTCGAAGCCGTCATAGCCTTTTGGGTTGGCGATAGCGGCTCTGATTTCTGCAGCCAGCGGTGGCTCGACCCATTCGTCGGCATCAAGCGAAAGGACCCAATCCCCTGTCGCCGCGGCGAGGGCACGGTTTTTTTGCGCGCCGAAACCGGGCCAATCGAGGGTGATCAGGACCTTGGCCCCGAGTCCACTGGCGATGTCCCTGGTTTGATCGGTGCTGTTATTGTCGAGAACGACGATTTCGTCGGCAAAATGTACCGAGCGAAGGCAACGTGCAATGCACGCTTCCTCGTTGCGGCTGATTATGATGACTGAGAGCGCCGGCACGGTCAGACGGTTCCGGCATCAAAACTGCTACTGTTGTTCAAATGAAACTGCCCCCCGGCCTGTTGGCACTCCGAGTGATACTAACGGATTCAAAAAAAATGTCGAAAAATTATTTTAGGTCGAGACTTTCGTAGAGCGCTATCATTCTCCTGATCATGACGTTGAAATCGTAGTGTTCGGCCGCCGCTCTGACCCTGGCCGCAGTCTCAGGCCGTGACGACAGCCGCAGCGCGCGGGCAAGCCCGGCGGCGAGGTCGTTTACGCTGGCTGCGTCGCAAACAAGCGTCGGCTCGAACCGATCGACAAGCTCGCGCGCCCCACACCCGGTGCTTACCACGGCGGGCAGGCCGCTGGCCATAGCTTCGATCACCACTGTGCCGAATGGATCATAAATGGAAGGCAGCACGGCAATGTCGGCCGCGCCGTACCATGGCAACGTGTCTTTCTGCGGCCCCAGCATCCTGAGCCTCGCGCCAAGACCAAGTCTGTCGCCGGCCTGCTTGAAGGCATTGGCGCGCGAATCGTGGCCAATGACCCACACCTCCGGCTCACCGTCCAGCGTGGCGACAGCCTTCATCAATGGAAGAAGTCCTTTTCGAGCAAAACCCGAGCCGACGAAGAGAACGACCGACCTTTTATCGTCAACATTGAGCTGCGCGCGGACCGCGGCCCGATGCTGTTGTCGCAACTCCAGGTTGAAGCGGTCCAGGTCAACCCCGTTGGGAACATGGTGCACACGTTCCGCCGGATAGTCGTAGTGACGGACAATGTCCTCAGCCACCATTTTCGAAATGGCAATCACAGCTTTAAGCCGTGGGCTGGCATAGGTGGTGCGTTCAAGACGCAGCGTCTGGCGATGAAAGGGACTCAGCGCCATCGCTGCCCTGCCAAGCCGCGTTTCGAAACGCCGCCGCTCGGCAAGATAGGCGGCATGAACGCCTTCCCCGGCCCGGAAGACGTCGCAGCACGGAAGGCGATCGTTGCTCTGCACCAGGGCCGGCGGCATTTCGGCGATCTTGCGGCAGGCGGATCGAGCAAAGGACGTCGCCCGCAGGTAGCGGGGAAAGCGGCGGCCGGCGCACTGGATGAACTCTATGCCTTCGTGTCGCGGCCAGTCGCCTGACAGCACGGCCACCGGTCGTTGACGCGCGGCGAACGCCGCCATGATGTTTTCCAGCATGATCTCGCCTCCGCCAAAGGGCGCGTAGCGCTGGCGTACAAACACAATAGGCGTCTTCGGTTCAGCTTGAACCCGTTGATCATGCTGTGACAAAGCCATGCGATCTCGATACGCCCTTTTGCATTCCGGAACTGGCGAATTTGATGAGTCGCGCAGATGAGCGCGACTTTGACCAGTTTGGCTATCCGCGCGCGCTGCTGGAGTGAAGACTATTCATTTCTAGGAAGATACACCGTAACTTTCCATGATCTTTTGGCAGTATAAAATTTCTTCTTCGGTAAGGTAATCCTTATACCCGCCAACCAGGCCTCGTCTAACTTTAAAGCTATCGGAATCGGTTGTGTCTGCTGTTCTTAAGCGATGCCCATAGCGCTCGTCGTATTGCCCCGAGGACTCTTTGCTTTTCATGGAGTCAAATCGACCGGCGTCAATTGCCTTCGTAATTTTCTCCTCGTCTGGTTCTACTTTCAACCATTTTGCGATTCGTCTAAGCTCGGAGACGGCATCGCTGTGGAGCGTTTCGTAGCGTGTAATCAACACATCATCCCTTTCGCTTATTGCCGCCAGCCACATTGCATTGAAGCGGAGGGTCCTCTCGATGCCAAACCGTGGGTCTCGTACAAAGCTTGACAAATCGCCTTGGAATAAGTCGCGCCATGCTTCGCGTTTGGTGACGTGAAAATATCCGGAAATCGTTGTGTCGATCGGATTGCGATGCAAAAAAAGCAAGGGCCGTTTTCCCAAAAAAGCTTCGGCCGGGCGGAAGGATCTGCTGTGGAACGCGCTGCCGCCGTGGCTATAATCTAGGCAGACATCGAGCTGATCAAGCATGACTCTTAACCACGTCCGCCCTGACTTTGGGTAGGAAATGGAAAGGCCCAAATTACTGGAGTTTTCTTGTGCCTTCGGCCTGAGCCACCGCAGTAATTTCATGATCACCTCGCAAACACCCTATCAGTTGCCGGCTGCTAAGGACCCGGCTTCCGGGCCTTATG
The DNA here is from genome assembly GCF_055811385.1 of Mesorhizobium sp. WSM4849. Taxonomy (NCBI): domain Bacteria; kingdom Pseudomonadati; phylum Pseudomonadota; class Alphaproteobacteria; order Hyphomicrobiales; family Phyllobacteriaceae; genus Mesorhizobium; species Mesorhizobium sp. WSM4849. Next base: position 134,033 of record NZ_JBVVPW010000018.1, read on the forward strand.
ACATGACGGGTGATCTCGATCAAACTTAGCCAATGAGCAACCACATGTTTTGTCGCGCCTCGTCCCTAAGCGCTTTCCAATCGTGGCGGCGGGTGCGCGTCAACTGTAAATCTTTGTTGTGAATTCTGATGAGGTCCCGCAACACTGGATCGAACGACAATCCCAGGAATGTACAGATCTCTCGACGGCTTTGGGTCGTCACCAGATCCTCGTAGCGGTAGATCAGGAAGTCGTACCAACGCGAGGCGAAGGCAGATTGGGTCGATTGTCCACTGTTGCTTGCGGTTTTCCCAGAGGTGAGGCATTTAGAAATCAACAGGAAGCAGCGGATGAACACCAGCCCCCCCCAACTGTCATATGAGATTCCCGTCCCGAAATCGAAGCAGGCTCATGGATTGAGGAGAATCGAACGCCAGTTGAGGCCCAAACTGCGGTCTCTCCGGTGGCGGGTTGTCGAGCAGGTGTTGAGCTGGTGCAATCCCGAGGCGCTGGCTTTTTACCGCAGGGCCATGGAAACCGCATATCTGCCGGACGACCTGATCGACGTAGTCCCGCAACTCAAGATCCTGTACCTGGCTACGCCAAAGGCGGCGAGCAGCCGCATTCGCAGCAACCTTGCAGCCATGATCGGCAACGACACCGTGTCGGGGTGGCGCAGCGACCAGAACTGGAAGGTGCACAACCGAAAGGCGTCGAACCTGCAGGCGCCTCGCCATGGCGTCGTGCAGTTCTATCGCATGGCCACAAGTCCCGAAGCCTTGCGATTTACCTTCGTTCGCAATCCCTATACAAGGCTGTTGTCGTGCTGGGCCGACCAATATCGCGACCGTCCCCTAGTGCCTGGTTATGGCAGGGTGGAGGTCTATCTAGCCCACCGCGAAAGGGCTGATCCGGCGCTGCCTGTCGGTGCTGACAAGAGCCTGTCCTTTGCAGATTTCGTCGCCTTTGCCTGCACGACTTCCACATGGCGCATCGACAAGCATTGGCAGAGACAAAGCGACATCATCGACCTTCCAGGCGTTGCGTTCGACCTCATCGGCAAGACCGAGACTTTTGCAAAGGATTTCGAACGGGTTCTCGATCATGTCGGTGCCAGCGACGAGGTGCGACGCGCGGCGATGCCACCTCTGCACACCTCCTCGCGCCGCAGGCTTGCCGACTATTTCACGCCAGAACTGGCGGACACCATCTATCGTGCGTATGAGCGCGACTTCGATCAGTTTGGCTATGCGCGCGCGCTTCCAGAGTAAAGCGGTCGCGCGGCGGTCTTAAATGTATCCGAAGGCCTGCATCAGGGGTTTCCCACGCCCCTCGGTAAGCTCCACCAATTCCTGCTGACCCAGTTCGGTCTTCCAGCGGCCGCGGCCGTCATAAATTGGCTGGTTCACCTGCTGGTTGCGCAACGCGGCATGTTGGGGTTGCGCGTCAAGTGTGAACCATCGTTGCGGGCTCCGATGATAGTCGAGCAAACTCTGCTCGAACGACAATCCCAGGAAGGTGCAGATCTTTTCGATGGTCGCTTCCGGGTCATCGACAAGATCTTCGTAGCGGTAAATCAGGACGTCCGTGCTGCCGCGCTCGGCAAGCACCATTGTGTTGTCCGAAATCCAGCGATCCAGGCTCTCGGTCGCATCGCCAAGCCGCCTGGTCAGCGAAGCAACGGTATCGCGCCCATCGCGTACCGGCATCACGAACTTCGCGCCCGGCACCAGGCGTCGTATCCGGTCGACACGCCTGATATGACGCGGTGTCTTTTCAAGCAGCACCGACTTGCCCGCCCCAATGGCCGCCCGTTTCAGCTTCGAGTAGCGATACAGCGCAAGTGGAGCCCATTTGAAAAACACGTTGGTTTCTTCGAATGGCAAAAAGACATCGGCATGCGAAGCAAGAATCGTCGCTATCAGCGTGGTGCCGCTATGTCCGCATCCGCAGACAAAGCCTTTGCATCGGATCAATTCACACCTGCCCTGTCGTCGACATAAGATATGCCATGCCGCTGGAAGGCTTCATCGAGCCGCCTCCAGTAATCGAGCCGCGCAAGCACATTGTCACAAAAGGCTACATCATCCGCGCTGAGGTAGTCCAAATAACCGCCGACCTTACCTTTTCGAACCTTGAAACTTTCCGGGTCGTCAGGATTGCGCGGTTGCAATCTCCCCCCATAGCGCGCACCCAGTTCTCCTGAGATTTCAGATTGCTGCATGCGTTTGAACGATCTGCTGACGGCAACATCGGCAAGCTGGGACTCCTCAAAAGGTTTCTCCAAAAATTTCCCGATGCTGCGCAATGCGTCGTTTGTATCCCGCTGCACATCTTCATAGCGCAGAAGCGCAATCTTTCGCATGTGACTTGCGGCTGCGAACCACTGCAGGTTGAAAAGGGCAATCTTCTCGACACCGTGTTGGGGGCTTCTTATACAATCGCCGATCGGACCTGCTTCCAGCCCATGGCGTTTGTTGACCTGAAAATATCCAGACACCGCAGTGTCGCGGGGGTCTCGCGTCAGGAACAGAAGCCGCTGCCGTTTGTAGCGAGATTTGTCGGGGCTGATCTGCGCAATGTCACGCAGATCCTTGTGGTCGGAACCGTCGTGCGTATAAGCCGCATCGACGCCCAGATCGTCAAGCATGACTCGCAGCCAGGTCCGCCCGGATTTGGGAAACGAGACGACAAGCAGGGGCGGCTTTCTTGCAAAAAAGTTGGAAAACAAACTCAACTTGCGGACTCCGATTGCGGGCACTTTGATCGAGCAGATCAGCGATTGTAAATATCGATTAAGGCATTGGCGATCCGTTGCGAAGCCGGCACCTTTGGATCAATCGACAGATTGGCATTGAGGAAGTCCCGGCTTTGCTCAAAATAAATCGGCCTTGACCTGACCGCAGCGCGGATATCCTCGACAAGGTCATGCTCCGACAATGTTGGTTTGAAAGCGCCCATAGGCCTGTCGAACTCGACCATGGCCGAAACCAGCGGAAACAGCACCACCGGAATGCCGCAGGCGATTGCTTCGTAAACAGTGGTGCTTGGGCGCGTTACGAGCGCCAGAGCGTCCGGGAGCAACTGTGCGAAATCCAGGGTCGATTTGTTCGGCATATCGACTTTTGCGAACATCGTGGGGTGGACGCTAACGACATAGGCAAGGCCGAGTTTCGCGCATGCGGCTGTCACGGCTTCAATCGCTTGGCGATCTGCGGGCTCTTCGATATCCCCCTTGAAGTTGACCAGCACAAAAAGCCCTTCATCGTGCCTGGCGCCAGCGCTTCCGACGGCACGCTCAATGACCGGCGAGCCGACAACGTATGTCGGCTGTCGTCTTTGCTGCAGCGCCGCTGGTCCCATCGACAGGATGTAGTCGGCTCTCACAAATCGATGCGGCTGCAGCAGTCGCGCACCTCCGATCAGGCCGACCACACGGACCATGCCGAAGTTGATGGAGTCGATGAATCGCCTAAAGAATTGCGGCGCATAGTCATTTCCAGTCACCAGAATGTCGCCGGGTCTGATCATCCGCTCGAGCTCGGCAAAGCCGATATGCGATATTCCCCGGGCGTTGAGTTCAGGTCGCGCTACGCCGCCGCGTTTCAATCCATCGAGATGCGCGAACACGCAGCGGATGCCGCGGTCACCCAGAATTTCTGCCGCGTCAGCCAGCAGCCGAACATTGTTGCGGTTGTGTGGGACGAAGTAGACAGTCCTCGTCGCTGCCCTGCCGCGAGCGTAGATACGCCCGCGCTTGAACAGATTTCCTGGATGCGCAAGCCGGTACGCCGCGAGGAGCCGCTGCACAAAGCCTTCGCTGACAGGAGAAGCCGCCTTGGTTCTCGACCTACCCAAAGATATGCATCGCCTCTATCCGTGAAATTCAGAACGGCCGCCCGCCGGGTAGTTTACAATGCTCTCGCCGTCAAGAAAGACGCTTGACTACTTCGCCGGTTGTGACCTGCCTGGCACACTTGCGATGGCTTCCGTGATGGATTCAACCAGCGCTGATGAGTGAGCCCATGTGGTTTTGTGCGTCTTCCATCACCGCGGCCCAGGGCCTTTCCCGTTTCGAGACCAGCACTGCGGAAGGATAGTAGGGTGTGCGATCGCCCTCGACCGGCCAGGAACGTTTGAACCCATCGCCAAGAATGAAGACCGACGGGATGCCGAGCGCGCCGGCCAGATGCGCCCCGGTATTGCTGATGGTTACCACAGCGTCCATCGCGGCAACCTGCGCCGCGAAAAGATCCATATCGACGAGTTGGTCGATTGATCCGTCGTGGAGAATACGCGCGGGCTCGCCATCGGTCAGGATCTTCAGGTCGGACGCGACCTGGCCATATTGCAGCGAAACGAACCGGAGGTCCGGACGGCTGATAAGCCCGCGCCATGCCGTAAGTGGCGGCAGGTCCTTGCCAGGATTGGAGCTGCCCCATGCGACGCCGACCAGCGGCCGGTCATCCTTCCGATAACGGGCGCGAAGTTCAGCGACCCGCGCCGGATCCGGCTTCAGGGGGACGAAATGCTCCCGGATCGTGGTCTCATCTGTCTCGAACACGGCCGTCAGATGCTGAACGCCCGCAAAGGCTTGGGCCTCGCCATAGGCGGCCTTGTTCCCCGGACCGACAGCTCGCACATCGGCGGCGGGAAATGTCCGCTGAAAGAGCGGCACCAACCGGTGCTCGACCAGGACGATCAAACGAGCGGCCCGGGCGAGCGCACGGCCGACGGAACTCGCATGATGGATCGCGGTGGCCAGACCCTGCTTTTCGGTCTCCATCAGATCGACGAGCAGGACCTGGTCAGAGATATCCTGGCCGAGCCATTCGCCGTTGACGCGGCCTTCAACGATGTGGCGCCGGGCGATTTTGAGCTCGGCCGCCGGGCCGTAGGCGCCCATCCGCATCAGCGCCTTGCTAAGCTCGTCGAGCAGGCGAACCTCGCCCCGCGACTTCGCAATCGCCCCTAGGGCCAGGGCTTTCGGCAGTGCGGCCGACCAATCGCGCGCCTCGATGCTTCGCCGATAATCCGCCATCTGATCGGCAATGTCGCCATCACGCCAGCGCAGGAAAAGCTGCCGCCGGTGGCGACGGAACCAGACCTTGTACTTATAGCCTGCAAGCGCGACACCGCGGCGGAACCGGCGAAGGAGTTGGCTACCGGCCATCACCAGCTCCACCGATGATTTGCGTAACCCGTCCACCTGCTTCCTGCATTGCGGACGCCCATGCCTCGCCGCCCTTTCGAACCAGTCGAACGCTTGGATATGTGGCTACCGTCTCGCCGAAGGCAGGCCACGACAGCCGAAACCCATCGTCGAGCATGATGACAGTCGGAACGCCAAGCGCTCCCGCCAGATTGGCGCCGGTGTTGCTGATCGTCACCACCGCATCGAGCGCCGCGATTTGCGCGGCAAAGCGGTCCATATCCGACAACTGGTCGACGGAAGCGTCATGGATGATGCGTCCCGGCGCCCAGCGTTCGAATTCGGCGAGCGCTGGCCCGACATCGCCATACTGCATACTGATGATGCGTCCCGGCAGATCGCCGAGCAGCGCCCGCCAATCGTCCAGAGCCGGCAGGTCCTTGCCCTTGTTCAGGCTTCCCCAGGCGAAGCCGATCAGAGGACCCGGGCCACGATCGAGATAGGTGCTGCGTAGCTCGGCGACCAGTCGGCGGTCCGGCTCCAACGGGAGGAAGGGCGCGCGTGCTGTCGGCTCATCCGGCCAGAAGTGCTTCGCCAGTGTCTCGAAGCAGGCGAAGACGTCGGCGTCCGTCGCCGCCACCTCCCCTTCTCCTTCTAGCCTGACATCGAGCCCAGGATATGTTCTGCGATAAAGTGGCGCGAGTCGCGGCTCGACGAAGACGGTGCATCGGTCGGCAGTTGCGACCACCGGCCCAAGCAGCGACGCGAACTGGAAGAAGATTGCAAGATCGCCCTCGCGCCGCTCGACGGCAAGCCTGCGACCCGCAAGATCACTGCCATCCCATTCGGGCCGGCCGGGCACTTGCTTGCTCGACGCGATCAACTGCCAGGCACGATTCCCAGCGCCAAGACGTCTCAGTCCACGCCCGGCTTTTTTGACAAGCCCGGGATCGCCAAGCTGCTCACCGAGCAGGCCGAGTGCCAGCGCATGTTCCCGGGCCGCCTGCCAGTCACGCCGCTCGACATTCTGCGCCATCTGGCTCATATGCCGTTCGACGCTTTCGTCAGTATGGCGCGAGGGACGCCTGAAAAACTTCTTCGCCCGATCGAGAACCTTCTGCAGCCGCTTGCCGTCAACACCTTGCGGGCGCAGGTCGGCGGCTTTTGCCTTCTCAAGGATGGATCGTCTGTTCGGCACGGCGACCCTCAACTATCGCTAGACTGCGTCGAAGGCGCCGTCAAAATCGACTCGAGCCGCCGGCCGACGTCGTCGAGCACCATCGGCCACGCACGCCCTTCCTTGCGCATGACGACGCCGTTCGGATACCAGGGCGTTCGATCGCCAATCACTGGCCACGCTGTCTGAAACTTGTCGTCGATCAGGAAAATGGTCGGAACACCGAGTGCTCCGGACAGATGGGCCGCCGTATTGCTGATCGTTACGACGGCATCGAGCGCGGCGATCTGCGCGGCGAAACGGTCCATATCGAGCATCTGGTCGACACTGTCATCATAGATAAGCCGCGCGTCATTGCCGTTGCGCAGGCGCCGCAGCGCCGGCTTGATCTGTCCGTACTGGAGGGAAACGAATGTCGCATGTGTCTGGGCGATGAACCGTGCCCATTCGGGGAAATCAGGCACCTCCTTGGTGTGTGATTTGCTGCCCCAGGACAGACCCACCAGTGGCAGATCCGTCATCGAGCGATAGCGCTTGCGGAATGTCTCGACGAGTTCAGGATCTACCCGCAGCGGCACGAAATCGGCGGCAAGTCTTTCGGCATCGCGGCCGAAAACCCAGGCGAGATTTTCGAAGGTCGCAAATTTGTCGCCAACGACATTCTGCTGCGCTGGAACCACGGTCGCATTCGGGAACGTCCGCTGCACAAGCGATACGAGGCGCGGCTCGACCCGAATTGTCGCGCTTTGCGCACATCCAGCGGCGGCGCCGGCCAGTCGCGCATGGCGGATAACCCGGCCAAGACTGCGAGGATCATCCTCTACAAGATCGATCAGCAGTGTATCCGCACCGAGGTCTTCTCCGGTCCACTCATTGGCACCTTCCCCTTTTCGTTGCCGGCGAGCGGAAAGCCGAAGCTCGGCCGCCCGCGCGAACTTGCCCAGCCGTTCGAACGCCTGGCCTGCCTTCTGCATCAGCTCAGGGTCACGGGCACGATCGGCCATGATGGCCATTTCATTGGTACTTGCTTCAAGCCCTGTCCAGTCCCGGCGCGCGATCAGCGCGTCGACCTTGGCCTGCTGGTCAAGAACGGAACGAGGTTTGGAGCCGGTAAACAGTCTGCGCACGGCCTTTGTGTATCGGCGCAACTGCAGGCCCAATCCACCAATCACGTACCGGATGTAGGAACCGTGGTAAAAACTGGTCATCGGCCTTCAGCGCGATACGCTCTGCCGCAGCGTTTTGCCGCCTTCGACGATCGGAGCGGACGCTTCCAGATGGAAGATCGAGCGATAGATTTCGCTGCGCTCGGCAAGCTCGTCGTGAGTCCCGGAGTCTGAGAGCATGCCAGCGTCAAATACCAGAATACGATCGGCCGCCTTGATGGTTGAAAGCCTGTGCGCAATGCAGATCACCGTGCGCTGAAATGCATCGTCGAACGCAGCCTCCATGACCGCCCGTTCGTTTTCGCCGTCGAGCGCGGATGTTGCTTCATCGTAGACAATCACCGGAGCATTTTTGAGCAGGGCGCGCGCGATGGCAACGCGTTGTTTCTGCCCGCCCGATAGATTGGTACCGCTCGGCCCGACAAGCGTGTCGAGCCCGTTTTCCAGGTTAGAGGCAAAGTTGGTGACCCGGGCGAGGTCCGCCGCGGACTCGATCTCCCGATCGCTGGCGTTCGGGCGTCCGTCACGAATGTTGTCACGGATCGAGCCTTCGAACAGGAAGACGTCCTGTGACACCAGTGCGATATTGTCGCGAACGTCGGCCAGGCTGATCTTCGAAATATCCTTTCCGTCGAGAAGAATCCTGCCCCTGTCCGGCTCCATCAGGCGCAGGATCAGATTGACGATGGTTGTCTTGCCGGCGCCGGAGCGGCCGACGATCGCCAGCTTCTCACGAGGTCGCACCTCGAAGGAAACACCGTGCAGCGCCGGGCTGTTGCCGCCATAGGTGAAGGCGACATCTTCAAAACGGATGCTGCCCTCGACATCGGTGAGATGCTCGCCCGCGGTTGCGAGTTGTCGCTGTTCGGGGGTATCGATCAAATCATACATCTGCTCGACGGCCACCATTTGCTTCTGGATGTCGACATTGACCCGAGCGAGCCGCTTGACGGGCTCGTAGGCAAGCATAAAGGCGGTTATGAAGCCCATGAATTCGCCCGGCGTCTTGCCGTTGCCGAGGGTCTGCCAACTGGCATACATAACGAAAAGGCCGATGATGAAACCGCCGCCGGTCTCCATCAATGGACTCATCAACGCCGATGTCCGGTTGATCTGGATGCCGCGCCTTTCCATCTTGCCGACGGCCTTGGCGAAGCTGGCGGCTGCCTTGTCTTCGAGTTGGAAGGACTTGATCGTGCGGATGCCTTCGACGGCTTCCGTGCCGATCGACTGGACCAGTGCAGCCAACTCCGTCTCACCCCTTGCCAGCGCCTTGAGCTTCCTGGTTATGGCGCCCACCGATAGGAACAGCAGCGGTAGAACCGTCACGGATATCAGCGACATCACCGGATCCTGCTTGACCATGACGCTTGCCAGGGCAATCAGCTTGAGCACATCGGAGACAGAGCTGCTCGTGAGGGTGAGAATAACGGCGGCCCCGGCGCGCGCGTTGAACATGATCTTGGAGACGAATTTCGCCGGATGCTGGTTGGCGAACCGGCCGATGTCGAAACGCACCATTCGGGAAAACTGCCGATTTTGAAGGTCCGAAACGATAGCCCGGCGAATCTTCCCCGTCGTAATAGTCTGGCAGTAGTCAGCGATCCCTTTGATCAGGAAAATGCCGATAATCACAAGGCTGATACCCCATGCGGCGGCAGCGTTCCGATCCACATAAATGGTATTGACCATGACACTCATGATCCAAGCCGTTGCGCCGGTCGCCGCCGCAGCGGCGATCGAACACAGCAAACCTGTCACATACAGCGTCTTATGCGGTGGCAGGTTTTCGACGATCAGGCGCTTGACCGGCGGATACGTCAGGGCCGCTGAAATTCGTTTCTTTGCACTCATTCCGTTTCCCGATGCGATGTATCGTTTTTGTGACGACCCTCGCTCCTGCCGATCCATGAAATTCTCTCGACGCTGTCACACATGCGCCAAACTGGTACCTGACGTCTGACTTCGTTCGAAGTTATAGTCAATCTTGAATCCTCCTGATTGCGGCTGGCGACGAAGCGGACTAAATGTCGGGCATTGCTGTCGGCGGCCGGCTATGAAGATCATGGAGCTGTTGTGACATTACCAGAGCGAGTTCGACGAAAGTACCTTCGGCTCCGCCACCAACTTGGATACATTAAACCTATCCGTTTGATGGCATCGAACAAATCAACCACGAAGTATGACGACTTTGTCAGTTCGGGCGCCATTACAATCCGCAAAACCTCAATATTCACTTCTGACGACATATTCTTCACGATGGGGAGTTGCTTCGCGCAGGAAATTCGACGTGCATTGACAAGCAGGCAGATCGCATGCGTTCCGTCTTATAAAAATATCAGCTTCGACCCGGCACAGGCCATTGTAGATGAGCTGCCTCGGCAGGAGCATATGAACTTCTACAACACCTTCACGGTTCGGCTTCAGATCGAGCAAATGCTCGGGTTGTAGGATCAGGCCCATGACGACTGGTGGCAGGTCAAGAAACGTGCTCCTTGGGGCCCAATCTGCTTTCAGGACCCGTACCGCCGCGGCATCTTCGCCAAATCTCCGCAAGTTCTCAGAGAGGTGATCGAGAGCATGAACCGAGAGATGCGGGTTGGCTTCGATGCAGCCACGGCATTCATATTCACTTTCGGAATGACTGAGGTCTTCATCAACAAGGCCAGTGGCAAAATAGCAGCACAGAAACCGCTCTATCGTGGCGGAGGCGGGATGCAGGAAACGACGCTTCACGTCAGCAGCTTTCAGGAAAACTACGCCAACGTGATGGCCACCGTGGACATGGTCCGTCAACACAAACCCGATGCACCGATAATTCTTACAGTCTCACCGGTTGCGTTGGCTCGGACGTTTCAGGACGCGGATATCGTCACCGCGAGCACTGAAGGCAAATCCGTTCTTCGGGCTGTGCTTGGTCAAGTCTGCCGGGAACGGGACAATGTCCATTACCTTCCCTCGTTCGAGTTTGTCACCTATGGAGGCCTTGCTCGTAGCTAGTCGGCTGTGAAGAACGTCGATTTCGCTGACGGCGGTTGCGATCAGGGCCGGAAAGACGGGGCTGGCAAATGGGCGC